>NZ_JBEOWQ010000028.1:0-73540 GCF_040296145.1 Micromonospora sp. NPDC002296
GATGCGCGCCGGCGGCGGGCCGGAGCTGATCGAGGCCCGCACCTACCGCTTCGACGCCCACCACACCTTCGAGCACGCGGTACGCCTCGACTACCGCCCGCCCGAGGAGGTGGCCCGGGGCCGGTCCCGGGACCCCGTCGAGATCCAGGGCGGACGGCTGGTCGCCGCCGACCGGGCCGCCGTCGACGCCGAGGTCGAGGCCACCCTCGACGCGGCGGTGGAGTTCGCCCTGGCCAGCCCCGAGCCCGACCCGGCCGGCGCGCTGGAGCACCTGTACGCCAGCGGGCTGGTCGCCCGGACGGGAGGTGGCTGATGCCACGGCTGTCGTACCGCAAGGCGCTCACCCGGGCGCTCGCCGACGAGATGGCCCGCGACGAGTCGGTCTTCCTGCTCGGCGAGGACATCCGGGTGGCCGCCTCGAACGTCACCGCCGGGCTGCTGAAGAGGTTCGGGCCGGAGCGGGTGCTGGACACCCCGCTGTCGGAGCAGGCGTTCACCAGCTTCGCCACCGGGGCGGCCCTGGCCGGGCTGCGCCCGGTGGTGGAGTTCCAGATCCCGTCCCTGCTGTTCCTGGTCTTCGAGCAGATCGTCAACCACGCGCACAAGTTCCCGCTGATGACGGGCGGGCAGTGCGCGGTGCCGGTCACCTACCTGGTTCCGGGCTCCGGCTCGCGGACCGGGTGGGCGGGGCAGCACTCCGACCACCCGTACAGTCTGTTCGCCCACGTCGGGGTGACCACCCTCGTCCCGGCCACCCCGGCCGACGCGTACGGGCTGCTGGTCTCGGCGATCCGGCACGTCGACCCGGTGGTGCTGTTCGCCCCGGCCGGGGCGATGGACGTCCGGGCCGACGTGGACTTCGCCACCCTGGTCCCGGTGCCGATCGGCCGGGGCCGGGTGCACCGGGCCGGCGACGACGTCACCGTGGTCGCGGTCGGGCACCTGGTGCACGACGCGCTCGCCGTCGCAGAGGAGCTGGCCGGGCAGGTCTCGGTGGAGGTCTTCGACCCCCGCACGCTCTACCCGTTCGACTGGGACGGGCTGACGGAGTCCGTGGCCCGCACCGGCCGGCTGGTCGTCATCGACGACTCCAACCGGTCCTGCGGCATCGCCGGGGAGATCATCGCGACCGTGGTCGAACGGGTGCGGCTGCTCGCGCCGCCCCGGCGGGTCACCCGCCCCGACGGTGCGGTGCTGCCCTTCGCCCCGGCGCTGGACCGGGCCGTGCAGCCCGGCCGCGAGCAGCTCGCCGCCGCCATCCAACTCACCATGAAGGACGGATCATGATCGACCCGAGCTACCCCTGGCCGCCGCTGGACCAGGCGTGGAACGACCTGCCGGAGTCGACCCGCGCGGCGATGGTGGCCGCCGGGGCCGCCGCCTGGAAGGAGGTCTTCTACGGCTGCGCGACGTACAACCAGACGTGGCGGCTGGCCCGTCCGCCGGTCATGCCGGCGGACGCCTTCCGCGAGCTGAACGAGGTCTGCGACCGGCTCGCCCAGCTCATCCTGGAGTCCTGCCAGCGGCGCGCCCGCACCGCCGGGGAGCTGACCCGACTGCTCGGCGTGCCGGCGGAGGAGACGAGGCTGCTCGACGAGTCCGAGGAACTGTCCGAGGCGCTGCTGGCCGCGTACCGGCCCGACGTGCTGATCTCCGGCGGGGTGCCGAAGTTCGTCGAGTACAACATCGACAGCAGCCTCGGCGGCGGCTTCGACGCCGACACGGTCGTCTACCGGTACACGAAGATCTACCAGGATCAGGGCATCCTCGGCGGGCTGCCGGTGCGGCCCGCCCCGTCCCTGCTGGACCAGCGGTTCGTGGCGATCCGGGACGAGCTGGGCCTGGCCGACGGGGCCCGGGTGGCGCTGCTGCTGGACTTCGACGCGGACTACCCCGGCCTGGAGACCCCGGACGACTTCATCAGGATCCTGTCCCCGTTGGCCGACCGGGCCCGGCACTTCGGCATCGACCTGGTCATCGCCCAGCTCAAGTTGTCGACCCTGGACGAGGAGGGCCGGCTCGTCGTCGGCGGCGCCCCGGTGGACGGCCTGTTCCGGCTCTTCGTGCCCAACCGGGTCCACGCCAGCGCCGGCCTGGACGCCGTCGCCGGGGCCCTCGCGGCCGGCACCCTGCCGATGTTCGTCAGCTCCGCCGCCTGGCTGCTCGGCAACAAGATCAACTTTGCCTGGCTCTGGGAGGACCTCGACACCCTGCCCGAGGCCGACCAGGCGCTGATCCGCCGGTACGTCCCGCGCACCAGCGCGCTCACCGCCGCCGAGCTGCCCCGGGCACTGGCCGACCAGCACGACCTGGTCGCCAAGCCCGCCGACGGCTCCGCCGGCATCGGGGTGCTCCTCGGCCAGGAGACCTCCGCCGAGGCGTGGGAGGAGGGCCTGCGCGCCGCCCTCGACGAGGGCGGCTACATCCTCCAGGAGTACATGGAGGCCGACCGGGTGCCGATGGACTTCGTCCGGATGGAGACGGGGGAGACGGTCACCGCCGACGTCCCGTACAGCCTCGCCCCCTACCTGTTCGGCCGGCAGGGCTCCGGCGCGCTGGCCCGGGTCGGCTTCCCCGGCTGCGAGAGCGTCCTCAACCTCGCCCGCGGCGTCCTCCTGACGGGAATCCTCCTCACCGACTGACAGCCCCGCCCCGCCCCCCCGCCCCCCACCCCGCCCGCCCTGCCCCGCCCACCGGCGTCGATCATGCACTTGCGACCCGCCTAAAGTGGACACAAGTGAATGAACCAAGGGCCATAAGTGCATGATCGACGTCGGTCAGGCCGGTCAGGCCGGTCAGGCCGGGCGCGGGGGTGGTGGGTGGTCGGGCAGGGGGCAGCTTGGCGATCACCTCAGGATCCATCGCGGTGCCGCCTGAGGCGACCCGGCGTACGGCGTCGCCGGGCGGCCAGCGCGCCTGGAGGCCCTCGTCGGTGAAGGTCGGCGGTAGCCGCACGTCGACGACGGCCACGTCGGGCCGGTGCCGGGCCAGAACGGCGCGCAGCGACGGCCCGTCGCCGACGTGGCGCTGGGCGGTATCGCGGCCCGTTACTTCCACTGGGAGTGAGCCGCTGGGAGTGAGCCGCTGGGAGTGAGCCGCTGGGAGTGAGCCGCGACCGGGTGCCATGACGGGGAAGGGCGGGCGGGGACAGTCCGCACCTTGGGGATAAGCCCGCGGCGGCCACCAGGCGCGCGGCCCGGTGCATGGAGGCAGACCGGGTGCCGACGGACTTCCTGCGAATCAAGACGGGGGAGACGGTCACCGCCGACATCCCGTAGGTCAAGGGGTGTCCGCCTCCCCGCGGGCGGCCAGGTGGGTGCCGAGGCGGCGGATCGTCTCGGCGGCGGCGATGGCGTCGCTGCGGGCGCTGCCGTGCCGGCCGTCGGTGCTGTACAGGCCCGGGTCGGCCACCGCCGGGTGGTCGGTCAGGTGCACGTGCAGGGTGCCCAGCCGCTCGCCCAGCGCCCGGGTGTGCGCCGACAGCCGGCGCATCCGCTCGCCCAGGCTCTCCCGCAGCCGCTCGGGCACCGCCGGGCTGTGCGACACGTCGAACATGCCCACCGTGACCACGTCCGCCCCGGTCGCCTGGAGGCCGGTGACGATCGCGGCCAGCTCGGCGTCGACGGCGTCCGCGTCGTACCCCTGGCGGAACGCGTCGTTGCCGCCGCACACCACCAGCGCCAGGTCCGGGTCGAACTCCACGGCCGGGCCGAGCTGCGCCGCGCGGACCTCGTGCGCCCGCAGCCCGCGCAGCCCCAGGTTCCGGTACGCCAGCCCGGGGCGGGCCGCGTCCAACTCGGCGGCGATCCGGTCGGCCCACTGCACGTCCGGGTACCCGTCGACCGGCTCGCACAGCCCCTCGGCGACGCTGTCGCCGAGCACCACGAACCGCCGCCACGGGTGACCGGCCAGCAGCCGGGCGCTCTCCCCGGCACGCAGGCAGTGTGGATCGGTCGCCTCGGTCGGGGTCGATGCCATGATCGGCACGCTAGCAGCGGGGCGGGAACGCCGCCATCGAGGCATTCAATGTGCTCGGCGGCCTCGGCGTGAGCCTTGTGCCGGCCGCGTTCGGCCTGTGGCTCGGCGGGCTGCTCGGCTGGGGCCTGTGCCGGAAATCAGCCGGGGTTCTGGCGGCGGTTGCTGGGCGTAGCCGTCGACCGTCCGGTGATGCCTCCCCGCCCCCTTTGCTCTGCTGCCGTCACCGCAACACCGGCACCACGCGGCCGCTGCACGTCGCGGACCAGCATTAACGCAGGGCAGGAGGCGCCGTGACCCGCGCGTTGCATCGGGGGCAGCAGTGCAAAGGAGCCGCCACAGGTGCCATCCGCCATCCGCCATCCGCCCTCCGCCATCCGCCGACCTGCGACGACGCCGGAGCCCGCGTGGACATCAGCGCCATCCCTCCAGGCCCAGCGCCACCGTTTCCCGCAGTGCCACCCGTTTGCCGCCGAGCGGAATCGGCAATCAGGGGTCATGACTACCGTGGGCGCGCCGGGGGAGGTGCGGTTCCGGCGGTCCCGTCGCAGGACGCTGCTGTACCTCGCCGCAGGAGTACTGGTCGTCATGGCGGTCGCCTGGCTGACGCGCCGCCTCTTCTTCGGCGTGGCCGGCGTCGGCCCGCCCCCGCAACTGTTGGTTCTTCTGCTCGGGGCGGTCGCCGGGTACGTCCAGGCGCAGCAGCAGATCGGCCTCCCGCTGCTGTTGACCGAGGGACAGATCGTGCTGACCCGTCCCGGTGGCGGGTCGCTCGCCATCGACCGGGACAACCTGGTGGTCGCCGAGGTACGCGGCCGGATCAGCCCGATCCTCGTGCTGGAACCGGCCGACCCGGGCCGCACCCGGCCGGCACTGAACCGCTGGGAATGGAGCCGCAGCGGCCTGTGGAGCCAGTCCCGAGCCCAGCGGCCGTACGAGATCCGGGTGCCCCTGTTCGGCCTCGCCCCGAGGGCCGGCCGGCTGCGTGCCGAACTGGCCGGCCGACGGCGTCCCGCCACCATGTTCGTTGCCGAGGAAGAGGCGAACCCGGACGGGCGTCGCGGCCGGCGCTCAGCCCGCCGGGGCCGACCGAGGTCGTGACCGGCCCGCCCGCAGCGGGCCGACGAGCAACGGCCCCACGGTCAGCACCGCGCACACCACCGACATCACCAGCAGCGCCGGCTTGAGCCCGAGGAGCGCCACCGACCAGCCGCCGACCAGGCCGCCGATCGGCAGCCCGACGAAGGCCAGCGAGCCGGCGATGCCGAGCACCCGGGTCTGCAGCGCGTCCGGCACCCGTTCGTAGAGCGTCACCCCGAGCAGCGGGTTGACCGCGGCGATACCGATCCCGGACAGGAACGTCACCACCAGCACCACCACCAGGTGGTCGGTGACGGCCATGGTGAGCATCCGGGGGGCGCCGCTCATCGCGGCGCCGACGGCGAAGACCAGCGTCCGGGGCAGCCGGGGGCCGATCGTCGTGAAGACCACGTTGCCCAGCAGCGCCCCGGCGCCGAAAACGCCGAGCACCAGGCCGAAGCCGGCGGGGTCGCCGAGCACGTCGCGGATCCAGACCGGGAGCCACACGGTCGTGTTGGCCGCGGCCATCATGTTCAGCGCGGAGACCACCAGCAGCATGGCCAGCAGCACCCGGTCGGTGCGCAGGTAGGCGAAGCCGGTGCGCAGCGCCCGGAAGTAGCTCTCCCGGGGCGCGGCCGACGCCTCGGTGGCCGGTGGGCGCACCAGGATCCCGACCAGCAGGGCGCAGAGCGCGAAGCTGCCCGCGTCGATCCAGATGGCCCGGGTCACCCCGACCCAGCCGATGAGCAGGCCGCCGATCACCGCCCCGAACAGGGTCACCGCGCGGGCCAGCCCGTCGTAGGCGGAGGTGAGCCGGATCAGCTCCACCCCGGCGCGCTGCGCCGCGGGCCGGAACATCACGTGCTTGACCCGGTCGCCGATGCCGCGCAGCCCGCCGGCGAACGCGACCAGGACGACCAGCGCCCCGAAGCCGAGCCACGGGGTCAGCGCCACCACGGCCATCGCCACCGCGCTCGCCGCGTCCACCACGATGGAGGTGCGCCGGACCCCGAACCGGTCGGCCCACGGCGTGGCCAGGGAGCTGGAGAGCATGTACGGCAGGAACTCCGCCGCCGCGACGATGCCCATCTTCGCCGGGCTGCCGGTGGTGGTCAGCACCAGCCACGGGATGGCGATGACCGAGATCCGGCTGCCCAGGTTGGAGATCAGGTCGGCGGCGACCAGGGTGACCAGCTCCCGCCGGGCGGCGGCCCGCCCCGGATCCCGCCCGGTGTCGGTCTGCACCGTGGGCTCGGGGGCGGCGTCGGTCGTCACGCCGGGCTGCCGACGGGATCGGCGGGGCGGTCGGCGGCGTACCGTTCGCGCAGTGCCCGCTTGTCCACCTTCGCCGAGCGGTTCAGTGGCAGCGCGTCGACGAACTCCACCGCGCCGGGCGCCCACGTCTCGCTCAGCTCGGCGGTGACCAGCTCGATCAGCTCCGCCCCGGTCACCGTCGCCCCGGGCGTCGGCACCACGTACGCGTGCGGCAGCTCGCCGGCCACCTCGTCGGGCACCCCGATCACGGCGGCGGCGCGCACCTGCGGGTGGCCTGCCAGCACGTCCTCGATCGGCCGCGAGTAGATCGGCCAGCTCCGCTGCCGGGTGAGGATCCGATCCTGGAGCCGGTCGACGAGGTAGAGGTACCCGTCGGCGTCCAGGTGGCCGATGTCGCGGGTCCGTACCCAGCCGTCGACCAGGGTCTCGGCGGTCAGTTCGGGCTGGCCGTGGTAGCCGACGAAGCTCAGCTTCGTGCGCACCCACACCTCGCCGTCGACGCCCGTCGGCAGCGCCGCGCCGTCGGCGTCGCGGATCTCCACGGCCACGTCACCGTACGGCCTGCCGCAGGAGCGCAGCCGCTTGGGGTGCTCCGGGTCCTCGGTCAGCCCCGGCTGGGCGGTGATCACTACGGCCTCGCTGAGGCCGTACACGATGCGCAGGCACGGGCCGAAGCGGGCGATGGCCTGCCGCAGCCGGGCGGGCGCGGCGGGCCCGGCGCCCACGTTGAACATGAACATCGCGGAGAAGTCCGCCCCGGCCAGGTCGGGGTGGTCCAGCACCTCGTAGAGCATCGGCGGGGTGACGAACGTCGAGTTGATCCGCTCCCGGCCGACGGTGTCGATGAAAGCCGCCGGGTCCCACTGCGCGCGCAGGAACAGCACGCCGCCGCTGAAGAGGTTGACCAGCGTGGTGATCTGCCCGCTGGCCAGCCACATCGGCGAGTGGGACAGGTGCCGCAGCAGGGGAACCCCGCCGGCGCGGAAGCCCGCGGCCAGGGTGAGGATCTGCCGGTAGAAGCTCTCCCGGTGGTGCACCAGCTTCGGGGTGCCGGTGGTGCCGCTGGTCTGCAGGAACGACTCGGGCTCCGGCACGTCGCCGGGCAGCCCGGCCGCCGCGTCCCGGTCGGCGGCGGTCAGGTCCGGGCCCGCGCCGCCCGGCCCGAGGCAGAGCACCGGTACGCCGGCCAGCCCGGCGGCGATCTCCGCGCCCAACCCGTCGCCGGTGCGGGCGTCGTAGACGAACGCCTCGGGGCGGGACAGCCGGACGAAGTCGTCGACCTCCCGCCGGGAGGTGACGGGGGCGATCCACATCGTCCGGCAGCCCAGCAGGTGCAGGGCGAGCTGGAGCAGCGGACCCTCCACCGCGTTGCCGAGCATCACCAGCACCGCGGCACCCGGTCGGACCCCGCCCCGGGCGAGCGCGCCGGCCATGCCGCGCACCTCGGCTGCGACGTCCACATAGGTGTATCGGCGTCCACCGCCGACCAGCGCCTCCCGGTCGCCGAAGCCGGCGAAGAGTTCCAGCGCCTCGTGGACGTAGGTGGTCGGTCGGTCGGACCCGTCAGTCATCGCCAGCCCCCATCAGCTTTTCGTCGGCGATCGGTGGCGACCCGGCGAGGCACCCGCGATGATCGGCCGCGAGCGGCGTCCGGGCAGCTCACGGCCAGGACGCGGCGACAGCGGGGCGCTTCGACGACCGCACCGCCGCCGCTCCGAGCCTAGGCCGCGCGGGCCCGCCCGGCACAGGGCCGATCGGTGCCCCGCCATACCTCGACGTCAATTGATCTTGTCGATCAGGTTGATTGACGCCTGTCAGGGGCGCCGCTAGGTTTCTGGACCATCGTCCAGGCAGCTGTCGTCAGTGGACGACCCTGGGCCAACATGGAGGTTCAATGTCGACTCCGAAGAGATGGCAATTGACGAAGGCCCCTAAGAGATGGCAGATGATCGCCGCCGTGGCCACGGCCCTGGTCGTGGGGGCGCCGGCTGTGGTGGCGACCGCAGGCCCGGACAACGGGGAGCGCCGCAACGACCCCGTGTGGGCGGGCAGCTGGGCCGCCGCGGTGACCCGGGGCAACTCGGCCGGCCTGACCAACACCGGCCTGAACAACCACAGCATCCGGATGATCGTGCACACGACCGTGGGTGGCCCCCGGCTGCGCATCCGGCTCAGCAACGTCTACGGCGAGCAGGCCGTGAAGGTCGGCCGGGCCACCGTCGCCCGGCCGGACACCGCGACCCCGACGGACCTGTCGGACGTCACCGCCGCCAGCGTGCGGGAGCTGAAGTTCAACGGCTCCGCCTCGGTCACCATGAACCGGGGCGCCGAACTGCTCAGCGACCCGATCGACTTCCCGGTCGGTGACCAGGAGGACCTGGTCGTCACGCTGTACTTCCCGGTGCTGACCGGGCCGGTCACCTTCCACGGCCAGTCCCGGCAGACCACGTTCATCGGCGCCACCGACCTCACCGGCTCCGCCGCGGGCACCGGCTTCACCACCCGCCCCGACTGCTGCTGGATGTTCCTGTCCGGCGTGGACGTGCAGCGGCGGCAGAGCCCCGGCTCGGTGGTCGTCCTCGGCGACTCGATCGCCGACGGCAACGGCAGCTCGGTCAACTCCAACAAGCGCTGGCCGGACCTGCTCGCCGACCGGCTGATCGACGGCCGTCCCGAGGTACGCACCCCGGGCGTGCTCAACCTCAGCCTGGCCGGCAACCGGCTCAACCACGAGGGCACGGAGCCCGGCACGGGCGGCTTCCCCGGCTACTACGAGTTGGGCCCGAACGGCCTGGCCCGGCTCAACGAGGACGTCTTCCCGCAGACCGGCGTGCAGACCGTCGTCACCCACCTGGGCATCAACGACATCTGGATGTCCGGTGACTCCGCCGAGAGCATCATCGCCTCGCTGCGGCAGATCAACCAGCAGGTCAAGGCCCGCGGCCTGACCAGCCTGGTGGGCACCCTGACCCCGTACGAGGGGCACGGCGTCGCGGGGGTGTGGACGCCGGAGAAGGAGGCCACCCGCCAGGCGGTCAACGCGTTCCTGCGCGGCAGCCAGGAGTTCGACGGGGTGCTCGACTTCGACAAGGTGCTGCGCGACCCGGCGCAGCCGAGCCGGCTGCTCCCGGCGTACGACTCGGGTGACCACATCCACCCGAACGACCTGGGCAACCAGGCGATCGCCGACGCGGTGCCGCTGCGCCTGCTCGGTCTGTGACACCGGCGGGGCGGCGGGGGCGATCCCCCCGCCGCCCCGTCTGGAAATTCCTGGGGAGGAAGCACCACCGTGGACGTCCGAGAGCTGCTGGCCGGCCTGTACAGCGAACAGGGCCGGCAAGACCCGTACCCCTTCTACGCGGCCCTGCACGAGCTGGGCCCCATCCGCGAGATCCCGAACCGCGCCGCGCACAGCACCGTCGCCGCCGTCGCCGGGGGATACGACCTGGTCAGCCAGGTGCTGCGCGACCCCGAGTGGTACAAGCAGTCGCCGCCGGGCTGGGAGCAGCACGAGATCCTGCGCACCTTCGAGTCCTCGATGATGTTCATCAACCCGCCGGACCACACCCGGATGCGGGCCGTGTTCGCCAAGACGTTCACCCCCCGCCGGCTGGGTGCCCTGGAGCCGGTGATCGAGCGGATTACCGACCGGCTGCTGGACCGGATGGCCGAGGCCGGTGCCGGTGGGACCGAGGTCGACTTCGTGGCCGACTTCGCGTACCCGATCCCGGCGCTGGTGATGGCCGAGTTCATCGGCCTGCCCGAGACCGACCTGGACTGGTACCGCGAGCGGGTCGAGCGGATCGACGACTTCCTGGACGTCGCCGGGGCGACCCCGGAGCGGCTGGCCAAGGCCGACACCGCCGCCACCGAGCTGCGCGCGTACTACCGGGAGCTGATCGCCGACCGCCGCCGCACCCCCAGCGAGGACCTGGTCAGCGGCCTGGTCGAGGCGGTGGACTCCGGCGGTGTGGACCTCACCGAGGACGAGCTGATCAGCAACCTCATCGTCCTGTTCAACGCGAGCTTCGTCACCACCGTCTACATGTTCAGCAACGGCCTGCCGCTGCTGCTCGACCACCCCGAGGTGGCCGCCGCCCTGCCCGGCGACGACAAGCTGACCCTGGGCTGCGTCGACGAGGTGCTGCGGATGCAGAGCCCCGTGCACTTCCTGGCCCGGGCCGCGCCCCGGGACACCGTCCTGAACGGCGTCCCGGTGGCCGAGGGCGAGAACGTGATGCTGCTGATCGCCGCGGCGAACCGGGACCCCGCCCGCTTCCCCGACCCCGACCGCTTCGACCCGCGCCGGGGCGGCCCGCCGTCGCTGGCCTTCGGCGTCGGCCTGCACTACTGCCTCGGCGCGGCGGTGTCCCGCCTGGAGGGCCGGCTGGCCCTGCCCCGGCTGTTCACCCGCTTCCCCGAGCTGCGGATCACCCAGACGCCGGTGTACAGCGGCAGTCTGTTCCTGCGCGGCATCGACAAGCTGTTCGTCACGACCGGCGGTTAGGAGACCGGCATGCCCCTGGACCCGCAGGTGATCGCGTACCGGGCCGCCCGCGCGGCGGCCGGCGTCACGCCCCTGTACACCCAGTCCCTCGCCGAGGCCCGCGCCGCCGACCTGGCCGCGATCCGGGCCGGCGGCGGCGACGTCGAGCCGGTGCACGAGGTACGCGACGACGTCGTCCCCGGCCCCGCCGGGGACCTCCCGATCCGCGTGCACCGGCCGGCCGGGCCGGGCCGGCTGCCCACGCTGATCTACTTTTTCGGCGGCGGATGGACGCTGGGCAGCGTCGACACCGCCGACGGGATCTGCCGCCGGCTGGCCAACGCCGCCGGCTGCCAGGTGGTGACCGTCGGCTACCGGCTGGCACCCGAGCACCCGTTCCCGGCGGCCGTGCACGACTGCCACGCCGCCGTGCGCCGGCTCGCCGGGCACGCCGACGAGTTCGGGGTCGACCCGGACCGGTTGGCCGTCGGCGGGGACAGCGCCGGTGGCAACCTCGCCGCCGCGGTCACCCTGCTGGCCCGGGACGAGGGCGGGCCGGCGCTCGCCGCCCAACTCCTGGTCTACCCGAACACCGACCAGCGTCGGCGGGACGAGCCGGCCGGCGAGCAGGACCCGCTGCTGTTCAACCGGCACTCGGTGGCCTGGTACCGGGGGCACTACCTGCCCGACCCCGCCACGGCCGAGGACCCGCTCGCCTCGCCGCTGCTCGCCGAGGACCTGACCGGCCTGCCGCCGGCCCTGGTCGTCACCGCCGAGTACGACCCGCTGCGCGACGAGGGGGAGCGGTACGCGTCCCGGCTGCGCGAGGCCGGGGTGCCGGTCGAGCTGGCCCGCTACGACGGGATGATCCACGGGTTCTTCGCCATGCCGGGCGCGTTCGACGCGGGCCGGCGGGCCCAGGACCGGGCCGCCGCGTTCCTGCGCGAGCGGCTCGGGACCGCCCCGGTGCTCCCCTCCGATCCGGGCGCCGTCGATGGCTGACCCGGCCCCCGTCCCGCTCGCGGCGAGCCTCGCCGACTTCGCCGCCCTGGCCCGCGACGTCCTCCCGCCCGAGGTGTACGACTTCGTGGCCGGCGGCAGCGGCACCGAGACCACTCTCGCGGGGAACCGGGCCGCGCTGGACCGGATCGCCGTGCTGCCCCGGATGCTGCGCGGCGTCGACCGGCCCCGCACCGACGCCCCGCTGCTCGGCCGGCCGCACGCCCTGCCGGTGGCGGTGGCGCCGATGGCGTACCAGCGGCTGGTGCACCCCGACGGCGAGCCGGCGCTCGCGGCGGCGGCCCACGCGGCCGGGGTGCCGTACGTGGCGAGCACCCTGAGCAGCGCCACCGTCGAGGAGATCGCGGCGGCCGGCGGCCCGGTCTGGTTCCAGCTCTACTGGCTGCGCGACCGGGCGATGGTGCGGGAACTGGTGGACCGGGCGCACCGGGCCGGCTGCACCGCCCTCATGGTCACCATCGACGTGCCGATCCTCGGGCCCCGGCTGCGCGACGTGCGCAACGGCTTCGCCCTGCCGCCGCAGGTGAGCGCGGCCAACCTGCCGGGCAGCCGCGACGACCTCGCGCACGCCGGCACCCCCGGCGCCTCGGCCGTGGCCCGGCACACCAGCGCCGCCTTCGCCCCCGCCCTGACCTGGTCCGACATCGGCTGGCTGCGCGGGCAGACCGACCTGCCGCTGGTGGTCAAGGGGATCCTCGACCCCCGCGACGCGGTGCTCGCCGTCGACGCGGGCGCGGACGCGGTGGTGGTGTCCAACCACGGCGGGCGGCAGCTCGACGCGGCCCCGGCCGCCGTCACCATGCTGCCGGAGGTGCTGACCGCGGTCGGCGACCGGTGCGAGGTGCTCGTCGACGGGGCGATCAGCGGCGGCGTCGACGTGCTGCGCGCCCTGGCGCTCGGCGCGTCGGGGGTGCTGGTCGGCCGGCCGCTGCTGTGGGCGCTGGCCGTCGCCGGGCGGGCCGGCGCCGACGCCGCGTTCGCGCTGCTCGCCGCCGAGCTGCGCGACGCGCTCACCCTCGCCGGGTGCGCCGACCCGGCCGAGGCCCGCGACCTGCGGACGATCACGGGAGGCTGAACGTGGACGGTGGACGACCGGTGGAGGCGGCCGTGGATGTGGACCTGGACGTCGCGGACCTGCACCCGGCGGTGGACGATCCGGCGCTGAACTCGATGAACTTCCTCAACGAGGTGGCCCAGCGCTACCCGGCGGCGGTGTCGCTGGCCGCCGGCCGGCCGTACGAGGAGTTCTTCGACGTCGCCGACCTGCACCGGCACCTGGAGACCTTCCGGGCGCACCTGGTCGACGACCTCGGGTACGGCCCGGACCAGGTGCACCGCACCCTGTTCCAGTACGGCCGGACCAAGGGGATCATCCACGACCTGGTGGCCCGCAACCTCGCCGTCGACGAGCGGATCACCGTCGACCCGGAGTCGATCGTGGTGACCGTCGGCTGCCAGGAGGCGATGCTGCTGGTGCTGCGCGCGCTGCGCGCCGACCCCCGGGACGTGCTGCTCGCGGTCGCCCCGACGTACGTGGGGCTCACCGGGGCCGCCCGGCTGGTGGACCTGCCGGTGCGCCCGGTGGCCGGTGGCCCGGCCGGGATCGACCTGGCCGACCTGCGCGAGCAGGTGCGCCGGGCCCGCGCCGAGGGGCTGCGCCCGCGCGCCTGCTACGTGATGCCGGACTTCGCCAACCCCTCCGGGACCAGCATCGACCTGGCCGACCGGCGGCGGCTGCTCGACCTCGCCGCGGAGGAGGACCTGCTGCTGATCGAGGACAACCCGTACGGGCTGTTCCACGCCGACGGCGCGCAGCGGGTGCCGACGCTCAAGGCCCTGGACACCGGCCGGCGGGTGGTCTACCTCGGCTCGTTCGCCAAGACCGTGCTGCCCGGGGCCCGGGTCGGCTACCTGGTGGCCGACCAGCGGGTCCGGGACTCCGACGGGACGGTGGGGCCGCTCGCCGACCAGCTCGCGAAGATCAAGAGCATGGTCACGGTGAACACCTCGGCGATCGCCCAGGCGGTGGTCGGGGGCGCGCTGCTCGCCCACGGGGGCAGCCTGGTCGCGGCGAACGTCCGGGAGCGCGCCGCGTACGCCCGCAACCTGCGCCACCTGGTGGCGGGCCTGACGCGGCGGTTCCCGGCGCCCTCCCCGGTGTCCTGGAACGTCCCGGCCGGCGGGTTCTTCGCGGTGCTGACCGTCCCGTTCCCCGTCGACGACGCGCTGCTGCGCCGCTCCGCGCAGGAGTACGGCGTACTGTGGACCCCGATGGCGCACTTCTACGACGACACCGCTCCGGTGGCCGCGTTACGGTTGTCGATCAGCGCGGTCACCTGCGAGCAGATCGACGTCGGCCTGGACCGCCTCGCCGCGCTGATCGCCGACGAGCTGGCCCGGACGGCGGCCCCGGCGGCGTCGGTCTGACCCCGCACTGTCGCCGTTCCGCCACCCCCCGTGCGTTCGCCGTCCGGACGCACCGGCCATAATGGACCGTATGGTCGCATGGGAGTACGCACTGTTGGTCCGCCGTTACCAGGGGCAGGGACGCAATTTCCACGTCTCGTTCGTCTGGTACGGCCCGGACGGGTCCCGCACCGACATCACCGCGTACGGCGACACCGCGATCGCCCACCTCAACCGCGCCGGCCGGGACGGCTGGGAGCTGGTCTCCGCCGCCGAGGACGTGAACAACGTCCAGGGCAGCACCGAGGTCCACCGCTACCACCTGAAGCGCCCCCTCGCCTGACCCTCGCCCCGCCGATCATGGACTCGTGGTGGGGAACGGCCGGCGTGAACCAGCCGTTCCGGGCACCACGCCTCCATGCTCGGCGGGGGCGGAGGGACGGGGTCAGGTCAGGTCGACCGACGGGTAGAGCGGGAAGGTCGACAGGAGGTCGGTGGCCCGGCGGCTGACCTTGTCGGCCAGCGCCGGGTCGAGGACGTACTTGGCCTTCGACGGGGTGCCGTCGGCGTTCGAGGCGGAGACGGTCTGGCTGAGCACGGTGTGGATCAGCTCGGCGGTGGCGTCCATCTCGGCCACGCCCAGGCCCCGGGTGGTCAGCGCCGGGGTCCCGATCCGGATGCCCGACGTGTACCAGGCGCCGTTCGGGTCCTGCGGGACGGAGTTCCGGTTGGTGACGATGCCCGAGTCGAGCAGCGCCTGCTCGGCCTGCCGGCCGGTCAGCCCGTACCCGGAGACGTCGATCAGCACCAGGTGGTTCTCGGTGCCGCCGGTGACCAGCTTCGCGCCCCGGCGCAGCAGCCCCTCCGCGAGGGCCTGCGCGTTGTCGACGATCCGCTGGGCGTAGTCGGCGAAGTCGGGGCGGCGGGCCTCGGCCAGGGCGACCGCCTTGGCGGCCATCACGTGCGGCAGCGGGCCGCCGAGCACCATCGGGCAGCCCCGGTCCACCTGGTCGGCCAGCTCCGGGCCGCAGAGCACCATGCCACCGCGCGGGCCACGCAGCGACTTGTGGGTGGTGGTGGTGACGATGTGCGCGTGCGGCACCGGGTCGAAGTCCCCGGTGAAGACCTTGCCCGCCACCAGGCCGGCGAAGTGCGCCATGTCGACCATGAACGTCGCGCCGACCGAGTCGGCGATCTCCCGCATGATCCGGAAGTTCACCTTCCGCGGGTACGCCGAGTAGCCGGCGACCAGGATCATCGGCTTGAACTCGCGGGCCGCCTCGGCGACCTTGTCGTAGTCGACCAGCCCGGTCACCGGGTCGGTGCCGTAGCTGCGCTGGTCGAACATCTTGCCGGAGATGTTGGGCCGGAAGCCGTGGGTGAGGTGGCCGCCCGCGTCCAGGGACATGCCGAGCATCCGCTGGTTGCCCAGCTCCCGGCGCAGCGTGAACCAGTCCTCCTCGGTCAGGTCGTTGACCTGCCGCACCTGGGCCTTCTTCAGCGCCGGCGCCTCGACCCGGTCGGCCAGCACCGCCCAGAACGCCACCAGGTTGGCGTCGATCCCGGAGTGCGGCTGCACGTACGCGTGCGTGGCGCCGAACAGCTCCTTGGCGTGCTCGGCGGCGAGCGACTCGACCGTGTCGACGTTCTGGCAGCCGGCGTAGAAGCGGCGGCCGACGGTGCCCTCGGCGTACTTGTCGCTGAACCAGTTGCCCATCGCCAGCAGCGTGGCGGGGGAGGCGTAGTTCTCGCTGGCGATCAGCTTGAGCGACTCGCGCTGGTCGGCCAGCTCCGCCCCGATCGCGTCGGCGACCCGGGGCTCCACGGCCCGGATCACCTCAAGGGCGCTGCGGAAGGCGGTGGACTCGGCGTTCGGCGACGACATGCGACCTCCTGGTGACGTGCGGAAGGCCCAGGCGCTCGGCAAACGTCCTGATGACGGGACCGCTTCCCGATGGTTCTCCATCCCCACGCGCCAGTCACGGCCCGTGCTGATCGTACCCGGTCCGCCCCCGCCGCCCCGGCCGACCTCCGTGGCCCCGCCGACGGGGGAGCGACGAGGCGCGACTCGGCCGTCGCCGCCGCGCCTGCCGGGGCGGGGGCTTCCTCCCGTACGATCGACGGATGGCGAAGGACGACGGCGCGTTGCTCGCCATCAGTGACCTGCACGTGGGGTACGCGGAGAACCGGGACATCGTCGAGGGCCTGCGGCCCCGTTCGCCCGGCGACTGGCTGCTGGTCGCGGGCGACGTGGGCGACACCGTGGCCGACGTCGAGTGGGCGCTCGGCCTGCTCAGCCGCCGCTTCGCCAAGGTGGTCTGGGCGCCCGGCAACCACGAGCTGTGGACGCCCCCGGCCGACCCGATCACCCTGCGCGGCGAGGCCCGCTACCGGCACCTCGTCCAGGTCTGCCGCGGGCTGGGTGTGCACACCCCGGAGGACCCGTACCCGGTGTGGCGAGGCCCCGGCGGGCCGGCGCTGGTGGCACCGCTGTTCCTGCTGTACGACTACGGCTGGCGGCCCGAGGGGCTGGACACCCGGGAGGCGGCGCTCGCCGAGGCGTACGCCACCGGGATCGTCTGCACCGACGAGTTCCTGCTGCACCCCGACCCGTACCCGAGCCGGCAGGCGTGGTGCGCGGCCCGGGTGGCCGGGACCGCCCGGCGGCTCGACGCCCGCGACCCGGCCCTGCCGACGGTGCTCGTCAGCCACTGGCCGCTGGTGCGGGAGCCGACCCGGGTCCTGCGCTACCCGATCTTCGCCCAGTGGTGCGGCACCGACGCCACCGCCGACTGGCACCGGCGCTACAACGCCGTCGCGGCCGTCTACGGCCACCTGCACATCCCCCGCACCACCTGGCACGACGGGGTGCGCTTCGAGGAGGTGTCGGTGGGCTACCCCCGGGAGTGGCGTCCCCGCGCCACCCCACCCGGCCGGCTCCGCCAGATCCTCCCCCCGCCCCCCACCACCTGACCCGCCCCACCACCCGCCCCGGCGACCTCGGACCTTGGACAGCTGCTGTCCGCCGGGGACGGAAACTGTCCAGGAATCGGCGGTGGAGACGACGGCGGGGCCCGGCCGTCAGGCCGGGCCCCTGGTCGGGGCCGGGTGCGCTCAGGCGTTGACCGCGTCGAGGGCCTTCTTGATCGCCTTCGGTTCGGTCGGGCTGCGCGGCGCGTCGGGGCGCAGCGCGATCATCCGCTCGCCGATCTCCTGCAACTGCTTGCGGCCGAGCGCCTCCCGCACCTTCGGGAACCACTCCTGCTCCTCCTCCTCGACGTGGTGCTGCACGTTCTCGATCAGCACCGTCGTCTTGGCGTTGAAGTGGCTGTCGCCGGCGTCCATGGCGGCCAGCTCGGCGCAGAGCAGATCGGCGACGTGGTGCTCCTCGTACGACTCGAGGATGTCGTCCTCCAGGTCCGGCAGCAGCTTGCGGACCTCCGGGTACATCACCTCGTTCTCCAGGTAGGTGTGCACCGTGAGGGCCTCCAGGATCTGCCCGACCAGCTTCTGCCGCTGGCTCGCCGGCCCGTCCTCGGCATCCTGGAAAGCCTTGAACAGGCGGCGAATCTCCTTGTGGTCCTCTTTCAACAGGACGATGGCATCGGTGGACACCCGTGACCTCCTCGGTTGCTGGTGATCCCTCCGGTACCCGTGAGGTGAGCTGCGGAAACAGCTGTCACCCGGTCGGGGCGACCGCCTCCCCGGGCGGATGACGCGGGGGCGTCGACCCCGCGTCAGGCCCCCAGCTCCCGGACGTGCCGCAGCCCGGGACGCCCGTCGAGCAGCACCTCGCCGGCCGGGACGAAACCGGTGCGCCGCAGCACCCCGAGCGAACCGGCGTTGTCCAGCGCGGCCGACGCGACCAGCCGGCGCAGCCCGTACCCGGTGCGGGCCAGCTCGACCACGCGGCGCACGCCGTCCGTCGCCACGCCACGCCCGGCCGCCCGCTCGGCCACCCGGAAGCCCAGCTCCGCGCCGCCGTCGGCGACGTCGACCAGGTTGAACCGGCCCAGCACGGCCCCGTCCTCGTCGACCAGGACGTGGAAGTGGCACAGCCCGGCGGCCTGCTCCGCGAGCAGGTCCGCGTGCCGCGCGGCGAAGCCGGCGAAGTAGTCGTCGCCCCGGTCCGGCACGGACCGGGCGAAGTACGCCCGGTTCTCCTGCTCGAAGCGGAGCAGCGCGGCGGCGTGCCGGACGTCGAGCCGCTCAAGTTCGGGCCGCCGCGGCCGATTCCGGCGGGAGAACTCGCGCACCGGGAGTGTCATCGCCCCGCCACCCGCCCGTCCGCGCGCGGATCCTGCTGTGGCCGTTGTTCCACGAACTTCTCGGCGGGGGTGCGCTGCCCGGACCGGAACAGTTCGAGCGCCTGGTGCGGCGGCACGGCGGACGGCGCGAACAGCACGCTCCCGTCGTGCGCGACGTAGATCGACCCGCCGCCCCGGACCGGGCGGACGACGAGCACCGCGTCGTCCTCCGGCAGCAGGTGGTGGACGAGTTCGGCGCCCGGCGCGATCCGGCCGAACAGTTCGGTGCCCCGCTCGATCAGGCGCTGCGGCAGTCGCGCACGCCCCTGCGCCAGGCGCTGACGCAGCCACGGCGGCTGGTGCGCCTCCTCGCGGGGAAAGCGTCGCTGCTCCGCGACGTACGCGGTGGGGTCGACGGGTTCCGACCACCACACCGGCTCGTCGTCGCGGTCGAACCGCATCGTCTCGTCGCCCGCCGACGTCACGGTCAGCTCCACGCTGAACCACGTACCCAGGCCCGGCCGGTAGGAGGCCCGCCGCGACGCGTGGAGCGCGTCGCGGAGCGCGGGGTCGTCCGGGCGGTGAATCTCCTCGCGCCGCTCGCCCCACGCCGCCCACCACCGGCAGTAGTCGACCGTCGCCAGGACGCCGGCGCGCATCGTGAGGCGGTCCGCTCCGGCCGGCAGCTCGCGGCGCACCAACCGTACGATCTCCCGCGCCGCCACCCGCTGCTCCTCGGCCTCGGCGTCGGCATCAACTTCGGCGTCGGCAGGCGCGGTGCTGCCGGGCGGCGGCGCGTCGGGCGTCGCCCCGGTGCCGCCGAACCGCCGCACGATCGATTCCTCCGACAGGTCGGCGTACCTGGCGAACCGCACGGCCCTGCCACGCCACGGGCCGGGCGGGAAGCGGGCCGACCGCTCGCCGGACGCCTCGCGCCAGGACAGCACGAGCCCCGAGGGCCCGAGGTCGGTCAACGTGAACCCGTCCCGAAGCGGCTCGTCCGGGGACGGCCCTCGCTGTCCCCGTTCCACGACGGCCCGCACCCGGCCGCCGATCTCCCCGATCACGTACCGGCGCGCGACCGTCAGCGACCCGGCGGACATCTGGGGGTGCCACGCCCCGCCGCGGTCCCGCTTCTCCACCACGAAACCGCCGTCCCGCTCGACGATCCTGAGCAGGGTCTCCGCATCACCGACCTGCAACAACGCGTCGCGCGCCGGCCATACCGTGACCCGCGCCGGCTTGCCGAAGGCACGCAGCCGGTCGTCGTCGAGGTGTCCGATCATGGCGCCGACCCTTCCCCGGCCACCGGGTCCTGTCAACGAGCATTCGGGACGCCAAGGAGTGGGACGACCCCGAGGAATCAGGCGGGCTTCGAGTTCTCGCATTCGGGTCACGTTGTGGAGGCGTAGCGCTTTGGGGGCGGCTGCCGGTGGAGCACCGGGCCGCGCACCTGGTCGACGCCGCGCGGGCGTACCTCCACGTCGGTGACCTGCTTCGGGCAGGCCGCGCCCTGGTCGACGCCGACCGGACCCGCCGGCCGAGGTCCGGTGCCGGCCGTCGGCGCGTACGGTGATCGCCGACGTGGCGCGCGGCGGCCCGGTGCCGGCCGGCGTGGCGCACCTGGCGACGGTGGTCGGACTGGCCCGGTGACCGCACGGGTGGGGCCCGGCACGCACGCGCCGGGCCCCACCACTGGTCGTGCGGTCAGTCGGTCACTTCACCACGTTGTACGCGTTGACCATGCCCGAGCCGTAGAACGCGTTGTAGTACTTCCCGCCGGTGCAGGTCGAGTCGTACGCGTGCGGGCCGGCCGCGATCAGCGGCACCGGGTTGTACACCGCGCCCGCCGGGCAGGCCTGTGCCACGGCCGTGAGCTGCAGGAACAGCGTCAGCTGCAGCGGCCCCATCCTCGGGTGGGCCGACAGCGCCAGGGCGGCGACGCCGGTCGCGTGCGGGGAGGACATCGAGGTGCCCTGCTTGTAGCCCCAGCCGTTGGTCCGGGTGGCGGTGTTGAAGGTGGTGGACAGGATGCCGTCGGTGATGGTCGACTGCGCGCCCTGGGTGCGGAACCGGGTGTCGCCGCCCGGGGCCGTCACCTCGACGACGCCCTTGCCGTACGACGAGTAGTAGCTCTTCTGCCCGGTCGGGCCGACCGCCGACACGGTCACCACGCCCGGCACCTCGGCCGGCAGTACGCGGCACTCGTTGCCCAGGTCCGGACGCGTCTCGGGGGTGCCGTTGTTCGGGCTGCCGTCGTCGGTGATCTTGCCGGCGAGGTCCCAGTTCGAGTTACCCGCGGACGCCACGTTCAGCACGCCCTTGCTCTGCGAGTAGCGGATGGCCCGGTGGATCGCGGTCCACGCCGGACGCTGGCGCGGGTCGTTGCGGCAGTTCAGCTCCCACGGGTCGACGAAGTAGCTGTTGTTGGTGAGCTGCATGCCGTGATCGGCGGCCCAGACGAACCCGCAGACCGCGGACTCCGGGAAGATGAAGCCGTCGTCGTTGACCACCTTGACCGCGGCGACCTTGACGCCCGGGGCGATACCGGTGACGCCGACACCGTTGACGGCGGCGGCGATGGTGCCGGCGACGTGGGTGCCGTGGTCGGAGGAGGTCGGGTTCCAGGCCGCCTCGGTGGTGTCGGGGACACCGCCGACGCAGGACGCGCTCTTGTCCTTGGCGATCTGGCCGGCCAGGTCGGGGTGGCTGCTGGAGATGCCGCTGTCCAGCACGCCGACGACCACGCTCGGGCGGCCGTTGTTGACCGCGTGGGCCTGCGGAACGCCGATCATCGGCATGTCCCACTGCTGGCCGTACATCGGCTCGGCGGTCGGGTCGCCCGTGGAGTTGACGACGTCGGCCGCCGGGACCTCCACGGTCTCGCCCTCTTCGAGGGCGGTACCGAGGCCGGCGGTGGAGGCCGCCGCCTCGACGCCGGCACCCTTCACGTCCGTGACGAAGTTCGGGTTGGTGGATCGGGCGACGATCACGCCGATCTGGTCGTAGCGGGCCACCACCGTGCCGTTGGCGGCGGCCACCCGGGCGGCAGCCCTGTCGGCCTTGCCACCCAGCGGGGCGACGACGAGGTAGGTGGCGTCCGGGCCGGCGGCCGCCGCCGGGGTCAGTCCGCCGGTGAGGGCGAGACCGACACCGAGCGTCACGGAGGACGCGGCGGCCAGGGTCTTGCGACGGAGGTTCTTCACACAGGCTCCCAGGGGGCTGTATCCGGCCGGCTCGCGCCCCTGGTGGAGGCGCGGCTCGGCGGGAAGCGGACGGGGCGCCCGCTTCCGATGCACAGCGTAGGAACTCGTCGCGGCGTTACAAACCTCCGTCCGGACAGACAGGGACTGTCAGACGGTGGCATTGAGGGCCGTCCGGAGTGGGCGCGGCCGGGGCCGGCGTTCTCCCCGGGCCGACATGGACAGGGGGACAGCGCCGAGGGGTGCCGACCGGCAGAATGTCCCCGGCGTCGCCGGGGTCCCGGCGACGGGTGTCGGTGCGACGCCGGCAACCGGCCGGCCGGAGGAGGCTGCGAGCGATGACGGTGGTCAGGGGTCTGCGGGAGGCTCTCGTGCTGTTCGTCATCGCGCTCGTGGTGGTGGCCGTCGCGGTGGGCGTGTGGACGGTGGTCGGCGGCGGTGACTTCGTCTTCCGGTTCGGTGTCGCGCTCATCGTGGTCGGCACCCTGCTCGGGCTGACCGGCGACCTGACCCTGAGCCGGATCGGCATGCTGCCGGCCCGGGCGACGTTCGGGCTCGCCCCGGAGCGCGAGGACGCGGGCGGCGGCCGGGTGCTCACCGGGGTCGGCATCTTCCTGTTCGTCTCACTGCCGCTGATGGTCGTCGGCGTGACGGTGCTGGCCTGACCGTCCACACTGTCCTCCCGCGACGCGGCGGCAACAGGCTCGGCTACGCTGATCGGACAACAGCGGCAGTCGAGGAGTTTTCGTGTCAGAGGCCGGCTACGTCGGGTTCCGTGACGGCGAACGGGCGGAGCGTATCGACACCTCAGTGGCGCACAACGCCCGGGTGTGGAACTACTGGCTCGGCGGGAAGGACAACTTCGAGCCGGACCGCCGGGTCGGCGAGCGCATCCACACCATGTTCCCGGTCATCGGGGAGGTCGCCCGGGCCGACCGGCGCTTCCTCGCCCGCGCGGTGCGGCACCTGGCCGGCGAGGCGGGTGTCCGGCAGTTCCTCGACATCGGCACCGGCCTGCCCAGCGCCGACAACACCCACCAGGTCGCGCAGGCCGTCGCCCCCGACGCCCGGATCGTCTACGTCGACAACGACCCGATGGTGCTGGTGCACGCCCGGGCCCTGCTGACCAGCTCCGCCGGGGGTGCCACCGACTACCTGGAGGCCGACGTCCACGACCCGGCGTCGGTCCTGGCCGGCGCCGCCCGGACACTGGACCTCGACCGGCCGGTGGCGGTGATGATGCTGGGCATCCTCAACTTCGTGCTCGACACCGACGAGGCCGTGGCGATAGTCCGCCGGCTGATGCACGAGATGCCGTCGGGCAGCTTCCTGGCGCTCACCCATCCGACCGTCGAGCTGGGT
Organism: Micromonospora sp. NPDC002296; assembly: GCF_040296145.1. Lineage (NCBI taxonomy): Bacteria > Bacillati > Actinomycetota > Actinomycetes > Micromonosporales > Micromonosporaceae > Micromonospora > Micromonospora sp. NPDC002296. Next base: position 23,055 of record NZ_JBEOWQ010000028.1, read on the forward strand.
GGCGAGGCGAACGTGCCGGCCATGAAGTTCTGGAACGAGAACGCCGCCCCGCCGATCCGGTCCCGCACGGCAGCCGAGATCGGCCGGTTCCTCGACGGCCTGGAGCTGCTCGACCCGGGCCTCGTGTCGTGCGGGCGGTGGCGGCCGGCCGACGGGGAGGAACCGGTCACCGTCCCGCAGTACGGCTGCGTGGCCCGCAAGCCCTGACCGCCGGCGCCGACCCGCCGGGGCCGGGTGGCGCCGACCCGCCCGCGCGTGTCGGTGCCACGTCGTACGGTGTCAGGCATGGCGACGGCGGCGCAGGAGATCCGGGTCGGGGAGCGGGTCGTGCGCGTCTCCAGCCCCGACAAGCCATACTTCCCGGAGCGCGGGCTGACCAAGCTGGACGTGGTGCGCTACTTCCTCGCCGTGGGCGACGGGATCCTGCGCGCGCTGCGCGACCGCCCGACCATGCTGGAGCGCTGGCCCAAGGGCGTCTTCCCCGGCGCGCGGATCGGCACCCGGCAGGACAACCGGGGCGACGCGTTCTACCAGAAGCGGCTGCCGGCCGGCGCGCCCGACTGGGTCCGCACCGCGCACCTCACCTTCCCCAGCGGCCGGACGGCCGACGAGGTCGCGCCGAACGAGCTGGCCGTGGTGGCCTGGGCGGCCAACCTGGGCACCCTGCGGTTCCACCCGTGGCCGGTCACCGCCGCCGACGTGGAGCGCCCCGACCAGCTCCGCATCGACCTCGACCCGATGCCCGGGGTCGGCTTCGACCAGGTGGTGCCGGTCGCCCGGGAGGTCCGGGCGTTCCTCGCCGAGCTGGGCCTGACCGGTTACCCGAAGACCACCGGCGGGCGCGGCCTGCACGTCTACCTGTCGATCGAGCCGCGGTGGAGCTTCGCCGACTGCCGCCGGGCGGTGCTGGCGCTCGGCCGCGAGATGCAGCGCCGGCTGCCGGAGCTGGTCACCACCACCTGGTGGCGCGACCAGCGGGACCGCCCGGTCTTCGTCGACTACAACCAGATGTCCCGGGACCACACCATGGCCTCGGCGTACTCGATCCGGCCCACCCCGCAGGCCCTGGTCTCCGCGCCGCTGGACTGGGCGGAGCTGGACGACGCCCGCCCGGAGGACTTCGACGTGGTCGGTATGCCGGCCCGCTTCGCCGAGCGGGGCGACCCGCACGCCGGGCTGGACGGGCAGCGGTTCTCCCTGGAGCCGCTGCTGGAGCTGGCCGACCGGGAGGGCCTGGAGGCCCCACCGGAACGCTGAGCCGGGCGCGGGCTCACTCCCAGGGGCTCTGCGCGCCGTCGAACTCCTCGAAGACCAGCCAGGTCCGGGTCGACAGCACCCCGGAGATGCTCTGCACCCGGCCAAGCACCACGTCCCGCAGGGTGGCGTTGTCCGGCGCCCGGACCAGCGCGAGGACGTCGTGCTCGCCGCCGAGCAGGGCCGCGTGCTCGATGTAGCGCACCCGGGCCAGCTCGGCCGACACCTCCCGCCAGGTGTTCTGCTGGATGGTCAGCGCGATGTACGCCGAGGTGCCCAGCCCGGCCGGCTCCGGCGCGACCTGGGCCCGGAACCCGGTGATCACGCCGTCGCGCAGCAGCCGCTCCACCCGGGCGTACGCGTTGGTGCGGGAGACGTGCACCTGCTCGGCGAGGGCGCGGATGGAGATCCGGCCGTCGCGGACCAGCTTGTCGAGGATGCGCCGGTCGACCTCGTCCAGCGGCCCGGCCGAACGTCCCGCCCCGCCCGTCACGCCCGGCTCCGGGATTGTCTCCTGGCTCACCTCAGGCCCTCCCCAGTGCCGTTCGTCCCACGTTCATCGTGGATCTTGAGTCAATCATCCAACAGCAGGAGCATAGGGCCACCACACGTCCAGGAGGTCCCCGCCGTGACGACCACACCCCAGGCGGTCCGCAGGGCATCCCCGCGCACCCGCCCGCCGGCCAAGAAGCCCACCAAGGCCCCCGCCCGCGGGCAGACGACGACCGACCCGACCGCCGGCCTGCTGCCGCAGCCGGAGCCGGTGCGGCTGCTCGACGCCGACGGCACCCCGCTGCCGGCCCGCGCCGACTACCCCGAGCCGCCCGCCGAGGCGCTGCGCGAGCTGTACCGCCGAATGGTGGTCGGCCGCCGGTTCGACACCCAGGCCACCGCCCTGACCAAGCAGGGCCGGCTCGCCGTCTACCCCTCCTCCCGGGGCCAGGAAGCCTGTCAGGTCGGCGTCGGGCTCGCCGTCCGGGACACCGACTGGGTCTTCCCCACCTACCGCGAGTCGATGGCGCTGGTCTCCCGGGGCATCGACCCCGTCGAGGTGCTCACCCTGCTGCGCGGCGACTGGCACTGCGGGTACGACCCCGCGCAGCGGCACACCGCCCCGCAGTGCACGCCGCTGGCCACCCAGTGCGTGCACGCCGCCGGGCTCGCCTACGGGGAGGCCCACCAGGGGCGGGACACCGTCGCGCTGGCCTTCATCGGCGACGGCGCCACCAGCGAGGGCGACTTCCACGAGGGGATCAACTTCGCCGCCGTGTTCAAGGCCCCCGTCGTGTTCTTCGTGCAGAACAACAAGTACGCCATCAGCGTCCCCCTGTCCCGGCAGACCGCCGCGCCGTCGCTGGCGTACAAGGGCGTCGGGTACGGCGTGCCGAGCGAGCAGGTCGACGGCAACGACCCCGTCGCCGTGCTCGCCGTGCTGACCCGCGCGGTCGAGCACGCCCGCGCCGGCCAGGGCCCGTACCTGGTCGAGGCGCACACCTATCGGATGGAGGCGCACACCAACGCCGACGACGCCACCCGCTACCGCGACGGCACCGAGGTCGACACCTGGCGCGACCGCGACCCGATCGCCCGGCTGGAGACGTACCTGCGCACGCGCGGGGTGCTCGACGACGCCGCGATCGCCGCGATCGCCGAGGAGGCCGAGGCGTACGCCGCCGACCTGCGGGAGCGGATGCACGCCCAGCCGGAGGTCGACCCGCTCAGCCTCTTCGACCACGTCTACGCCGAGCCGACCCCGCAGCTCGTCGAGCAGCGCGAGCTGGTCCGCGCCGAACTGGCCGCCGACCGGGAGTCCGAGGGGGAGGCCTGATGGGCGTCACCACCATGGCGAAGGCGCTCAACGCCGCGCTCGCCGACGCGTTGGCCTCCGACGAGCGGGTGCTCGTCTTCGGCGAGGACGTCGGCAAGCTCGGCGGCGTCTTCCGGATCACCGACGGGCTCCAGGCCCGGTTCGGCGACAAACGCTGCTTCGACACCCCGCTCGCCGAGGCCGGCATCGTCGGCTTCGCCGTCGGCCTGGCCATGTCCGGGATGCGGCCGGTCGTGGAGATGCAGTTCGACGCGTTCGCGTACCCGGCGTTCGAGCAGATCGCCTCGCACGTGGCCAAGCTGCGCAACCGCACCAGGGGCGCGCTGAGCGTCCCCATGGTCATCCGGGTGCCGTACGCGGGCGGCATCGGCGGGGTCGAGCACCACTGCGACTCGTCCGAGGCGTACTACGCGCACACCCCGGGCCTGAAGGTGGTCACCCCGGCGACCGTCGACGACGCGTACTCGCTGCTGCGCGAGGCGATCGCCGACCCCGACCCGGTGGTCTTCATGGAGCCGAAGAAGCTTTACTTCTCCAGCGCCGAGGCCGAGCTGCCCGCCCGCACCGAGCCGTTCGGCCGGGCCGTCGTGCGCCGCACCGGCCGCGACGCCACCCTGGTGGCGTACGGGCCGGCGGTGCCGGTCGCGCTGGAGGCCGCCGAGGCCGCTCGCGAGGAGGGCTGGGACCTGGAGGTGGTGGACGTGCGCACCATCGTCCCGCTCGACGACGCCACCATCACCGCCTCGGTGCGCAAGACCGGCCGGTGCGTGGTGATCCAGGAGGCGCAGGGCTTCGCCGGGGTCGGCGCCGAGATCGCCGCCCGGGTGCAGGAGCGCTGCTTCCACGCCCTGCACGCCCCGGTGCTGCGGGTGTCCGGGCTGGACATCCCGTACCCGGCGCCGATGTTGGAGCACACCCACCTGCCCGGGGTGGACCGGGTGCTCGACACGGTGGCCCGGCTCCAGTGGGACGACCGGCCCGACCCGCGCTGGCTGACCCAGGGCAGCGCGGCATGACCACCGTCGACCGTACCCAGGTCTTCCTCCTGCCGGACCTGGGCGAAGGGCTGGCCGAGGCGGAGATCGTCGAGTGGCGGGTCGCCGTGGGCGACACCGTGACCGTGGACCAGAGCGTCGTCGAGGTGGAGACCGCCAAGGCGGTCGTGGACGTGCCCTGCCCGTACGCCGGTCGGGTCGTGGCCCTGCACGGCGCGGCCGGCGAGACGCGCCCGGTCGGCCAGCCGCTGATCACCATCGCGCCGCTCGACGGCGACGGCGGCGAGCCCGCCGGGCACGCCACCTACCGGGAGGAGGAGCGCGCCGGCTCCGGCAACGTCCTCATCGGGTACGGCACCGGGCACGGCGGGACGGGCCGGCGGCGGCGCCGCCCCCGCCTCGCGATCGCCCCGGAACCGCCGGGCGTCACCCCGGCTGCGACCCCGGCCGTTACTCCGGCTGCCACCCCGGCGGTGGCCCCGGCGGTGGCTCTCGCGCTCGCCCCGGCGGCGGGCACCGGGACCGGGTCGGCGCTGGTCATCTCGCCGATCGTCCGGAGGCTGGCCCGCGAGCACGGCATCGACCCGGCCACCCTGCGGGGCACCGGCCCCGGCGGGGTGGTCCGCCGGGCCGACGTCGAGGCGGCCCTCGCCGCCCCGGCCACGCCGCCGGCCCCGGCCCCCCGGCTCGCCCCGGTGCCGGCCCGGCCCGAGCCTGCCCGGTCGACCGGCGACGAGGACCTCGTCATCCCGCTCACCGGCATCCGCAAGGCGATCGCCGACAAGCTCTCCCGCAGCCGGCGGGAGATCCCCGAGGTGACCATCTGGGTCGACGCGGACGCCACCGCGCTGGTGCAGACCCGGCGGGCGATCAACGCCGCGACACCGGACCAGCCGGTGAGCATCCTGGCCCTGCTGGCCCGGATCTGCCTCAGCGGCCTGCGCCGGTTCCCACAGCTCAACGCGCGCGTCGACACCGAGGGGCAGCGGATCGTCCAGTCCCGTGGGGTGCACCTGGGCATCGCCGCGCAGACCGACCGGGGCCTGGTCGTCCCGGTGTTGCGCGACGCCCAGCTGCTCACCACCCGGGAGCTGTCCGTGGCCCTCGCCGAGACCACCACCGCGGCGCGGGCCGGCGCACTGCCCCCGGCCCGCCTCACCGGCGGCACCTTCACCCTCAACAACTACGGGGTGTTCGGGGTCGACGGCTCCACCCCGATCATCAACCACCCGGAGGCGGCACTGCTCGGGGTGGGCCGGATCGTGGACAAGCCGTGGGTGGTCGACGGGCAGCTCGCCGTACGGAAGGTGACGCAGCTCAGCCTCACCTTCGACCACCGGGTCTGCGACGGAGCGGTGGCCGGGGGCTTCCTGCGGCACGTCGCCGACTGCGTCGAACAGCCGGCCCTGCTGGTGGCGAACGTCTGACCGCGGCGGGACCCGGCGCGGCCTGCCGGTGACGGTGCCGGCCGGGCCGGGCACCGGATCGGCGCCGGACCACGGCCCGGCTCAGCCGCACAGGGTCATCGCGTTGTCGCGGGTGCGGTCCCTGGTTGGCCCCGGGACCGTGCCCCGGGGCGGGGCTGTGGGCGGGGCGGTCGATGTCGTGGGCGGTGCCTCTGCTCAGCCGACGCCCTGCTCAGGCCGCAGCAGTCGGTTCGGTCCGACACGCGAACCCGTCGGTCACCGCATTCGACGCGCCTTGTCGCGAAACCACCTCGCCCGGCCGACGACGTCCTCTCCGGCGAAAACGGGTGTCCGAGCCCCGGCCGGCCCACTGCCCCGACAATTCCGCCAACCTGTCACGGCGGGGGATATCGTGCGCGATCCGGCAAACAGCGGCCTCGCGGGCGCTATGCGGGAACTGTTTCCCGAACGAGCGCAATCCTGACTGGGGACAGGGCGGCGCCATTCCGTTTTCCGGCTCGGCGGCCGGGAAATCGGCGCCGTCGGCGGCCGTCCCGGCCGTCCGTGGCGGTCCGGGTGCGAGCCGTGCCCTCCACCGCCCGTCGTTCGCCGTCGGAGAGGAGAGCGCAGTGTCGTTCCAGGGAGTGCCCGTCAACGTCCGGGACCGTCGTCCCGCCGTCGCCGGAGCGCCGCTGCACTGTGACGCCACCGAGTACGGGCTGCGCGGTGACGGGGTGACCAACGACCAACCAGCGCTGGCCGCGTTGGTGGACCGCCTCGGTGCGGGGTACGCCGCCGACGGACGGGCCCGGGTGATCTACTGCCCGCCCGGCATCTACTCAATCCGGGACGCGGGCACGGTGTGGCGCAGCGGGGTGTCGCTGATCGGGGCCGGACCGGGCGCGACCCGGTTCCTGCTGAGCAACGAGGGCAACCGCGTCGAGCCGACGCCGCTGGCCTTCTGGACCACGGTCCAGCACGGCGCCGACCGCGACCGGCACATCGCCGACTGCACCTTCGCCGACTTCGAGATCGACGGCTCCGGCGTGAGCATGGCCGAGTACAACTATCTGGCCAAAGGGCTCGGCCTCCAGTACGTGGTGCGCGGGACGTTCCGGAACCTCTACATCCACCACACCGCCGCGACGGGGCTCGGCTGCGACTTCCTCCAGGACAGCCTGATCGAGGGGGTGGTGGTGGTCGGCTGCGGCCGACTGGACAACGGCGAGGAGATGGGCGGCGCCGGGATCGGCGTCGGCATCGGCGGCTGGGGCACCGTGGAGCGGCTCACCATCGCCAACTGCACCACGCTGGGCAACGGCACCAACGGCATCTTCCTGGAGCTGCAGAAGCCCTACTGGCAGCCCCCGCGTGGCTACCGGATCATCGGCTGCCACAGCCAGGGCAACAGGTTCGGCATCTCCGACTGGGGCGCCGACGGGCTGGTCGTCTCCGCCTGCACCATGATCGGCAATCTGGAGGCCGGCTTCGACGTCTCCGCCGAGGGCACGTCCGGCGTCGCCGGCCGGGGTGGCCTGCTGTCCGACTGCGTCATCGACGGCAACGTCCGCGACGGCGTCAGCATGGGCAACACGCCCGGCCCGTACACGATCCGGGGCAACCGGATCAGCGGGAACGGGGCGTACGGGTACCACGGGCACGATCTGGGCCACGGCTACCAGGGGGCGGCCATGGACGTGGTCATCGACAGCAACGACTTCTGGGGCAACGGCCTGGACGGCATTCGGATCGACCGGCCGATGGCCGACGCCGTGCTGCTCGACAACCGGATCCGCAACAACGGCCGGCAGTGCGCCGACGAGTACAGGGGCGGCGGGGAGTCCGTCCGCTACACCGAGCGGTCGCTGGTCGACCGGGCGGCGGACTGGCCGCACGACGGGCACCGGGGCAAGGTGCTGCGGGTGGACAGGCGGGTCGCCGTGGTCGCTGCGAACGACGGCAAGGAGCTCACCCTCGCCCCGGTCCGCCCCGACGCCTACAGCGGGTGGAGTGGCGACACCCCCCTGCCCGGCGCCGCGTACGAGTTGTCGCAGGCGCCGCAGTGCCGGGCCGGGATCACGATCAACGCGCCGTTCGACTCGGCCACCGTTCGGGGCAACCGGATCTGGGACAACCACCACAGGCATACGCAGACCCACGGGCTGTGGATCACCGAGCGGGGCAGTTGCGTCGCCTGCCGGGTGGAGGACAACGACCTGGCCGGCAACGCCGTGGCCCCCACCCGGCTGGACACCCCGCCGGTCGGCGGCCGCTGGGACCGCAACCACGGTGACCAGGACTGGGACTGCTGACCGCCGGAACGGACGGCTCCGGCCGGGTGCACGGCGGGGCGAACCGGTCGTCCGGGGTGACCCGACCCAACCGCGACATCGGGTCCTGTCAGGTCGGTGGGAACACTTTCGACCCGGTGTCGTCGAAACTGCCGAAAACTGCTTCACGTAATTCCCGGAAAGCTGCGTCGCGCCTCCCGTCGGGCCGTACAGAATGTGGCCAAGGGGAAATGGGAATGGGGTGCGAATATGAACGTGAGGCGGCGATCGACGCTATTTGCGGTAACCATCGCAGCCACCTCGCTGGTGCTCGGCGGGTGCACCGCCGAGCGGAAGACCGCCGGGGAAGCGGTACCACCACCCGTGGTCGAGCTGACGCCGGCCGACCGGGCCCGGGACGTCCCGCTCAGCGCCGAGGTCGGCACCAGCGTGACGAACGGGAAGGTGAGCGCCGTCCGGCTCACCGACGACAAGGGGCGGCAGGTGGGCGGCGAGCCCCGGGAGGACGGGTCGAGCTGGGTGCCCGGCGCGCCCCTGGCGAAAGGGCGGACGTACACCGCCGAGGTGACGGTGACCGGTGACCGGGGGCAAACCTCCACCCGGAAGACCACCTTCACCACGGCGTCGAAGCCGTCGAAGCCGGCGATCACCAGCACTCTCTACTTCGCGGGCAACCAGACGTACGGCACCGCGATGCCGGTGACGGTGGCCTTCGAGCCGGCCGTGCCGAAGGAGGCGCGGGCGGCGGTGCAGAAGCGGCTGTTCGTCAAGACCGACCCGCCGCAGCCGGGCACCTGGTCGTGGCTGGAGGACGGCAGCCAGGTGTACTACCGGGCACCCGACTTCTGGCGGCCGGGCACCGCGATCAGCGTCCGGGCGGCGCTCGACGGGCTGCCGATCGGCAAGGAGCTGATGGGCGACGCCGACCGCCGGGCCACCTCGAAGATCGGGCGGCAGGTCGCCGTCGACATCGACAACGCCACGAAGCAGATGTCGGTGTTCCGGGACGGCAAGCTGGTCCGCCGGATCCCGGTCAGCCTCGGCAAACCGAGCACGCCCAGCTCCAGCGGCAAGATGGTGATCATGGAGAAACACGAGCGGACGACGTTCGACACCCGCGGTGAGCCCGACGGCGGGTACGTGGTCGACGTCGACGACGCGCAGCGGATCACCTGGGGCGGTGAGTTCATCCACTCGGCGCCGTGGTCCGAGGGCGACCAGGGCTACACCAACGTCTCCCATGGCTGCGCCAACGTCTCCGCCACGGCGGCCGACTGGCTGATGGGGATCACCCAGGTCGGCGACCTGGTGACCGTCAAGGGCACCGAGGTACCGCTGCAGGCCGGCAACGGCTGGACGGCCTGGAACGTCGGCTGGGACGAGTTCGCCAAGGGCAGCGCGTTGCCCGTACCGGCCGGGCTGCGGCCCAGCCCGCACGTGGCGCCGCACCCCAGCGCGGTGGCCGGCGGCAGCTCGCCCGCACCGGCCCCCTCGGCCAGCGGCGGCTGAACCTGGGAGGAACGACCGCCGGACCGGTCCGTCACCGCACGGTGGCGGGCCGGTCGCCGTCCTCACCGGCTGCGCCCCGTCGCCCCACCTCGCCGGGGGACGCCCGGTCGGCCCTCAGCCCAGTGGCACCCGGGCCACGCCCGAGCCGACCAGGCTGCCGAGCCAGAGCCGGTCGCCGTGCTGACGTACGCCGGTGATCATCCAGTAGGTGCCGCGCGGACCGTGCAGGGTCCGCAGCACCGTGCCCGCGCCGTCGACCAGCGCGACCAGCCCGTAGCGGCGCGGCTGCGGCCGGACCGCGTCGGGCAGCAGCGCCACCAACTGCCGCAGCCGGGGGTGCGGCAGCAGCCGCTCCACGGCCGGCAGCCGGGGGCTGGGCAGGGCGATCCAGTACGTCCCGTCGCCGACCGCGGACAGGTTGTCCGGGTACGCCGGCAGGTCCGTCAGCACGGTGGCCGCCCCGCCGGGCAGGTCGACCCGCAGCAGGCGGTGGGTGGTCGTCTCCACCAGGATCAGCGCGGACTCGTCCGGGGTGAGCGCGATCCCGTTGGGGAAGTAGAAACCGCTCGCCACCACCTCGGTGCGCCCGGTGCCCGGGGCGTACGCCAGCACCCGCCCGTTTGGTCGGTGTTCGAGCAGGTCGTGCTTCCAGTGCGACAGTGGGAACCGGTCGGAGGAGTCGGTGAAGTAGATGGTCCCGTCCCGCGCGACGGTGGCGTTGTTCGCCAGGTGCACCGGCGGGGCGGTGCCCGTCAGCTCCCGTACCGCCCCGTCCGGGGTGACCCGCAGCAGCCCCCGGTAGGCGTCGCAGACGACGAGGCTGCCGTCGCGCGGGTCGACTTCGATGCCGAGCGGCCGGCCGCCGGTCTCGGTCAGCAGTTGGGAACGGGTGCCCGGGGGCGCGTCCGCCGGCCACCACCAGAGCCGGCCGTCCTCGTCGCCGCTGACCACCCGGCCGTCCGGGTCGACCACGACGTCCTCGGGGCCGTGCGCGCCCTCGGCCAGCGGCAGCAGCTCCGCGTCGTCGAGCCGCAGGTCGGTCGCCGTCCACGGCCCGTTCAGCGGGGGCGGCACGGTGGCCGGCTCGCGGACGGGCCGGATGGGTCGGGGCGCGCGCGGGCGGGGTACGACCATCGGGCCATTGTCACCCGCCGCGCGCCGCCGGCCCCGCCCTCGCCGCGCGTGTCGCGCGGGCCCGCCCGCAATCCCGACGGCCGCCGGGGACCACGCCCGGGGCGCCCGCCTGCCGTGCCGGGTCGGCCTGGCATCCCCGGTGCCACCGGGGATGCCCGGCGTTGCCGCAGCTCCTGCTCAGGGTGGACCCGGAGTGACTCGGGGTCAGACCCTGGGTGTACCCGGAGTCACTCCTCGGCAGGGCGGAATTGTCGGGGGGTGGGGCTAGATTCGTGGTCATGGAGCAGCGCAGCGATCGGTTCCACGTGCAGGTCAGCGTGGGTGACCACGCGGTGGAGATGTGGGCGACCGGCGAGGTCGACATCGCCACCGTCGGCCTGCTGCGCGCCGCGCTGTGGGCCGCCCCGGCCAGGCCGGTGCTGCGGCTCGACATCTCCGGCGTCCGGCTGCTCTCCGCGGCCGGGGTCCGGGCGCTGGTCGCCGCGCACCGACGGGTCCGCGCCCGTGGCGGGGAGCTGGTGCTCGTCGACCCGGCCCCGGTGGTCGCCCGGGTGCTGCACGTCACCGGCCTGGACCGCGTCATCCCCGTCCGGGACGGCGCCGCTGCCTCGACCGCCACCGCCTTGACTGCGGCTGCCTCGACCGCCGTTGCGCCGCGGGTGCTGGCGCCGCTCGCCCCCGCTGCGGCGGGGGAGTCGTCGGCGCGACCGGAGCCGGTGGCGACCCCGCCGGAACCTGCCGTGCTCGGGTCGCTGGCCCGCGCCCTGGGGTCGCTCGTGCCCGTGGCGGAGGCGTCCTCCGCCCCCATGCTGGCCTGCGTCTGACGGCCCTGCCGTCGGGTGGGGCCGCCGGCACCGGCCGACGACCCCACCCGGGTCAGCGGACGCCGAGCAGGTCGACGACGAACACCAGGGTCTCGCCGGGCTTGATGAGACCGCCGGCGCCCTGGTTGCCGTACCCGAGGTGCGGCGGAATGGTGAGCTTGCGCCGGCCGCCGACCCGCATGCCGACGACACCCTGATCCCAGCCGGCGATGACCCTCCCGCCGCCCAGCGGGAACTCGAACGCCTCGCCGTGGTTCCAGGACGCGTCGAACTCGCGACCGGTGGAGTGGGCCACCCCCACGTAGTGCACGGTGGCCCGCTGACCGGGCTGGGCCTCCGGGCCATCGCCGACCGTGAGGTCCTCGATGACGAGATCGGCGGGCGGCGCGCCCTCGATCGGGCCAACCTGGGGCTTGTCCATGTCGTACGCCTCCTGCTCGGTGCTGCGGTCAACTGCGGTCGTCGTCGATCCTGCCGGATCGTGATCTGCCGATGTCCGGCGGTCCCGCACCCGGCGGTCCGGCGCGGCCCGACATGCGGCGGCGGGCGCCACCGGGAAGGTGGCGCCCGCCGGGGCCGTGCTCGTCCGACTAGCTCAGCCAGGGGAACCGCTGGACGATGGGCAGCCGCTTCCAGGCCCGGCCGAGGCCGAGGGTGTCGCCCGCGCCGACCAGGGCGAGGACCACCAGGACCGCGGCGTAGATGAGGTGGTCGTCCATGAAGGGGTTGTTCTCGGGGGGCAGGACGGCCGTCCACATCATCACCAGCAGCAGGGCGCCGGCGACGGCGGCGATCCGCATCCCGATGCCGAGCATCAGGGCCACGCCGATGGCGGCCAGGCCGGCCATGAACAGCCAGTCCGCCCAGGCCGCGCCGGCGATCTCGGTGTAGAACCCCTTGAACGGGCCGGCTGTGCCGAAGGCCAGGAAGCCCTTGGTGGGGCTGCCCCCCTCGATCCAGGCGTTCTTCGCCTCGGTCCCGTGGCCGAGGCCGAACATCTTGTCCAAAAAGGCCCAGAGGAAGGTCCAGCCCAGGGCGATCCGGATTCCGGCCAGGACGTACCGGGTGGCCCGCTGTCGGGTGGTCTCGGTCGCCTGGATGGTCTCGCCCGATGGAGCGAGGGTGTTGGCGGTGTTCCGCTCGATCGTCGCGGCCATGGTCTCCACGTCCCTTCCTGTGCCTCGCACCGCGTTCCCGGTGGCAGTTCTATTCGACATCGTCACCGGCGTCCCGGTCAGGGCCGATGGGTCCGCTTCCGACCGGGACCTTAGACCCCGATCCACCCGGTCCGGTCGGCCGGACCGGGCCCCGTCGACCTCGTCCGAACGTAGTCGATGATCACGCAACCGCAACCGATGAGACCGCGGACCGGTGATCGCGCGGGCGGGCCGACGGCCGCGCCGACGGGTACCGCGCACCTGGCGGAGGGCCCCTGCCGAGCGTCGGGCGGGTGACGCGGACGGCGGTCACCCGGCTGCCGGTCGCGGCGGGTCAGCCGGGGTGGGACACCGGCCGGTCGAGCTGCCCGGCCAGCAGCGCGGGCGCCTCGGCCAGCGACGGGCCGTACCAGGTGAGGTGCCGGCCGGAGAGCAGCGCGCACGGCGTGCCGGGAAACGCCTCCGGGCCGTCGTCGGCCGTGAACCGGTACGGCTCGTCCGGCAGCACCACCAGGTCCGGTTCCCGGCTCCGCAGCTCGGCCAGCTCCGGGCGGGGGTAGCGCTCGGGGTGCGCCGCGTAGGCGTTCGCGACCCCGAGTCGGCGCAGCACGTCGCCGGCGAAGGTGTCGGCGCCGAGCACCACCCACGGCCGGCGCCACACCGGCACGACCGCTCGCCGGGTGAGCGCCGGCGCGGGCGCCGCCCAGGCCCGCCGGGCCGCCCGCAACCAGCCCGGATCGTCGGGTACGCCGAGCGCGGCGAGCAGGTCCGCCAGCTCCCGCAGGGCCTCCGGCACGGTACGGGGGTAGGTGACCCGCACCGGCACCCCGGCCGCGCGCAGCGCCTCCGCGTCGGCCTTGCGGTTCTCCTCGACGTTGAGCAGCACGAGGTCGGGCCGCAGCGCGCGTACCCGGTCGAGGTCGGGGTACTTGCTGCCGCCGACCCGGGCCACGTCCAGCCCGACGGGATGGGTGCAGTAGTCCGTCGCGCCGACCAGCAGCCGCGGCGCGGTCACCGCCACCGCCTCGGTCAGCGACGGCACCAGGGACACCACCCGCACGCCGACACCCCCTTCACTCCCGCACCCGAGCGCCTGACCCGCATTACCCGACCGGCATCTCGGCCGTCTCGGGGGCCAGCCGGGCCACCGGCACGCCCTCCCGGGCGGCCCACCCGACGGCGTGCCGGACGTCGGCCACGGGCAGGGGCCGCCGGGCGGTCACGGTGACCGCCGCGTGCACCGCGAACGCGACGAACGGGTACGACCGGACCAGGCCGCCGACCGCCTCGTGTACCTGGCCCGCCACCGTCACCGCCTGCTCCTCGGTCAGCGCCGGCAGGAACAACAGGTACTCGTGGTCCGACAGGCGTACGGCCCGGTCCACCGGGCGAAGCGGCGCGGTCACCGCCCCGATCACCGCCTGTGCCTCGCGGGCCGCGCTGCGCCGGCCGAATCGCTCCGGTGCGCCGGCCGGCTCGTCCACCTGGACGCCGATCAGCGCCACCGGCAGGGTGCCCGACGCAGTGATCCCGTCCGCGCCCGTCCACCGCCGCATCCCCGACTCGTCGAGCAGCGGGGCGGCGCCCTCGGCGGCCCCCGCCTCGGCACCCCGGCCGCGGTCACCCGGCCCCGACCCGGTCGCCCAGCGATCCCGGGCCGCCCGCTCGGCGCGGGAGAACATCAGCCGCAGTGCCGCCTCGCCGCGCGCCTCGCCGGGTGTCGCGGGCAGATCACGCACCCGGGCCAGCACGTCGTCCACGGTTGCGCGGACCGCGTCGGGCAGCCGGTCGGCGAGCCGGTCGCGCAGCCGCAGCACCTCGTGCAACGCCTCGTCGCGGCGGAAACCCCACCGGCCGTCGAAGAGCCGGCCGGCCTCCAGCGTGGCCGCCGGCTCCACCTCCGCCCGGTCGTACGCGACCAGCGTCGCGCCGAACCGGGGGGTCAGGGCGAGCACGCTCCACTCCCGCGCCAGGTCCTCGGTCTCCTCCAGGGCCACCCCGTACGCGCCGTCGGGCAGCCCCGAAGGACGCTGCCCGACCACGCCGACCACCGTCACCGCCCCCGAGGCGGCGATCCGCTCGTAGACCGCCCGTTCCCGCTCGAAGTACGGCATCCGTTGGAAGAGCGCGACGACCACCAGCGGCCCGTCCTCGGCGATGGCCAGGGCGGCGCTCTCGATGGCGTGGGAGACGGCGACGAGGCTGCGCTTGGTCATGAGTTCCGGGGGCCGTCCACTGTGCAGCACCCGCTGAGCCTAGAGAACCGGACCGCGGAGCGCTTCCGCCGGCCCCGCCCAGCCGGCGCCGCGGCGAGGCGTCCGGGCGGCGTGCCCGGGCCGACCGGCGGCCGGGCGCGGGCCGCACCGGCGAGGTGGAAACCATGATCGACGGCCTAGACTCGGCCGGTTGACGGCCCGACGGATGGACAAGGTGGATGACGAGCACCGGTAGTGAAGGCGGCTCCCTGCTGCGCCCCGTCGCGGCGTCGACCGGCCGTGGTCCGGTCCTCGCCCGGGGCGGCCAGGTGGTGTACGCGGCCCGGCGGCTCGGCGAACTGCTGCACGGCCGTCCGCCGGGGGTAACCGGCCACCAGTGGAGCTCGGCCGGCCGGGAGTGTCTCGACCACGTGGTCTGCGCCGCTCCTACGGGCCGTCCGCTGTTCGCCGTCGAGGTCGGGCCGCCGGTGCCGCCCGGGTCGGCGGCCCGGCGCGCCGAACGGATGAAGGACGCCGTGTGCGCGGCGGTCGGCCTGGCGGTGCTGCGGATCGCCTCGCCCACCCTGCGCGCCGCCGACCACGGCCGGCGGATCGTCGAGTACGTCATCGACGCGCGCGCCTACGCCGACGC
Source organism: Micromonospora sp. NPDC002296 (assembly GCF_040296145.1). NCBI lineage: Bacteria > Bacillati > Actinomycetota > Actinomycetes > Micromonosporales > Micromonosporaceae > Micromonospora > Micromonospora sp. NPDC002296. The sequence goes on from NZ_JBEOWQ010000028.1 coordinate 38,300, forward strand.
CGTCCGGCCGGACCCGGGGCACACCATGCCCGGGGATGCCACGCCGGTCGCCTTCCGGGACATCGTCGGCCGGTTGCCGGACGGGCGCAGCGGACACGTCAACGACCTCGGCGCCCTGGCCCGGGCGGCAGCCGTCGAGGCCTACGTCTCCCGTCGGCTGGTCGATCCGATCGTCCGGGGCCTGCACGTGCGCTGGGCGGACGGCCCGGCCGAGGGCTGGAGCTGGGTCGAGGTGCGGCCCGGCCGGTGCCTGGTGGAACGGGTGCGGGTGTGGGAACACCGGCTCTCCTGCGGGGTGGACCCGGGGCGGCTCGCCGAGGACCTCGCCGCCGTGGCGGTGGGCGAGCGGCTGCGTGGCCTCGACGGCGGCGAGCCGGAGCTGGTCGCCCGCGAGCAGTTCGACGGGGACATCCGCCGGCTGCGGGCGCGCCGTGACGAAATGCGGAACGGCTTTGCATTCGACCACCTCTGCGCGGACTGACGCCCCCTGGAACGGCGTCGTCGGCCGGTCGTCCCCGCGCGGGCTGATGCCCTATGGGACGGCCGTCGGCAGGGCGCCGTTGGGCGACCGTACGACCATTGGAACGGCGGTGGGCCGGCCACCGGTGACGTGACCGAGCGTCCCGGTCACCGTTCGGCGGGGCGGTCGCTCCGCAGAATTCCCATATCCGGTTGAACCTCGCGCCACGGCGCCGTACTCCAGCGGGGAATGGACGGGATCTTCACTCCACCGAGCCTGCGGGCGTGGTCGACGGTGCGGAAAGAACCCCATCGACCATCGACATGCGCCCGCACGTCGTAGTGACCCTCACCGGCGTCCCACCAGAATTGATCGGTCCGCCGGGCCACGTGGCGGCTACCGGATCGAGGGGAGAGTAATTCGACGCGAACCCACCCGGGCGTCGGCAGATCCCAGGTCGCCCGGGGGCCGATCACCCCCGGGCGACCCCGTCGCGCGGTTCGAGCACCGGCGGCCTGCGAGGCCGGACCGGTGGACGTGGGACGCGGGGCGGCGCGCAGGTGGCCGTCATCTCGGCGGACCGGCACGGCAGGGAGAGCGGACGCTGGTCGGCGCGTGGGGACGGCCCTCACCGGCACCGGCCTGAGTCGGCCGGCGCCGTGGGAAATGCGACCGGAAAGGGGCCGGTGGGTGCCGGCCTCCACGGCGCGACCCGGGTCCCCCGGATCACGGCGCCGCCTCCGGATCAGCGGTTTTTGTAGGCCTCGACGACCGACACCGGGATGCGCCCGCGGTCGGAAATCTCGTGGCCGTTGTTGGCGGCCCATTCCCGGATGGCCCGGTTCTGCTCGCGGTCCATTCCGGAGACCGGGGCCCTTCCCGGGCGGCGGGCGGTCCGGCCGGTCTCGACCGGGCCTCGACCGATGCGCCGGCCGGCGTTGATGTAGGGGTCGAGTGCTTTGCGCAGGGTGCCGGCGTTCTCGTCGGAGACATCGATGGTGTACGCCACGCCGTCCAGGCTGAACTCGACGGTCCGATCCGCCTTCCCGCCGTCGAGGTCATCAGTCAGAACGGTGATTACTTTCCGAGCCATCGCCAATTACTCCTTGTGTGGGGCGGGGTGTGCTAAGAGTTTGACGTATCAACTGGCAATTCCGCAAGAATATGCCCGGTTCTGCATTCGGCGAGTCGAGTTACGCGGGATGGAATCCCGCTCGGCCGGTGGAATTTGCCGGTGCCGCGCAAGCGGTTGAGCAGGCCCGGGGCGCCGCGGGGAGGGCCGATCGATTCGGTCCGACACCCGTGACCGGCGCGGCGGTGTTGTCGTCATCCGCCACGCCTTCCCTTCGGCGGCGGGCGGTTTCCCGAAGATCGCGCCGGCACCGGCACCGGCCCCGATCAGGCGCGGGGATTGCCGTCGCTCCTCGTCGGACGCCCCCGGTCGGCGAGGGAGACCCGCTCCCGGCCCCTGTGCCGGGCCGCCTCCGAAGGACCGCAGGAGTGGCCTGAATCACGCTTCGGAACAAGGGGAACGCTCGGTTACTTGAGTGAGGCAGGCTCAACCCAACGCGATAGCAGGTGTTCGATGGCAACTCTCCCGGTACTTCCGCTGACCGACGCCGTCCTGCTGCCGGGCATGGTCATCCCGGTGACCCTCGACCCGACCACCCAGGCCGCCGTCGACGCGGCCCGCGCCACCGGCGACGAGCAACTCCTCGCCGTGCCCCGCATCGACGGCGAGTACGGCCCCGTCGGCACGGTCGCCACCATCGAGAAGGTGGGCCGACTGCCCAGCGGCGAGCCGGCCGCCGTGGTCCGGGGGCTGTCCCGGGCACGGATCGGCTCCGGCGTCCCCGGACCCGGCGCCGCCCTCTGGGTCGAGGCCACCGAACTGCCCGAACCCGCCCCCACCGGCCGGGCCCGGGACCTCGCCCGCGAGTACCGCGCCCTGATGACGTCCGTGCTCCAGCAGCGCGGCGCGTGGCAGGTCATCGACGCCATGGAGCGGATGACCGACCTCTCCGAGCTGGCCGACGCGGCCGGCTACGCGCCCTGGCTCACGCTGGCGCAGAAGGCCGAACTGCTCGCCGCGCCGGACGTCACCGCCCGGCTGGAACTTCTCGTCGGCTGGGTGAAGGACCACCTGGCCGAGCAGGAGGTCACCGAGCAGATCAACAGCGACGTACGCGAGGGGCTGGAGAAGTCCCAACGCGAGTTCCTGCTCCGCCAGCAGCTCGCCGCCATCCGCAAGGAGCTCGGCGAGGACGAGCCGGACGGCTCCGCCGACTACCGGGGCCGGGTCGAGTCCGCCGAGCTGCCCGAGAAGGTCCGCGAGGCGGCGCTGCGTGAGGTCGGCAAGCTGGAGCGGGCCAGCGACGCCTCCCCGGAGGCGGGTTGGATCCGCACCTGGCTGGACACGGTGCTGGAGATGCCGTGGACCACGCGTACCGAGGACAACACCGACCTGGCCGCCGCCCGGGCCGTGCTCGACGCCGACCACGCGGGCCTCGCCGACGTCAAGGACCGCATCCTGGAGTACCTCGCGGTGCGCAACCGCCGGGCCGAGCGCAACCTCGGCGTGGTCGGCGGGCGTGGCTCCGGCGCGGTGCTCGCCCTCGCCGGCCCTCCCGGCGTCGGCAAGACCAGCCTCGGCGAGTCCGTCGCCCGGGCGCTCGGCCGCAACTTCGTCCGGGTCTCCCTGGGTGGCGTCCGCGACGAGGCGGAGATCCGGGGCCACCGCCGCACGTACGTCGGCGCGTTGCCCGGCCGGATCGTCCGTGCGCTGCGCGAGGCCGGCTCGATGAACCCGGTCGTGCTCCTCGACGAGGTCGACAAGCTCGCGGTCGGCTACGCCGGCGACCCGGCCGCCGCCCTGCTGGAGGTGCTCGACCCGGCGCAGAACCACACCTTCCGCGACCACTACCTGGAGGTCGACCTCGACCTGTCCGACGTGCTGTTCCTGGCCACCGCCAACGTGGTGGAGACCATCCCGGGCCCGCTGCTGGACCGGATGGAGCTGGTCACCCTGGACGGCTACACCGAGGACGAGAAGGTCGCCATCGCCCGCGACCACCTGCTGCCCCGGCAGCGGGAGCGGGCCGGCCTGACCGCCGAGGAGGTCACGGTCACCGACGACGCGCTCGCCCGGATCGCGGGGGAGCACACCCGGGAGGCCGGCGTCCGGCAGCTGGAGCGGGCGCTGGCGAAGATCCTGCGCAAGGTCGCGGTCGTCCTGGCGACCGATCCGACGCCCGTCCGGGTGAACACCGACAATCTGGCCCGCTACCTCGGCCGGCCCAGGTTCACCCCCGAGTCGGCGGAGCGGACGGCGGTGCCCGGCGTGTCCACCGGCCTCGCGGTCACCGGCGCGGGCGGGGACGTGCTCTTCATCGAGGCCACCAGCATGGAGGGTGAGCCGGGGCTGACCCTCACCGGCCAGCTCGGCGACGTGATGAAGGAGTCCGCGCACATCGCGCTGTCGTACCTGCGCTCCAACGGGCGCCGGCTCGGCATCGACCCGAACTCCCTCGCCGGGCGGCGGATCCACCTGCACGTTCCGGCGGGCGCGGTGCCCAAGGACGGGCCGAGCGCCGGCATCACGATGGTGACGGCGCTGGCGTCGCTGGTGACCGGCCGGCCGGTGCGGCCCGAGTTCGGGATGACCGGCGAGGTGACGCTCTCCGGCCGGGTGCTCCCCATCGGAGGGGTGAAGCAGAAGCTGCTCGCCGCGCACCGGGCCGGCCTGACCGAGGTGATCATCCCGGCCCGCAACGAGCCGGACCTGGACGACCTGCCCGCCGAGGTACGGGAGGCGCTGACCGTGCACACCCTCGCCGACGTCGCCGACGTGCTCGCCCTTGCGTTGCGCCCGGCCGACGCCGGCACCCTCACCGGCCCCACCCTGACGGCCGCCTGAGGCGATGACAGAGGTCCCCTGCCGTCGCTTCAGCAGGCGGGGGGCCTCTGTCGAGGCGCGCCCGGCGCGGGAGCCGGGCAGCCGCCGGTCGGGCCAGCAGCGCGCCGGTTCGGCTCGTACGCGTTGTGACCCGACCCGGCCGACCCGCGCCGCCGCGGATCAACTCGGCGTCGGTGACAACGGAGGCGCCCCGAACGCGGGGGCCGTGATCGTCACCGACGCCGAATCGATCAAGAGGTCAGGGGCGGTCGCGGTCGCGGCGTACCGTCGTCTTGCGGCCCTTGATGGTGCTGCCGCGCAGCGCGGCGATCACCTCGTCGACCGCCCCGTTGGGGACCTCCACCAGCGAGAACCGGTCGGCGATCTCGATCGAGCCGATGTCCCGGCCGCTCACCCGCGTCTCTCCGGTGATCGCCCCCACCAGGTCCTGCGGGCGCACCCCGGCGCGGCGGCCCAGCCCGATGAACACCTGCGTGGCGCCCCCCGACCGGGGCCGGGCCGGACGGCGGTCGCCGCCGCCCCGGCCCTCGTACCCCGGCCGGGTCTCCCGCTGCGGACGGACCGCGACCTGGGGGATCTCCTCCTCGTCGTCGTCCGAGCCCGGCGAGGCGGCCTCGTGGGCCAGCTTCACGGCGGCGAGGGCGACCTCCATCAGGTCGAACTCGTCCGACAGCGACTCCACGATCACCCGGAACGGATCCAGGTCGTCCTCCAGCAGCGACTCCCGCAGCGCCGCCTGGGTCAGCTCCAACCGCCGGGTGCGCAGGTCGGCCGCCGTAGGGATCTTGTCGATCGCGATCCGCTGCCCGGTCACCCGCTCGATGGTCTTGAGCATCCGGTGCTCGCGCGGCTCGGCGAGGGTGATCGCCACGCCCTCGCGGCCGGCCCGGCCCACCCGGCCGATCCGGTGCACGTACGACTCCGGGGCCGACGGCACGTCGTAGTTGACGACGTGGGTGAGCTGCTCGACGTCCAGGCCCCGGGCCGCCACGTCGGTGGCCACCAGCAGATCGGCGGTGCCGGCGCGCAGCCGTCCCATCACCCGGTCCCGCTGCTCCTGGCTCATCCCGCCGTGCAGCGCCTCGGCCCGGTAGCCCCGGCCGTTCATCGTCTCGGTGAGCCGGTCCACCTCCTCGCGGCTGCGGCAGAACACGATGGCCGCGGTCGGCGACTCCACGTCCAGCACCCGGCCCAGCGCCGCCGGCTTGTGTGCCCGCGCCACGATGTACGCGCTCTGCCGCACCAGGGGAGCCTCGCCGGCCACCTGCTGCTCCCGGCCGATCTGGATGCGCACCGGGTCGGTCAGGTGCTGGCGGGCCATCCCGTCGATGCGCGACGGCATGGTCGCCGAGAACAGCACCGTCTGCCGCTGCGCCGGGGCGTGCTCCAGGATCGCCTCGATGTCCTCGGCGAAGCCCATGTCGAGCATCTCGTCGGCCTCGTCGAGCACCACCGTGGCCAGCTCGCCCAGCCGCAGGGTGCCCCGGGCGATGTGGTCCAGCGCCCGCCCCGGCGTGGCCACCACCACGTCCACGCCCAGGTCCAGGGCGCGTAGCTGCCGGCCGATCGGCTGCCCGCCGTAGATCGGCAGCACCCGGGTGCCCAGGTCCTTGCCGTACCGGTGGAACGCCTCGGAGACCTGCACCGCCAGCTCCCGGGTGGGCACCAGCACCAGCGCCACCGGGTCGCCGCCGGGGCGCCGGTCAGGCAGGCGGTGCAGCAGCGGCAGGGCGAACGCGGCGGTCTTGCCCGTGCCGGTGGCCGCCTGGCCCAGCAGGTCCCGACCGGCCAGCAGGGGAGGGATGGCCTCCCGCTGGATCGGGGTCGGCTCCTCGTAGCCGAGGGCGGAGAGGGCGCCGAGCAGTTCGGCGCGCAACCCGAGGTCGGTGAAGGCGGTCGCCTCGTCGGTGCTGCCGGGGGCGGCGGGGTCGATCGGTGTCGGTGCGGAACTCATGCCACAAGCCTTTCATCACCCCTCGGGGCGCGCTCGGGCGACCGGCACAACCGGCCTTCTCGGCCTGTGTCGCGGGTGATTGCCGGTGGTGGCCCCGTCCAGCCCGCTGGCACCGGCCCGTCCCTGCTGCGGGGAAGGCAACTGAATCGGTTAACAAGAATTGACCTCAGCCGGGTGAACAGGGTCAGTGTCTGGGGCTGGGAGCCTTGACCGTCACGCGGGTCGAGTGGGTGGGCCGCACCGGAGCCGGAACGGCACCATCGACGATGCGGCTCGGCAGGGCACGAGCTGCGGCCGGCAGCGCCGGAGGCGGCGAAATCGCGCCCCCGGTTCATAATCTTGCTACTTAATCGGTTCAGTGCTTTGATGGGCCCATCGGGTAACCGCCGTGATCGATGTCCTGCTTCGGGCCCGCACCAGTCACCCGGCCGAACCGGCCGGGACCCCCGACGGCCGGCGGAGGGGGCTGCGCGAACGGCTGGGTTCGGCGAAACTGGGACAAGGGCCTCTTCCTCCGGGAATCGAGGCCCGGGCGGACGGCCGGGGTGCCGCACCCACCCCGGCCGACCGGCTCCACCTCGGTCAGCGGTGAAGTCGTAGGCGGCAGGCCCGGCGGTCGCCGGCGGGCTGGTGCCGCCGTGCGCCATCAGCCCGATTCGGGGAGCGGCGGCGGCCGATGCTCCCAGCGGTCCGGGCGGTCCTCGCCGTTAGGGTGATATGGGAAGATTGTTCGTACTCGCCCTCACTTTCAGCGATTACGGTGTGTATCAGGTCAAACCACACGGTGTCGCGCCGGAAGAGAGGACCCGACCATGCGAGTGCCCAGCCGAAGCCCCGGCCAGCAGCCCGGCACGTCCGTCGCGTCCGCTGCGCCGGCCCGGCAGGTGCCCCAGGGGATGGCCCGGGGGGTGGCCCGCAGACCGGCCCCGCCCGCCGCCCCGGACCTCGCCGCCTACCGAACGGCCGTCGCGGAGCTGCTGATCGAGGTCGGTGCCCTGGCCGAACCCGAGTCGACGGGGGCCCGACAGGTGCTGCTCGACGAGCGGCTGCGCGAGCCGGCGATCGCTGCGGTGCTCGACGCCACCCCGCAGGGCCTCATCGGCGCCCGGGAGACGCTGCTGCTGGAGATGGCCCGCTACCGGCCCAACCCGCGCAGCTCCGCCGCCGACCTGACCGCGCTCATCCGGATCTACCTGCTCTCCCGCATCGACGTGCTGTGGTGGCGCGACGCGCCCACCTTCATGACCGACGCGGAGGTGAACGCCAGCGCCGACCTGGTGGACCTGGAATGGCTGCGCCGCCGCGACCTGCTCCGCTTCCGGTACCAGCAGCAGCCGCGCACCCTCGTCGGCCGGGGCGTGCGGGCGGTGGGCCGCCGGTTGCTGCCGGAGGCCCGGCCGCACACCGCCGGGCTGAAGTTCCGCCGGGCCCGGCGCGAGGTGGTCGGCCTGCTCAACGACATCGGCCGCGAGTTCGACCGGATCACCCCGCCCGGCACCCCGCCGCTGTGGGTGACCAGCCTGGTCCGCAGCGCCGAGCATCAGCACCACCTGCGCCGCCTCGGCTACGCCGCGATGGTGCCCAGCGGACACTGTCTCGGCTACGCCGTCGACGTGGAGCTGGCCTGGTTCGAGCGATTCGGTGCCCGGGACGCCCTCGCCGGGCTGCTGCTCGCCCGGCAACGGGCCGGGGAGATCAACGTGGTCGACGAGGGACAGGCCTGGCACCTGTGCCTCGCGCCCGCCGCCGGGCTGCGGTTCCGCCGGTCGTACGAAGCCGAGATGGGGGTCTGAGCCGTGTGTGGCATCGCGTTGAGCATCGGCCCGGAGGCCGACCCGGCCACCTTCCGCCGGATGCTGGCAGTTCTCGCCCCGCGCGGCGAGGTGACCGAGACCCGCCGGGAGGCCGGGCTGCTCGCCGGGACCCGCCGGCTGCGGATCGTCGACCGGGACCGGGCGGTGCAGCCCTGGGTCTCCGCCGACGGGCGGTTCCTGCTCTGCCACAACGGCGAGATCTTCAACCACCACGAGCTGCGCGTGGAGCTGACGCGGCTCGGCCACCCGTTCCGCAGTGAGAGCGACACCGAGGTGCTGCTCGCCGCGTTCCTGGCCTGGGGCGAGGACGCGGTGCGGCGGCTGCGCGGCGAGTACGCGTTCGTCGTGGTCGAGCGGAGCACCGGGCGGGCCTACCTGGCCCGTGACCCGATCGGGGTCAAGCCGCTGTACTGGTCCCGGGTGCCCGGCTGCCTGCACCTGGCCAGCGAGGTCAAGGCGCTGGTCGGGCACGGCGCGCCGGTGCGCGAGGTGCCCCCGGGGCAGCACGGCTGGGCCGAGCCGGGCGGCGAGGTCCGGCTGCGCCCGTACGTCGACCTGCTGACCCTCGGCGAGGGGCTGCCGATGGTGGACGACCCGGACGAGGCCGCCCTGCTCGTCCGTGCCGCCCTCACCGACAGCATCCGGATGCGGGTGGACACCGACCTGCCCCTCGGCGTGGTGCTCTCCGGCGGGCTGGACAGCTCCCTGGCCCTGGTGCACGCCCACCAGATGCACCCGAACTGCGTGGCGGTCACGGTCGGTGTGCCGGAGAGCCCGGACGTGGCGTACGCCCGGCGGCTCGCCGCCGACCTGGGGGTGCCGCACGAGGTGGTCGAGCTGCGCCCCCGCGACGTCCGGCTCGCCGACGTGCGGGAGGCCATCCGGATCTCGGAGCTGACCGAGTACGGGGACATCATCAACGCGGTGGTCTCGGTGCCGATCTTCCGTCGGCTCCACGAGCTGGGTGTGCGGGTGGTGCTCACCGGGGACGGCTCCGACGAGCTGTTCGGCGGCTACCCGATGTACCACCAGGTCGGCCCCGAGCGGGCCCGCCGGCTGTTCCTGCACCGGATCCGCAACCTGTGCCGTACGGAGTTGCAGCGGGTGGACCGGGCCAGCATGGGCCACGGGGTGGAGGCGCGGGTGCCGTTCCTCGACCTCAGCGTGGTGGAGCTGGCGATGCGGCTGCCACTGGAGCTGAAGCTGCGCGAGGGACGGGAGAAGTGGATCGTGCGGCGGGCCTTCGCCGACGTGCTGCCCGACTACGTGCTGCGCCGGCCGAAGAATCCGATGTCGTACTCGTCGGGGCTGCACGAGCGGGCCCGGCTCTACAAGCCGCTGTTCGCCCGGCTGCACCGCTCGTTCGGCTACCACCTGCTCGAACCCGTCCGGCGGGACTTCGACAGCGTGCTCAGTCGGTGCGGCAACGACCTGGACCGGGCCATCGCCGACGGGCTGGCCAGGCCGGACTACACGATGCTGGAGCACGCCCGGGACCTGGTCGGGGCGGCGAGGTGGAACGCCGCGCCGGTGGTCCGCCGGCTGGTCGGCCCGCGCGCCACGCGCCGTACGCCGGTCGGCTGACCGCTGAGCCGCCGGTCCGCGTGGCGGAACCGGCGGCGGTGGCGTGGCCGGACCCCGGCTCCCCGAGGCCCGGCCCACCATGATCGACCTGACCGGGGCGGGGCGGCCGGACCGGCCGCCCCGCCACCGGGTCACCGCAGGTAGGCGCCGGTCTCGCCGATCTTCCCGGGCGCCGGGTTGCCCGGCAGGTCCAGCACGTACACCCGCAGGTTGCCCTTGCCGCTGACGGCCGCGGTCAGCGTCCCGTTGGTCACCGTCCGCACGTCGCCGGTGACCGCGTCGACGTACCGGCCGTTCGGAACCCCGGTGAACGTCGCGCTGCCGGAGACCGTGACCAGCGCGAAGCTGTCCACCGCGCCGGAGGTGAACCGGCGCTTGTACGCCATCGACCCGCTGATCCCCTCGGTCGAGTACTGCCCCTTCTGCAGGGCGGGCACCGCCCGGCGGATCTGGTTGAGCCGCTGCACGTGCTTGGCCAGCGGCTGGCTGAGCGTGGTGGCCACCGGACCGGTGGCGGAGCTGACCTTGCCGAAGTCCGACGCGGTGACCGTGCCCTGAACGTGGTCGCCGTAGTAGGCCCGGCCGGTGGTGGCGAGGGGGCAGGTCGGCCCGCAGTCGATCTTCGCCCCCTTCTGGAACTCGATCTCCGAGCCGTAGTAGAGCGTCGGGATGCCCCGGAACGTCCACATCAGACTCATGTTCTCCGCCCAGGCGTCGGTGCCCCCGGTGTACCGGGTGTTCGACTTGTTCGGCCCGTAGTCGTGGCTGTCGACGTAGACGACGTTGTAGGTGGCGTCGTTGTAGCTGTCGTCGGAGTCCTTGCCGTTGCCGTACGCGTTGTTGGCGTCGCCGAAGTTCATGTGCATCCGCATGTCGATGACGTTCATGCCGGAGAACTTCGAGTGGTCCGGGGCGTGGTAGGTGTTCCCGCGCAGGAACGCGTTGTCGGTGGTGGGCTGGCCGCCCGGGCCGGAGAGCTGCTCGTAGTCGAACTGTTCGATCGCGGCCCTGACGTCGTCGGGGCTGTACTCCTTGCGCTCCTTCCAGGTGAAGAACTGCGCCGAGTGGTTGACCGAGCCCCGGTTCCACTTGTCGTTGACGAACGCGGCGACCTCGCCGAAGACGTAGAAGTCCTTGCCCTTCTCGCCGTGCTTGGCCAGGGCGTGCTGCTGGATGGCCGGCAGGAAGCGACGGTTCCAGGTGACCCGGGGAATGTGCACGGCCGTGTCGATCCGGAAGCCGTCCACCCCCATGTCGATGTACCGGTTGTACGCGTCGATCAGGTACTGCTGCACGGTGGCGTTCTCGGTGTTGAAGTCGGCCAGGTCCTCGTGCAGCCAGCAGCTCCGGGCGTCCTCGCCCTCCCAGTTGCCGATCCAGCACTGGTGGTACAGGTCGGCCGGGAACAGCTTGTTGGTCGGTGCCGGCCACTGGCACTCGTAGAGCTTGAAGCCCTCCGGGCTGGTCCCGTTCGGGGTGCCCCAGCGCGGGCACTGGTTGCCGGCCGGCGCGGCCGTCGACCACACGTCCCCGTTGTACGCGCGGCCCTTGGCCAGGGCGTTCTGCGCCGGGGTCAGCTCCGGATCGGCGCCTGCGTGCTCCACCATCGGGTCGTACCCGCGGCCCGGCTCCTGCTTGCTGTACATCCACTTCCACTGCTCGTCGCGGACGCCGTACACCGTCGGGGTGAACAGGCCCTTGGCGCCCCAGCGGGAGCTGTGGTTGTAGACCACGTCCTGGAAGATCTTGATGCCCTTGCCGTGCGCGGTGTTGATCAGGTCCTGGTAGCTCGCGCCGGGGCTCTCCAGGCGCGGGTCGACGCGGTAGAAGTCCCAGCCGTGGTAGCCGTGGAAGTCGTAGTCGGACCGGTTCAGCACCACCGGGGTGATCCACAGGGCGGAGAAGCCGAGCCCCTTGATGTAGTCCAGCTTGTCGATCAGGCCCTTGAAGTCGCCCCGGAACATCGGGTCGTTGTTGGCCGCGTTGCCGGACCTCACGTGCTGGCTGCCGCCCCGGTTGTTGGCGTTGTCGCCGTCGGCGAACCGGGCGGTCATCACGAAGTAGATGCTGTCCTCGCGGGGGTCGCCGCCGAGCGGGCTGCCGGCCGTCGCCGGGGGCGGGGCGTCGCCGGTGGTCGCCGCCGCCGGGTCGCTGGCCGGTGAGGTGTTGCCGGCCGCGTCGTACGCCCGCACGGTGTACTCGTAGCGGGTGTTCGCGGTCAGGGATCCGTCGAGGTGGCTGGTGGTGGCGGTGGTCATCGTGACCGTGCCCTCCGGCCCGCCGGTGCGGGTGAGCCGGTACCCGGTGACCGCGCGGTCGTCGGTGGACGCCGCCCAGGACACCGCCACCCGCACCCCGTTCGCGGTGGCGCCCAGCCCGGTCGGGGTGGAGGGCGCGGTGGTGTCCGGCGTCTCCGGCACACACGGCGCGGTCGTCCCGGCGGTCACCACGCCGCCCTTGACCGTGGTCACCCCGGCCCCGATGGCGTAGTCCGCGCCGTTGTTGTTGTCCCAGTTCCCGGCGCCGTTGTTGAACGCCGCCTTCATCGTCGCGGCGCTGCCGAGGTCGACCGCCCGGCGGGTCCAGCCGGCGCAGCCGGCCTCCATCGCCACGCCGGGTACGGCGGTCCAGGCCCCGCCGGCGGGCTGGTAGTGGATGTTCGCGGTGGTCCAGCCCCGGGTGGCGACGTGGTACCAGACGTCCGCCGTCCGGCCGGTCGACGGGGTGGGCGAGGGCGGGGTGGGAGTCGGGGTGCCGGCGCAGGGGTCGCCCGCGCCGACCACGCCGCCGGACACGGTCACCACGCCGGTGCCGAGGCGGTAGTTGCGGCCGTTGTTGTTGTCCCAGGTGCCCGCGTTGTTGTTGAAGACCGCTTGGAGGCCGGCGGCGGACCCGGCGTCGACGGTCCGCTTGCGCCAGCCCGTGCAGGCCGGCTCCATCGGTACGCCCGGCACGGCCGTCCACGCGCCCCCGTCGGGGGCAAAGTGGAGGTTCACGGTGCCGGTCCACGCGGCCGGGGGCTGGTAGAAGACGGTCACGGTGTTCGCGGCGGCGGCGATGCTGAGCGGGGCCAGCCCGACGACCAGGCCGGCGGCCGTCGCGGCCCCGATCATCCGTCGTCGTCGCCCGGTGCTGCTGCCCATCGGGGCTCCTCGGGGGGTGAGATGTCGGCGCCTGGGCCGAAGGGGGACGGACCCTTGCGGCAGCCCTCGGTTCGGGGGTGGGCTGTCCGATCCGGACAGGTGCCTGACGTGTGGCGTCAAGAAGTGCCGGATCTTTCTGCAAGGTCTTGCAAGTGTCGAGAAAGTTACCACCATCAACCTCCCGACACCAGATGTTCACAACAGGCGGGAAAACACCCAGCCGGCACCGCTCGACCGTTGTCGGCGGTGAACCGCTGCGCTGCTGCCCGCGCAACGCGGCCACGGGTGAGGGGACCATGCTGTTCGGCGACGCCCCGCCGATACCGCTGCCCGGGTCAGCCGGTGAGCAGCAGCGCGCCGACGGCGGCGAGCGTGGCGGTCACCGTGAGCACGGCGCTGGCGGCCACGAACTGGCCCAGCGGCACCGCCACCCCGGCGGCCCGGCACCGCTCGTACCAGAGCAGGGTGGCCAGCGACGCCCACGGCGCGACCAGCGGCCCCACGTTCGTGCCGACGAGCAGGGCCAACAGCCGGGTGACGTCACCCGGGGGCAGCACCGCCTCGCCCGCCACGTACGCGGGCAGGTTGTTCACCATGTTGGCCAGCAGCGCGCCCGTCCCGCCGGCCCGCAGCGCCCCGAGCGTCCCCCCGTCCGGGCCGAGCAGCACGCCGACGAGGTCGTCCAGCCCGTGCCGGCCGAGGGTCTGCACCACCAGGAACAGCCCGGTGACGAAGAGCAGCAGCCGCCACGGCACCAGCGCCGGCCGCAGCGTGGCCCGGGACCGGACGGCGAACCCGGCCAGCACCAGCCCGGCGGCCACCGCCGAGGCGATCCCGATCTCCACCCCGGCGAGGATCCCGGCGACGAAGAGCAGGCAGCCGGCGAGCGCGGTCCGGTAGAGCACCCGGTCCACCGGCGCGGGCCGCTCGGGCGCGACGAACCGGGCCGATCCTCGCCGCCCCCGCCGCCAGTACCCGGCCCAGAGCAGCGCCATGGTGACCCCGATCGCGGCGAGCTGCGGCAGCGCCATCCGGGCCGCGAACGGCAGTGGGTCGAGGCCGACCCGGTCGGCGGCGAGCAGGTTGGTCAGGTTGGACACCGGCAGCAGCAGGCTCGCGGTGTTGGCCAGCCACACCGTGGTCATCGCCAGCGGCAGCGGCGGCATGCCCAGCCGGCGCGCGAGCGCCAGCATCACCGGGGTGAGCAGGACGGCCGTGGTGTCCAGGTTCAGCGCGATCGTGGTGACGGAGGCGAGGCCGACGCAGAGCACGAACAGCGCGGGGTAGCTGCCCCGGGCGACGATTGCCAGCCGGGTGGCCAGCACGTCGAAGACCCCGGCCGCCGCCGTCAGCTCGGCCAGCACCACCACCGTGCCGAGGAACAGCAGCAGCGGCAGGACGCGTGCCAGGGTGGCCGCCGTCTCGGCGCGTGGCAGCAGCCCGGTCAGCGCGCAGGCCGCCCCGAACAGGGCCAGCCCCAGCGCCACCCCGTCGAGCGGGTGCAACCGACGCAGCCGGGTCCGACCGGCCGGTGCGGGTGGCGTGCCGCCGTCAGGGATCACGGCGGCTGATCCTCGCACAGTGGCCGGGCCGCCCCGGCGGCTCGCCGGGCCCCTGTGACCAGGCACTCGGTGCCGCCAGGCTCGGACGGACCTGACGGTCGGCGGCGGCGTTCCCGCCGCCGGCTCCCCGGGCCGCCAGCCATGGTGGACAACGGTCGATGGCTGACTTAGCGTTCAGGAACTATGCGTAGGACCCTCCTCGGCGCCGGCCTGGCCCTGCTGTTCGCCGTCACCGCCTGCTCCGGATCCGAGCCCACCGCCGCTTGGTCGACACCGGGCGGCCCGTCGACCGGCACGCCCACCGCGTCCCGACAGAGCGCGGCCGAGGCCGAGCAGACCCTGGCCAGCCTGCGCAAGGTCGACGACCTGCCGATGTGGGAGATGACCTTCGTCGGCGACTACGACCCCACCGTGGGCACCGACGCCGCGCCGCCCAGCCCGTTCGGCTGCTCGCTCTTCGCCGCGTGGGGTGACCGGAGCCGGCCGCTGTTCGCCCGCAACTTCGACTGGGAGGCCAACCCGGCCCTGGTGCTGCGCACCGACCCGCCCGACGGGTACGCCACGGTTTCCCTGGTCGACATGTCCTACCTCGGCGTCGGCGCCGACCCCACGGGGGACCGCCGGCTGCTCGACGCGCCCCTGCTGCCCTTCGACGGGATGAACGAGCGCGGGCTCGCCGTCGGGCTGGCCGCCGACGACGCCGCCACCGCCCGACCCGAGGCGGGCAAGCCCACGGTCGGCTCGGTGCGCATCCTGCGGCTGGTACTCGACCAGGCAGCCACCGTGGACGAGGCGGTCGCTGTGTTCGGCCGGCACAACCTCGACTTCGAGGGCGGGCCGCCGCTGCACTACCTGCTCGCCGATGCCACGGGGGCGTCGGCCGTGGTCGAGTTCGTCGACGGGGCGCTGCGGGTCGAGAAGGGGCGGGGGAGCTGGCAGGCGCTGACCAACGTGCCCGTTGTCGGCGTGCCCGAGGAGAAGCGGCGCACCGACCACCGCTACGGCGTGCTCGCCGCGGCGCTGGCGAAGGCCGGCGGGGTGATCGACGACCGGGCGGCGCTGGAACTGCTCAACGACGTCCGGCAGGGCCACACCCGCTGGTCGGTCACGTACGGCCTGCGCACCGGGGAGATCCACCTCCGCACCACCACGGGCACGGACCGTCAGTACCGGCTCCCGGTCACCCTCTCGTAGATCCTGAAGGACGGCTGGCCGTTTCCCTCCAGGCCCCGTCCCGGCGCGTAGTGGCCGGCGTGGGGTGGGCGGCGGCATGCCGGTGGGCCGGGTGCCGTGGGATGCGATCCCCGGCGCCCGGCCCACCGTCCCCCTCGTCAGCGCTCCTTGGGATCGAAGGTGTAGTCCACCCCGCCCACGTCGTACTTCTCACCGATCTCCACTGCCGGGCCCACCTGGACGACCTGGAGGACGTACGGCTTCTGCAGGACCTGGTCCACCGAGAAGCTGAGCGACAGCACCGGCCGCTCGTTCGGGTTGATCAGCAGGTCCTTGATCTGTGCCTTGGCCGGGTCGACGATCTGGATCGAGGTGTTGCCGACGACCCGGATGCCCTCACCCTGCGCACCCGCGGCCCGCCAGCGCTGGAACATCTCGGGGCCGAGGTCGGCGACGATCTTGGCACCCGGCACCGCCTCGCCCAGCGGCCGGAACGCGAGGTCGAACTTGGCCGGCACGTCCAGGGCGTTCGCCAGGGCGTACGGCCGGACCGAGACCGAGCCGGGGGTGGCCGCCGGGACGGTGTTGGCGTTCTTCCAGGCGATGTTGTTGTTGTACTGCGTGTTGATGGACGTCGCCGGGCCCTCGAACAGCATCGGGTCGCTCGGCGACTCCCAACGCAGCAGGAGGCAGAAGTGCCCGATGGAGGGCACGTTGTTCCACACGATCGACGTCGTGGTGACCCCGGAGGCGGCGACCACCAGCGGCTTCGCGCCGATCTGCGTCCAGTTCAGCGGCCAGTTCGCGGCGCCGCCGGAGGTGGTGTAGTACGCCTTCAGCGTTCCGCTGCTGATTCCGGAACCGTAGGGGCCGTGGTTGTTCAGCTTCACGAAAATGTAACTCGTCGAGCCGACAACCGGATTCGTGGACGAGGCGCACTCCACCGCGGTGGGACAGATCTTGATGTTCGGGCTGTTGAAGAACGACGAATAGATGGCGCCGTGCGGCTCGAAGCCGGTGTCGCTCGCGATGTCCTTGATGTAGACGTCGGTGCGGGCGTTGGCGGCCATGCCGCTGTCCGAGTCGACAGCGGCCGCAGCGGTACCGCCCACGGAGAACGCCATGACGGCGGTCAGTACGGCACCGAACAGCAGCCGTGCCACCCGCGGACGTGGACGTGTGCGTGCGATTGTCATGCTGATTCCCTTTCGACGGGCGGTGGAGGTCCGAGTGATTTGAGGTTCCCGACCACCCGGCCCGATTACTGTAAAGCAATGGCCGCGATCAATGAAACACTTAAGAATGTCGATTGCTCAAAGGGTGTCCGCATTTGCCGGGGAGGCGGCAATTCCCGGATACGGCGGAACATGAATCAGATAGTCACGCACGATCGTGTATCAACGGCGGCCCGCAGCGCTCCTGTACGCCTACCCGTTGGCGCCCCCGCCGCTGCGGGTGGGCACCGGCCGGGTTCGCCTGCCTCGCGGAGCCGGCCGGCCACGTCCGGATCACACGCCGGCCCGTACGCTGGGTGACCGTGAAGCGGATCCTGTTCGGCCGGCCGCTGCGCAGCGTGGCCTTCGACGTGGCGGTCTCCGGCTTCGTGGTGCTGTTCGGCCTCGCCGGCGCGGTCAACCAGGCCGGCGGATGGTGGGCCACCGGTGTCGGCGCGGCGATGGCCGTGACCCTGCTGTTCCGGCGAACCCACCCGTCGGCGGTGACGGCGGTCATCGCCGTGCTCGCCCTGGTCCAGGTGGTCGCCGGCTGGGGGCCGCTGGCCTTCGACATCGCCGTGCTGATCGCCCTGTACAGCGTCGTGAAGTACGCCGAGCGGCTGCGCGACGGCATCGTCGCCGGGATCATCGCCGCCGTCGGAGTGATGCTGGGCGCGAACCAGATGCAGGGCACGGCCGCCTGGTGGGCCACGGCGATCTGGTTCGCCCTGGTCACCGGCGCGGTCTGGCTCATGGGCCTCAACGTGCGTACCCGGCGGCTCTACGTGCTCAGCCTGGAGGAGCGGGCCACCACCCTGGAGCGCGAGCGGGAGGCCGAGTCGCGGGCGGCGGTGGCCGAGGAGCGCACCCGGATCGCCCGGGAGCTGCACGACGTGGTGGCGCACAGCATGGCCGTCATGATCGTGCAGGCCGACGGGGCGCGGTACATGTTCGACCGGGACCCGGAGACCGCCCGGGAGGCGGTGAAGGTGGTCGCCGACACCGGCCGGCAGGCGCTGGAGGAGATGCGCCGCCTGGTGGGCGTACTGCGGGAGCCGAGCGTGCCCGACCCGGCGGCCGGGCCCGTGGCGGCGGCCGGGACGGACGGCGCGGGGCCCCCGGGGCTGTCGGCGGAACCGGTGCACCGGCGACCGGCGTTGGTGGGGCTGCCCGACCTGCTGGACCGGTTCCGCGCCGCCGGGCTGCGCATCGACTGGACGGTCACCGGCGAGCCCCCGGCGCTGCCGCCCGGCCTGGAGCTGACCGTGTACCGGGTGGTGCAGGAGGCGCTGACCAACGCCCTCAAGCACGCCGGGGTCGGCGCGACGGTCGCGCTGGGCATGGACCATTCGCCCGGTGCCGTCGTGGTCCGGGCCGCCGACGACGGTCGCGGTCGGCCGGTGGTCCGGCCCGCGCCCTCCGGCGGCCACGGCCTGGTCGGCATGCGCGAACGGGTGACGGTGTACGACGGCAGCCTCACCGCCGGCCCCCGGCTGGCCGGGGGGTGGCAGGTCGAGGTGCGGCTGCCGCTACCGTCGAGCACCGGGACGGGGGTGGCGGCATGACGATCCGCGTGGTGATCGTGGACGACCAGGCGCTGGTGCGGGCGGGATTCCGGATGGTGCTGGACTCCCAGTCGGACCTGACCGTGGTCGGTGAGGCGATCGACGGCGCGGACGCGCTGCGGGTGCTCGACCGCATCGAGGCCGACGTGGTGGTGATGGACATCCGGATGCCGACCATGGACGGGGTGGAGGCGACCCGGCGGATCTGCGCCGGTCGCCCCGGGCGCACCCCCCGGGTGCTGGTCCTGACGACCTTCGACACCGAGTCCGACGCGTTCGCCGCGCTCCAGGCCGGGGCGAGCGGGTTCCTGCTGAAGAGCGTCCCCCCGGAGGAGTTGCTGGCCGCGATCCGGGTGGTGGCCGAGGGCGACTCGGTGGTCGCCCCGCCGATCACCCGCCGGCTGCTGGAACGGTTCGCCGGCCAGCTCGGCCCCGGCCCCACCGGGGACCCCCGGCTGACCCAGCTCACCGAGCGGGAGCGGGAGATCCTGCTGCTGGTGGCGCAGGGCCTGTCCAACGCCGAGATCGCCGCCCGGGTGCACGTCGCCGAGGCGACCGTGAAGACCCACGTCGGGCGGATCCTGGCCAAGCTCCAGCTCCGCGACCGGGTCCAGGCGGTGGTGCTGGCGTACGAGAGCGGACTGGTCACCCCCGGGGGCTGACGGCGGGTACGACCCAGGTCGTACGCCGCCGTCCCGGGCGGCGCACCCCTGGGCGCACCGAGGTCGAGCGCGCGGGTGGACGCGGGCCGGCCGGTGCCGCCCATAGCGTCGGAGACGTCCCAGCCGCCGTCTTCACGGGGAGCACCACGTGTCCGTACCACCTCCCGCGTTCGCCGCCTCCGGCGTCGCGGTCACCGCCCGGGGCCTGCGCAAGGAGTACGGCGCCGGCCAGGCGCGGGTCGTCGCCCTCGACGGCGTCGACGTCGACTTCGCCGCCGGCCGGTTCACCGCCATCATGGGCCCGTCCGGCTCCGGCAAGTCCACCCTGATGCACTGCCTCGCGGGCCTCGACCGGCCCAGCGCCGGCACGGTACGCATCGGCGACGCCGACACCGGACGGCTCGACGACAAGCGGCTGACCCTGCTGCGCCGGGACCGGGTCGGCTTCGTCTTCCAGAAGTTCAACCTGCTGCCCGCGCTGACGGCCGAGGAGAACATCGTGCTGCCGCTGGCCATCGCCGGCCGCCGCCCCGACCCGGGCTGGCTGCGTCAGGTGGTCGCCGCCGTCGGGCTGACCGACCGGCTGCGGCACCGGCCCGCCGAGCTCTCCGGCGGCCAGCAGCAGCGGGTCGCCGTCGCCCGCGCCCTGATCACCAAGCCGTGGGTGATCTTCGCCGACGAGCCGACCGGCAACCTCGACTCCCGCTCCGGCGCGGAGGTGCTGCGGCTGCTGCGCGAGGCCGTCGACGCCCTCGGCCAGACCGTGGTGATGGTGACCCACGACCCGGTCGCCGCGAGCCACGCCGACCGGGTGGTGTTCCTCGCCGACGGCCGGCTGGTCCGCGAGCTGACCGCGCCGACCGCCGAGGCGGTCCTCGACGCCCTCGCCCGCCTCGACCCGGCTCCGGCCGGCGCGGCGGGGGGCCCTCGATGATCCGGCTGACCCTGCGCATGATGCGCGCCGACGCCCTGCGGCTGATGCTCTCCTCGCTGGCGGTGGTGCTCGGCGTCGCCTTCATCGCCGGCACCCTGATCTTCACCGACGGGATGAGACAGGGCGCGTACGACCGGGCCGGCACCTTCGACCGGCACACCGACCTCGCCGTGTACGCCGAGAAGACCCCGATCCCGCCCGCCCTGGTGGAGAAGGTGCGCGCGGTCGCCGGGGTGCGCGCCGCCGACGGGGAACTGACCGGCACCGCCGGGGTGGTCGGCTCCGACGGCCGGCCCGTGCTCGGCTTCGCCGTGCTCGCCGCGATCCCCACCGACCCGGCCCTCCAGTCGTACGACGTGGTGGCCGGGCGGCTCCCGCAGCGCCCCGGCGAGCTGGTGCTCGACGCGCCGACGGTGGCCGAGGAGGGGTTCACCCTCGGGTCGCCGGTGCGCGTGGGCGGCAGCGGGGGAGCGGCCCGCCCGTACACCCTGGTCGGCACCGTCGACGTGGCCGGCACCTCCCGGGACGTCGGCGGGCCGTTCATCGGCCTGGCCGGGCCCGACGCCCTCGACGTCGCCGCGGAGAAGGGCTACGGGCGGATCATGGTGGCCGCCGCGCCCGGCGTGCCGGCGGCGGAGCTGGCCGACCGGCTGGCGGCGGTGACCGGTGCCGGCGTGACCGTGCAGGACCGGCGGGAGATCCTCGACGCCGCCGTCGAGGACGCGGTACGCGACCTGGAGCAGTTCAACCTGTTCCTGCTCACCTTCGCCGGAATCGCCGTGGTGGTGGCCGGGTTCGTCATCGCCAACACCTTCGCCATCATGCTCGCCCAGCGGACCCGGAGCACCGCCCTGCTGCGGCTGGTCGGCGCGACCCGGGGGCAGGTGTTCCGGGCGATGCTGCTGGAGGCGGCGGTGACCGGGCTGGCCGCCTCCGCGCTCGGGGTGGCCGCCGGGACCGGTCTCGCCGTCGGGATGGGCGCGCTGATGTCCGCGTTCGACGTGCCCGTCTCCGGCGGGCTCGCCGTCACCGCGTCGACCGTGCTGACCTGCCTGCTGCTGGGCACCGCCCTGACCGTCGGCGCCGCCGCCGTGCCGGCCTGGCGGGGGACCCGGATCGCGCCGGTGGCCGCGCTCACCGACGCGGCGGTGCAGCCCACCCGCGGGGCCGGCCGGGTCCGGCTGGCCGCCGGCGCGCTGGTCTTCGGCGCGGGGGTGGCCGCGCTGGTGGCGGCGGGGGCCGGCGGCCAGGTGCCGCTGGTCGCGGCGGGCGGGGTGCTCACCTTCTTCGGCATCGTGCTGTTCGGCCCGGTGCTGGTGCCGGCGCTGGTGCGGGTGCTCGGCTGGCCGGCACGCCGGCTGTTCGGGGCGACCGCCGGGCTGGCCGTGGCGAACGCGGTGCGCAACCCGCGCCGGATCGCCGCCACCGCCACGGCCCTGGTCATCGGCATCGGGCTGGTGTCCGCGTTCGTGGTCGGGGCGCGCAGCGTCAAGACCGGCATCGAGCGGGCCGTGGACCAGCAGATCGGGGTCGACTTCCTGGTCACCAGCATCGGCGGGGGCCTGCCGCCGGACCTCGCGGACGAGCTGGCCGCCCGCGCCGAGCTGGGCGTCGTGCACGAGCAGCGCAGCCGGGTCAGCGGCGGGATCGAGCTGCGGGCCGCCCACCCGGCGCTGGTCGGGCGCACCCTGACCGCCGTGGACGCCGGCGACGCGGGCCGGCTCGGCCCGGGCCGGGTGCTGGTGCACCGGGAACTGGCCCGGGCGAAGGGCTGGGCGGTCGGCGACACCGTCACCCTCGCCGGGCGGCCGTTCGAGGTCGCCGCCGTCGTCGTCGCCGACGGCCCGTTGCTGGCCGGCAGCCCGGTCCCGGCCGGGCACGTGGTCGACGTGGTCGACGCCGACTTCACCCGCCTCTTCCCGGCCGAGCGCGGTTACCTCGTCGAGGTCGACCCGGCCGCCGGGGTGCCCGCCGAGCGGGCCCGGGAGGCCGTCGAGTCGGTGGTGACCCGCTACCCGACGGTGAACCTGATGGACCAGGCGGCGTACAAGAAGGTGCTCACCGGCACGGTCGACATGCTGCTGGCGTTCGTCACCGCGCTGCTCGGCCTGGCCGTGGTGATCGCGCTGGTCGGGGTCGCCAACACGCTGAGCCTGTCGGTGGTGGAGCGGACCCGGGAGAACGCGGTGCTGCGCGCGGTCGGGCTGACCCGGGGCCGGATGCGCGCCATGCTCGCCGTGGAGGCGGTGCTGATGGCGCTGGTCGGCGCGGTGCTCGGGGTGGGCCTCGGCGTCGGGGTCAGCGCCGGGGCGATGGCCGTGGTCGCCCGCCTGGGCGGCGACTTCACGCTGGTCATGCCGTGGGGGCAGCTCGGGCTGATCCTCGCGGTGGCGGTGCTCGCCGCGCTCGCCGCGTCCGTCCTCCCGGCCCGTCGGGCCCTGGCCCGACCGGTCGTGGAGTCCCTCGGCGCCGAGTGATGTTTCGGGGCCCCCGCCCGCGGGCGGGGGCCCCCAAACGATCCCTCGTTCAGAGCCGCTCGACGGCCGGGCCGTGGCACCGGTTGCGGGTGTCGAAGACGTACCGGGCGTGCCGCACCACCAGGTCGTAGTCGAGGCAGTCGTGGTCGGTCACCACGACCACCGCGTCGGCCTGCCGGACCTCGTGCTCGGTCAGCCCGACCACGGTCACCCCGGCGGGGACGTGGTGCGGCTCGGCGTACGGCTCGACGGCGCGCACGTCTGCGCCGAGGGCCTGCAGGCGGCGGGCCACGTCGACGGCGGGGGAGTCCCGCATGTCCCCGGTGTTCGGCTTGTACGCCAGCCCGAGCAGCAGCAGCCGGGCCCCGCTGACCGCCCGGCCGACCCGGTTCAGCCCGCCCATGATCCGCTGGGCGACGTGCTCGGGCATCTCGTGGTTGACGTCGTTGGCCAGCTCGATGAACCGGAACTGACGCCCCAGCCGCCGCTTGACCTGCCAGGACAGGTAGCACGGGTCGATCGGCAGACAGTGCCCGCCGACCCCCGGCCCGGGGCGGAACGGCATGAACCCGAACGGTTTGGTCTCGGCCGCCTCGATCGCCTGCCAGACGTCGATGTCGAGATGGTGGCTGAGCATCGTCAGCTCGTTGATCAGCGCGATGTTGACCTGGCGGAAGGTGTTCTCGATCAGCTTGGTCAGCTCGGCGACCCGGGTGGAGTCCACCGGCACGGTCCGCTCGACCAGCCGGCGGTAGAACGCGTCGACCCGGTCGCGGGACTCCGCGTCCACCCCGGAGACCACCTTCGGGGTGTTCTCCAGTTTCCAGGTGGGGTTGCCGGGGTCGATCCGCTCGGGGCTGTAGCCGAGGTGGAAGTCGCCGGGGCTGGTCAGCCCGCTGGCCGACTCCAGCAGCGGCCGGAGCAGCTCCTCGGTGGTGCCCGGGTAGGTGGTCGACTCCAGGACCACCACGCAGCCCGGCCGCACGTACGGGCCGATGCCCACTCCGGCCTGCTCGACGAAGCTCAGGTCGGGTACGCCGTCGCGCAGCGGGGTGGGCACGGTGATCACGCAGACGTCGAAGCCCTCGGCCTCGGTGTACTCCGTGCTCGGCCGGTACCGGCCGCTGCCCAGCGCGCGGCCGAGCCGGTCGGTCGGGATGTCCTCGACGAAGGACTCCCCGGAGGCGAGCCGCTTGACCCGGTCGGCGTCGACGTCGAGGCCGACGACGTCCATTCCCGCCTCGACCGCCCGCACGGCCAGCGGCAGGCCGACGTACCCCTGGCCGATGACGACCAACTTCTCAGCGCTCACCCGTGCTCCCGCAGACGACGGAACATGCATCCTCGTCAGCGTAAGGGAGTATCTGCGTTTAAAGTCCGATTTGGGGATGACGGGGCCGGTGGGAAAGCCGCGACCCCGGCCGGCTGGGTCATCCGGACCGGGGTCGGCCGGTGCGTGGGGTCAGTCGTTCAGGGCGGGCGGGTCGGCCGGCGTGCTCGCCGTGGTCGGCGGCGGGTCGGCCGGCGTGCTCGCCGTGGTCGGGGGCGGGTCGGCCGGCGTGCTCGCCGTGGTCGGGGGGTTGGCCGGCGTGCTCGGCGTGGTCGGCACGCTGGACGGCTTCGGCGCGGCCGACCCGCTCGGCTGCGGGGTCGCCGTCGGGCTGGCCGGGGCCGAGGGGCGGCCCCGGCCCGGCCGGTCGGTGCGACCACCGTCGACCGCGGCCTCCTCGGTGGCGGCCGAGTTGTCGCCCTGCGTCGGGACGGCCGCCGGGGCGGTCGGCTGGTACTTCGTCGCGGGGGCGTCGTCGCCCCGCGTCGCGCCGAGGGCCGCGGTGAGCCCGGCCACCGCCACCAGCACCGCCGCGAGCGCGCCGAGCAGGGTGCCGCGCCGGGTGGAGGAGGGGGTGGGTCGCCGCACCGGCGGCAGGTCGTCGCGGGTGGTACCGCTGACGCCCGGGGCGGCGCCGCCGGCGGCCCCGCGCAGCGGGACCGGCACGGTGCTGGTCGGCGCCGAGCCGTCCGCGACGGTGGCCCGCGCCGCCTCGGCCATCGCCGCGCCGGTGGCGAACCGCTCTGCCGGGTCCTTCGCCAGGGCCCGACCCACCAGCTGCCGCACCGACGCCGGGATCTCCTGCGGCAGCTCCGGCGGCTCGTCGTCCAGGTGCCGGACGGCCACCTGCAGCGGGTTGTCCCCGGTGAAGGGCGGCCCGCCGGTCAGGCAGCAGTACGCCACCGCGCCGAGCGCGTAGATGTCGGTGGCCCCGGAGACCGGCCGGCCGGCCGCCTGTTCGGGGGCCATGTAGAGCGCGGTGCCCGGCACCGCGTCGGCGCTGGTGATGCTCGTGACGTTGGTCGACCGGGCCACCCCGAAGTCGACCAGCACGACGGTGCCGTCCTCCTGCACCAGCAGGTTGCTCGGCTTGACGTCGCGGTGCACGATGCCGCCGAGGTGCGCCGCGTGCAGCGCCTGCGCCGCCTGGGCGACCATCGACATGGTCTCGGCGACGTCGAGCTGCCCGGCCGCCTCGATCCGCCGGGACAACGGCTGGCCCTCGACGAACTCCATGACCAGGTAGTCGGCCCGCCCGCCGTCGGGCAGGTCGTCCTCGCCGCAGTCGTAGACCTGCACGATGCCCGGGTGTCGTAGGGCGGCCATGATCCGTGCCTCGGTCCGGAACCGGGCGATGAAGTCGGGGTCGGAGACCAGCGCCGGAAGCAGGACCTTCACCGCGACCTGGCGGCCGAGGATCTGGTCCGTGGCCCGCCAGACGTCACCCATGCCGCCGGTGGCGACACGGTCGTCCAGGCGGTACCGACCGCTGAGTACGACTCCCGAAGACAACACGGCACTACCGTACCCAGAGCCGGCGCGGAGTACTTCTCGTGATCTGGCTCAATCGGATGGGTCCCGCATGGCGACGGGGCAGCGGGGGGATTCCCGGGTCGGATATTCTGTGACGATTTCGCGACAGCCGGTCACGGGGTGGGTCGAGCGGGTCGGTCAAGCGGGTCGTGGCCTGCATCAACCGGGGCTCCGCGCCACCCGCGGGCAGGCCCACGCGTCGGCCGGCCCCGACACGTTACATCGACACGCCGAGCAGGCGGGTTGATTATTCTCACTCTTTTTCCGGCGGCCGGTGGCTTGTCCACCCGGCCCTCCACTTCTAGCGTTACCCCGGCTCGGGCCCGCCCGACGGCGTTGGCACGATACGTCCGTCGACGGACGTGCCGCGTGCTGCGCCCGGAGGTGCCGCGCCGTACCGGCGTCGGGCGTGTGATCTGGTCAGCGGGGGGCTGATGGTGCGGGATGAGGTCCGGCCGCCGGGTCGGGTCGGCGTCGCGTGCGACGCGGTCGGCGCACGCCGGTCCTCGGGGACCGGACGGCGGGGCCATGGCCGGTGAGCTGAACGAGGCGGTCGTCGCGGCGCGGGCCGGCGACGAGGACGCCTTCCGGTTCCTCTACCGCAGCCTCCAGCCCGAGCTGCTGCGCTACCTGACCGCACTGGTCGGGGCCGAGGCGGAGGACGTCGCCTCCGAGACGTGGCTGCAGATCTCCCGCGATCTGCCGACCTTCACCGGCGGGGAGTTCCGCGCCTGGACCGTCACCATCGCCCGCAACCGGGCCATGGACCATCTGCGCCGCCAGCGTCGGCGGCCCTCGATGCCGGTGCCGGTGCAGACGCTCAGCGACCTGGCCGGGGACGCCGACACGGCCGAGCGGGCCGGCGAGACGCTCGGCACCGAGGCCGCGCTGGCGCTGATCGCCACCCTGCCACCCCGGGAGGCCGAGGCGGTGCTGCTGCGTGCGGTCGTCGGCCTGGACGCCGAGACGGCCGCCCGGGTGCTGGGCTGCCGGGCCGGCGCGGTGCGCACGGCCGCCCATCGCGGTCTGCGCCGGCTCGCCGCACTCGTGCAACGTCATGATCCGCTCCCGACCGCGGTGCCGTCCGTCATCCCGCCCTTTCCCCGAACGGATCGGTCGGCCCCGGACGCGCCGCACGTCGAGCCGGCGGACGGTGACGTGAGGGGACACCGATGAGCTTCCGTCAACCCGACCGCCCCGGGCGGCACCCCGCCGACCGCTCCGAGTCCGACCGGCTCCTCGACGCGGCCCGCGCCGCCCGGGACGCCGCGGCACCCGGCCTGGGCCGGGCCGTGCAGGACGAGGACGACGCCGCTGTCCGCCGGGGCCGGGACGACTCCGCAGGCGCCGGCCGTTCCGCCGGGGATCCGCTGGCCCGGCTGCTCGCCGCCGCGGCCGGACCGACCCGCCCCGGCGAACTGGTCGGGGAGGAGGCGGCGCTGGCGGCCTTCCGGGCCGCCCGGGTCGCCCCTGCGTCGGCCCCTGCGTCGGCCCCGGCGCGGACGCCCCGCCGGCTCACCGTCGGGGTGGTCGCCTGGATCGGCACGCTGGCCGCCACCGCGACCGCCGGCGTCGCCGTCGCGGCGGCCACCCTGGACCGGGCGGAGGAACCGGCGCCCCCGCCGGCGCCGTCCACCGCGTCGGCCAGCGCCGCAGACCCGGGCGCCACCGACCCCACCGCGCCCCGCCCCACCGGATCCGGCCCCGGCGGGTCCCCGTCCCCCATCCCTGCCCCGACCGCCACGCCGTCCGGCGCCGGCCCGTCCGGCCCGGCCCGGCCCGGGACGCCGGGCGCCGCCACCCGCAGCCCCGGCCCTGGCCACTCGGGCGCCGGTGCCCAACTGCCGGGGCTGTGTCGGGCGTACCTGGCCAAGTCGGCGGCCCAGCGGGAACGGGCGCTGGAGAAGCCCGGCTTCGCGCCCCTGGTCGCCGCCGCCGGCGGGGCCGCCGAGGTGGAGAGCTTCTGCCAGGACCTGCTGGCCGGGGCAGACTCCGGGCGGACCGCCCGCCCCTCCCACCCCGGCCCGCAACCCGGCGGCGACCTCCCGGACGCGGCGAATCTCCCGTCCTGACCTGGCCCGACGGCCACCTCGCGCCCCGACCGGGACGACCGGCGACGAAACATCTGTTACGGCAAGACGAGCGGATTTCGTCTGCTAGACAGAGGATGGGTACACCGCGGACGACCGGACCGGTCACGGTCACGAAACGGCCGTCACCGGTGTGGTCGTCAGTCAACAGCTGGTCGTCAGTCAACCAGCGCGGGGAGGAATCGTCTCGTGGTGACATCGCCGGAGCTGGACCGGAACACCCGCTTGCTGGAGGCGGCCGACGCCGCCCGGCACATCGCCCGGATCTGCTTCAAGACCGGCCCACCCACCCACACCGGCGTCGAACTGGAATGGACCGTGCACGACGCCGCCGACCCCGGCCTCCCCGTCGACCGGGAACGGCTGCTGGCGGCGCTGGGGCGACACAGCCCCGTCACCATCGACGACTCCAGCCCAGCCGCACCGCTCCGGCACGGCAGCGCCGTGACCGTCGAGCCCGGCGGCCAGCTCGAGATATCCACCCAGCCGCAACCCTCGGTCGCCGCGCTGATCGAGGCCACCGATGCCGACATCGCCCAGGTCACCGGCCTGCTCCGGGCCGCCGGGCTCGCCCTCGGCCGCACCGGCATCGACCCGTTCCGGACACCGCGTCC
This sequence comes from Micromonospora sp. NPDC002296, assembly GCF_040296145.1. NCBI lineage: Bacteria > Bacillati > Actinomycetota > Actinomycetes > Micromonosporales > Micromonosporaceae > Micromonospora > Micromonospora sp. NPDC002296. The sequence goes on from NZ_JBEOWQ010000028.1 coordinate 66,325, forward strand.
GGTCGTCGACACCCCGCGCTACCGCGCCATGCGCTGCGTGTTCGACCGGGGCGGCACGGCCGGCCGGACCATGATGTACAGCACCGCAGGCCTCCAGGTCTGCCTCGACGCGGGCGAACCGGCCCAGGTGGCGGCCCGTTGGGCGGCGGCGCACGCGGTCGGCCCGCCGCTGCTCGCCGCGTTCGCCACCGCCGGGCGGCACGCCGGGCGGCGCACCGGCTGGGCGTCCGCCCGGATGGCGGCCTGGCTGGCCATCGACCCCGCACGCACCCGGCCGGTCTGGTCACCGGCCCGGCCCGACGCCGACCCGGTGGCGGCCTGGACGGCGTACGCGCTGGCCGCGCCGCTGCTCTGCCTGCGCGACGACGCCGCGGACTGGACCCCGCCGGCGGGGGTGACCTTCGGCGACTGGCTCGCCGGTGCGCTGCCCCGCCCGCCCACCACGGACGACCTGGACTACCACCTGAGCACCCTGTTCCCGGTGGTCCGGCCCCGCGGGTACCTGGAGATCCGCTACCTGGACGCCCAGCCGGGGCCGGACTGGCGGCTCCCGCTGGCCGTGCTGGCCGCGCTCTTCGCCGACCCCGCGACGGTGGCCCGCGCCGCGAGCGTCGCCGCCGCGGTGGCCGACCGGTGGGACGTCGCGGCCCGGCACGGGCTGGCCGACCCCCCGCTGGCGCGCGCCGCCGCCGGCCTGCTCGACCTGGCGCTGGCGGCCCTGCCCCGGCTCGACCTGCCGGCCCCGCTGCACGACGAGACCGCCCGCGCACTACGGGGGCGACTGACCACCACGGAGAGGGGACCGCGGTGACGACCATCCACGAACTCGGCACCGAGCGGCTGCGCGACCGGATCGCCGCCGAGCTGGAGCGCACCCGGACGCGGACGGCCCTGCTCACCGAGGCCGTCGACGACGCCGACCTGATGCGCCAGCACTCGCCGATCATGTCCCCGCTGGTGTGGGACCTCGCCCACGTCGGCAACCAGGAGGAACTCTGGCTGGTCCGGGACGTCGGCGGGCGCGAGCCCGTCCGGCGGGACATCGACGACCTGTACGACGCGTTCAAGCAGCCCCGCAGGGACCGCCCGGCGCTGCCGCTGCTGCCGCCCGCCGAGGCCCGCGCCTATCTCGCCACCGTCCGGGACAAGGTGCACGACCTGCTCGACCGGGTGCCGTTCACCGACCGTCCGCTGGTCGCCGACGGGTTCGCCTTCGGCATGATCGTCCAGCACGAGCAGCAGCACGACGAGACCATGCTCGCCACCCACCAGCTCCGCCTCGGCCCGCCGGCGCTGCACGCCCCGCCCCCGCCGGAGCCGCGCGCCCGGGTCGCCGACGAAATCCTCGTCCCGGCCGGCGAGTTCACCATGGGCACCTCCACCGACCCGTGGGCGCTGGACAACGAGCGTCCCGCGCACACCGTCCACCTGCCCGCGTACGTCATCGACGCCGCCCCGGTCAGCAACGGCCGGTACGCCGAGTTCATGGCCGACGGCGGCTACGACGACCCGCGCTGGTGGAGCGAGGCCGGCTGGCGGCACCGCACCGAGGCCGGGCTGACCGCGCCGATGCACTGGCGGCGCGACGGCGGCGGGTGGGCGTACCGGCGGTTCGGCCGGTGGTCCCCGGTGCGGGTCGACGAGCCGGTGGTCCACGTCTGCTGGCACGAGGCGCAGGCGTACGCCGCGTGGGCCGGCAGGCGGCTGCCCACCGAGGCCGAGTGGGAGAAGGCCGCCCGTTGGGACCCGGCCACCGGCCGGTCCCGCCGCTACCCGTGGGGCGACGAGGACCCGACCGCCGAGCACGCCAACCTCGGGCAGCGGCACCTGTGGCCGGCGCCGGTGGGCGCGTACCCGGCCGGCGCGTCGCCGCTGGGGGTGCACCAGCTGGTCGGCGACGTCTGGGAGTGGACTGCCAGCGCCTTCCGGGGGCACCCCGGCTTCACCGCGTTCCCCTACCGGGAGTACTCGGAGGTGTTCTTCGGCGAGGACCACCGGGTGCTGCGCGGCGGGTCGTTCGGCACCGACCGGGCCGCCTGCCGGGGGACGTTCCGCAACTGGGACCACCCGATCCGGCGGCAGATCTTCAGCGGCTTCCGCTGCGCCCGCGACGCCCGGCCGGAGGAGTCGCCCCGGTGACGCCGCACCCGGTGGCGACCGCGCCCCGGCGGACAGCCGGCGGGGCCTCCTGATGTGCCGGCACCTGGCGTACGTCGGGCCGCCGGTGAGCCTGCGGGCCCTGCTGTACGACCCGCCGCACTCCCTGGTGCGACAGTCCTGGGCACCCCGGGACATGCGCGGCGGCGGGACGGTCAACGCCGACGGCTTCGGCGTCGGCTGGTACCCGCCCGGCGACGGCGAGCCGCTGCGCTACCGGCGGGGCACGCCGATCTGGAGCGACGTGACGCTGCCGGCGCTGGCCGCGGCCACCACCAGCGGCGCGGTGCTGGCCGCCGTCCGGTCGGCCACCGTCGGCATGCCGGTGCTCGACACCGCCGCCGCCCCGTTCGCGGAGGGTCCGTGGCTGTTCAGCCACAACGGGGTGGTCCGCGGCTGGCCCGATGCGGTGGCCGGGCTCGCCGGCCGGCTGCCCGTACGCGACCTGCTCACCCTCGACGCGCCGACCGACGCCGCGCTGCTCTGGGCCCTGGTACGGCACCGGCTGCGCGCCGGGGACGACCCGGCGCGGGCGGTCGCCGACACGGTGACGCGGGTCGCGGCGGCGGCGCCCGGGTCCCGGCTCAACCTGCTGCTCACCGACGGGCGGACCGTCGTGGCCAGCGTCGCCGGCCATGCGCTGTCGCTGCGGCGGACCCCGGGCGCGGTGCTGCTGGCCTCGGAACCGCATGACGACGAGCCCGGCTGGCAGGCGGTGCCGGACGGGCGGCTGGTGGTGGCCACGACCGCCGGGGCCCGGATCGACACCCTGTCCGGGGGTGGACCCGTAGTCCGGCCGGCAGGTGGGGAAACGACACGAGTGACGGAGGGGGACACCTGATGAGCGTCGAGCCGCTGGAGATCTACCTGGAGGAGCGGGACCTCGGTCGCGGGCTGCGGGAGGACGTGCGGACCGGGCTGACCGCGGCACCGAAGTGGCTGCCGCCCAAGTGGTTCTACGACGCCCGGGGCAGCGAGCTGTTCGAGGAGATCACCCGCCTGCCGGAGTACTACCCGACCCGGGCCGAGCGGTCCGTGCTGGCCGAACGGGCGGGCGAGATCGCCGAGCTGACCGGGGCGAAGACGCTGATCGAGCTGGGCTCCGGCTCGTCGGGGAAGACCCGGCTGCTGTTGGACGCCTTCACCCGCCGTGGCGGGCTGGGCACCTTCGTGCCGTTGGACGTGTCGGTCAGCGCCCTGCGGCAGTCCACCGAGCAGATTGCCGCCGACTACCCCGGGCTGCGGGTACGCGGCATCGTCGGGGACTTCACCAGGCACCTCGATCGACTGCCCGCCGGCGGACGCCGACTGGTGATCTTTCTCGGCGGGACCATCGGCAACCTGCTCCCCGCCGAGCGGGCCGGCTTCCTCGCCGCCATGCGCGCGGCCCTGGAGCCCGGCGACTGGCTGCTCCTGGGCACCGACCTGGTCAAGGACCCGGCGGTGATCGTCCCCGCGTACGACGACGCGGCCGGGGTGACCGCCGAGTTCAACCGCAACGTGCTGCGGGTGGTCAACCGGGAGCTGGGCGCCGACTTCGATCCGGAGGCGTTCACCCACGTCGCGCTCTGGGACCCGGAGCGGGAGTGGATCGAGATGCGGCTGCGCGCCGAGCGCCCGCAGCGGGTCCGGGTGCTCGACCTGGGCGTGGCGTTCGCGGCGGGGGAGGAACTGCGTACCGAGGTGTCGGCGAAGTTCCGCCCGGAGGGGATCGGGGCGGAGCTGGCCACCGCCGGCTTCGCCGCCCACGAGTTCTGGACCGACGCCGACGGCCTGTTCGGCGTGACCCTGGCCCGTGCCGACTGAGCCGCTCCCGCCGGCCCGACGCGGGTGACGCCGTGGCCCGACGCGGGGGACGCCGCCCACCCGCGTCGGGCCCGGCCCCGCCGATCGGCTAGGCTGCCGGGGCGAAGGGGAGTAGCCCCCAATGTCGTGGTCGACACACTGGTGCGTTCCGCATCCGGCCACGCGGCCCTACCTGAGGTGGGGCGGGCGAGACCTTCGACCCAGGCTGTGCACAACAGCCGGGTCGAGGGCGCCCCACACCCCGGCCCGGCATCATCGGGAAGGGTGTCATGGAAGGTTTCCTCGTCGCGCTGGTCGTCAGTTTCGGCGTCATCTTCGTCGCCGAGCTGGGCGACAAGTCCCAGCTCATGGCGCTGACGTTCGCCACGCGGTTCAAGACGGTCCCGGTGCTGATCGGCATCACGATCGCCACCGCCCTCGTTCACCTGGCCTCGGTGGCCATCGGCTACGGGCTGGGTGCCGCCCTGCCCACCGGCTGGATCTCCCTCATCGCCGGCATCGCGTTCCTCGGCTTCGGCGCGTGGACGCTGCGCGGCGACAAGCTCACCGAGGAGGAGAAGCGCAAGGCCGAGCGGAGCGGCAAGTCCGCCGTCCTCGCCGTCGGCGTCGCGTTCTTCCTCGCCGAGCTGGGTGACAAGACGATGCTGGCCACCATCACCCTGGCCACCAAGTACGGCTGGTTCGGCACCTGGCTGGGCTCGACGCTCGGCATGGTGGCCGCGGACGCCCTGGCGATCATCGTCGGCCGGATGCTCGGCCGGCACCTGCCGGAGCGCGCCATCCGGTACGGCGCGGCGGTGCTCTTCGCCATCTGCGGTCTCTGGCTCGTCTTCGAGGCCGTCGCCGAGCTCAACTGATCTCCCGAGGTGCCCGGTTCGGGCCGGTGTCGCGTCGACAATCCGTAGCGCGCTGCGCCGAAGACGATCAACGCCTACCGTGGGCCACGGGAGACAATCTGGATGAATCGGGAGGATGACGGTATGAGCCGGCACGATGAACCCAATGAGTACGGTTTCGCCGGTGGGGCCACCGCGCCCCAGCCGCAACCCGGTGGGCGGCCCGACGAGCAGGACCTCGCCGAGCAGGTGGCCGTCCCGGGCGACGACCTCACCGAGCCGTTCAACGAGGCGATCGGCGAGGAGACCGACCAGGTCGACGAGGACGAGCCGGCCGAGCGCCGACGCTGAGTCCACCGGTGGGGGTGGCGCAGCGGGCCGCCCCCACCGTCGCGCCCCGGAGGAGCGGTCCCGCCGGGGTCGCACGGGTCACCCGCCCCGCACCGGGCCGCGCGACACCGGTCCGCCGCGTCGCACGTCACCTCCCGGGTCCCGGGGCAGTTGTTCCCAGCGAATTCGGCGATGCGAGTGCCCCATTGATGGCATTCCTCGCTGAATGGGCCGTTTGCGGCATTTGACCGCTTGCATCCTCTACAGTCGGTGAAGCCGAATGCGCTGGGTGGGGGGTGTCGGAGCCGGTGACCGCCCCGTGACTGCTGAGGAGCTCCTGTGCTTGACAAGTCGACCGCACGGACCGGACGGGGGCTTCCCGGCTGATGGACGTTCGTGATTACCTCCGGGCCGTCCGACGCAGTTGGTGGCTGGTCCTGCTCGCCGTCATGGTGGGTCTCGGCGTGGCCGCTCTGGTCACGGTCCAGACGAAGCCCCGGTACGTCGCCTCGGTGACCTACTTCGTCACCGTCCCCAACCAGGGGGTCAGCGAGGCGTACCAGGGCGGCATCTTTATGCAGCAGCGCGTCAAGTCGTACGCCGACCTGCTGGAGAGCGACCGGCTGGCGCAGAGCGTCGTGGCGAAGAACCCGCTCGGGCTCACGGCCGAGGAGGTGCAGGCCCGGATCGGCGCCAGCACCGTCCCCGACACCGTCCTGTTGCGCGGCACCGTCACCGACACCGACGCGACGCGGGCGCTGCGGCTGACCGAGGCGGTCTCCGCCCAGTTCGTCGAGCTGGTCAAGGCGGTGGAGACACCCCCTGAGGGGCGGACCGCCCCGATCAAGGTGGAGGTGATCAGCGGACCCCGGGTCAGCTCCGTACCGGTGTCGCCCAAGCCGCCGCTCAACCTCTCCGTCGGCGCGCTCGCCGGCCTGCTCGTCGGCCTCGGCCTGGCCGTGCTCCGGACCCGGTTCGACAACCGGCTGCGGGACGCGGTCGGCCTGCAACGCGCCACCGGCAGCCCGCTGCTCGGTGAGATCCCGTTCGACCCCACCGCGCGCACCGCGCCGCTGATCGTCGGGGACGCGGCCAGCTCGCCGCGCGCCGAGGCGATCCGCAAGCTGCGGACGAACCTGCGCTTCGTCGACGTCCACGAGCCGGCCCGCGTCATCGCCGTGACCAGCGCGTTGCAGGGGGAGGGCAAGACCACCCTCTCCTGCAACCTGGCCATCGCGCTCGCCGAGGCCGGCTGGCGGGTCGCGCTGGTCGACGCCGACCTGCGCCGGCCGAAGGTGGCCGAGTACCTGAACCTGGAGGCGAGCGTCGGGCTGACCGACGTGCTGCTGGGCGACGTCAGCGTCGGGGACGTGGTGCAGCGGTGGGGCGACAAGTCCCTGCTGGTGCTGCCCGCCGGCTCGGTCCCGCCCAACCCCAGCGAGCTGCTCGGCTCCAAGGCGATGGCGGACCTGCTGCTGGTGCTGCGGGAATCGGCGGACATCGTCGTCATCGACACCGCCCCGCTGCGGACCGTCACCGACGGCGTCGTCGTGGCCGTCCAGGCCGACGGGGCGCTGGTGGTCAGCCGGTACGGGCGCACCGACCGCGGCCAGATCGCCGCCGCCGCCCAGGCGCTCCAGTCGGTCTCCGTCCGGATGCTCGGCTGTGTGCTCAACATGGCCAAGCTCGGCCGCGCCGAGACCGACCAGTACGAGAGCTACCGGATCGACGTACCCCCCGCGCCCGTCGCCGCCCCGGCCGAGCGGGTGGGCAAGCCGGCAGCCGCCCCCAGCAGCGGGTTCTTCGGTCAGGAACAGGCCGCCGACCCGACGCAGGAACTCACCCGGCTGCGTCGATGAGCGCCGCGACCGGCGTCAACAACCGCTCGATCTCCTGCGCGCAGCGCCGGAAGTCCATCGGCGTGCCACCGATCGGGTCGACGAGGTCGTCCTCGGCCGTGGTGGTCGGCTGCGACCGCCCCCGGGCCCGGGCCGCCGCCCGCACCGCCGCGCGCAGCGCCCCGGCGTCCCTGGTGTCCGGCGCGTCGGCCAGCCCGGCGAGCCGACCGAACTGGCGCAGGGTGAAGG
>NZ_JBEOWQ010000029.1:0-71174 GCF_040296145.1 Micromonospora sp. NPDC002296
TTTTTGTTGGTTGATTGTTTTTCTGTGTTTTTATCTGCTTTTCTCTACGGTTTGCCGTTTGGCCCCGCGGGTGTGGGGGCCTGGTGGGGGGGTTTGGGGGGGGGGGGGGGCCCCCCGCCCCCCCCCCACCCCACCCCGCCCGAACCCCAGACCCCACCCACCTCGGCAGAAGGAGCGTCCCCATGTCGCTGGACGAGAACGACAGCGCGGGCCGAAGCCGGCTGTCTGCCCAGAAGCAGGCGCTGCTGGCCAAGTTGATCGGCGGCCGGCGGCAGGCGGGTGCCGCCACGGGCGGCATCCCCCGTCGCGACCCCGGCGTCCGGCCCCCGCTGTCGTTCGCGCAGCGCAGGCTGTGGTTCCTCGACCGCATGGTGCCCGGCAGCCCCGCCTACAACGTGGTGATGACCTTCGCCATCCACGGCCCCCTGCGTCCGGACATCCTCGGCCGCGCGGTCGACGAGATCGTCCGCCGGCACGAGGCGCTGCGCACCACGCTGCCGGACGAGGACGGCGATCCGTGGCAACGGGTGGCCGAGGAAATGCACATACCGATCGTCACCCACGATCTGCGCGATGCCCCGCACCGGGTGGACGGCCTCATCGCCGAACTCGCCAGGGCGCCGTTCGACCTGGTCGAGGGGCCGCTGCTGCGGGTCGTGCTGTTCCGCCCGGCCGACGAGCAGTGGGTGGTGTTCCTCAACGCCCACCACGTGGTGGTCGACGGGTGGTCGCTGGGCCTGTTCTGGGAGGAGCTGCTCACCCTCTACGACGCCTTCGCCGCGGGCCGCCCGTCGCCGTTCGCGGAACTGCCCATCCAGTACCCGGACTTCGCCATCTGGCAACGGGAGCACCTCACCGGGGATCGGCTGGAGACCCAGCTGTCCTACTGGCGGGAACGGCTGTCCGGCGGCACCGAGCACCTGGAACTGCCCTTCGACCGGCCGCGCCCGGTCGTGCAGACCTTCGACGGCGGCGACGCGGAGCTGGTGTTCCCCGGCCCGCTGCGTACCGCGTTGCAGGAGCTGGCCCGCAGCCAGGGAGTCGGCCTGTTCACGGTGCTGCTCGCGGCCCTCAAGGCGCTGCTGCACCGCTACACCGGGCAGAGCGACATCGCCGTGGGCTCCCCGGTCACCAACCGCACCCATGTCGACGTCGAGCCGCTGATCGGCTTCTTCGTGAACACCCTGGTGCACCGCACCGCGGTCAGCGGCGAGCTGACCTTCGCCGAGCTGGTGGCCAGGGTGCAGGAGGGCGCCTCGGCCGCGCAGCGCCACCAGGAGGTGCCGTTCGAGGCGGTCGTCGAGGCGCTGCGGCCGGAGCGCTACCTCAGCCAGAACCCGCTGTTCCAGGTGTGCTTCAGCTTCCTGCCCGCCCGGCCCCTCCGCTCCCCGGCCGGGCTGACGGTGGAGCGGATCTCCGGCGTGCGCAACGCGACCGCCAAGTTCGACCTGTGGATCAGCGTCGTCGATCGCAACGACGACCTGCTGGTCGAGGTCGAGTACGACTCCTCGGTGTTCGACCACGCCACGATCGACCGGCTGCTGGCCGCCTACCGGACCCTGCTGGACGAGGTGGCATCTGCCACGGACACCACCATCGCCCGGCTGCCGGTCATGACCGCCGAGGAGCGTACGCGGATCGAGACCGAGTGGGGTCCGCGGTCGCACACCACCCCCGCGCCCGCCGAGCTGGCGCACGAGCTGTTCGCCGCCCACGCCCGGGCCACGCCGGACGCGGTGGCGGTGCGCTGCGAGGGCGTCAGCCTGACGTACCGGGAACTCGACGAGCGGGCCGCCGCGCTCGCCGCCGCGCTGCGCGACCGCGGGGTGGGGCGGGGCACGCTGGTGGCGCTGGTCACCGAGCGGTCACCGGAGTTGGTCCTCGGTGTGCTGGGCATTCTCAAGGCGGGCGGCGCCTACGTACCGATCGACCCGACCTACCCCGGCGAGCGGATCCAGTACCTGCTCACCGACAGCAAGGCGGGCATCGTCGTCACCCAGCGTCACCTGGTGGACCGCCTCCCGCTCGGCGATGCCGCCGTCGTGACCGTCGACGGCCACCCGCCCGCCGCCGATCCCGGTCGCCTGCCCGGCGCGAACCCGCAGGATCCGGCGTACGTGATCTACACCTCCGGCTCCACCGGCATGCCCAAGGGCGCGGTGGTCAGCCACGCCAACATCACCCGGCTGTTCTCCGCGACCGACCACTGGTTCCACTTCGGACCCCGGGACACCTGGACCCTGTTCCATTCCTTCAGCTTCGACTTCTCGGTCTGGGAACTGTGGGGGGCGCTCGCGCACGGCGGCCGCCTCGTCATCGTGCCGTACGGCGTCTCCCGCTCGCCGGAGGAGTTCCTGGAGCTGCTGCGCGCCGAGCGGGTGACCGTGCTCAACCAGACCCCGCTGGCGTTCCGGCACCTGACGGCCGCCGAGGAGACCGCACCGCCGGGAGAGCTGTCCCTGCGCCTGGTGATCTTCGGCGGGGAGGCGCTGGACGTGCCCGGTCTGCGCCCGTGGTTCGACCGGCACGGCGACCAGCGGCCCCGGCTGATCAACATGTACGGCATCACCGAGACCACGGTGCACGTCACCTTCCGCGAGATCACCCGCGCGGACCTGGACTGGGCGTCGCCCGGCTCACCGATCGGCCGCCAGATCCCGGACCTGTCGGTGCGGGTGGTCGACTCCTACGGCGAGCCGAGCCCGATCGGCGTGCGCGGCGAGCTGTACGTCGGCGGCGCCGGGGTGGCCGTCGGCTACCTTGACCGGCCGAAACTGACCGCCGAGCGGTTCGTCGATGGCCCCGCCGGGCGCGAGTACCGCTCCGGCGACCTGGTGCGCTGGCTGTCCAACGGCGAACTGGAGTACCTCGGCCGCGCCGACCAGCAGGTCAAGATCCGTGGGCACCGCATCGAGCTGGGCGAGGTCGGCACCGCCCTGACCGACCATCCCGGGGTGCGCGAGGCCATCGTGCTGCCCGAGGACGACGGCAACAGGCTGGTCGCCTACGTCATCCCCGAGCCCGGGCAGGTCGAGGAGGCCACCGACGACCGCGGGGTGGAGTGGCGCGACGTGTTCGACCGCGTCTACGGCGACGGCCTGGCCATCGAGCCCGACTTCGACATCCGCGGCTGGGACAGCAGCTACACCGGTGAGCCGCTGTCGCCGTTGGACATGTGGGAGTGGGTCGGCACCACCGTCGACCGGGTCCTGGAGCTGGGCCCGAGGCGGGTGCTGGAGATCGGCTGCGGCACCGGGCTGCTGCTGTCCCGGATCGCCCCGCACTGCGCGGAGTACCACGGCACGGACATGTCCGAGACCGCCGTCCGGCAGTTGCGCGACACGGTCGTCGCGGCGCGTGCCGACCTGTCCGCCGTGCAGCTGCACGTGCTCCCCGCGCACGACCTGAGCGCGTTCGGTCCCGGCCAGTTCGACACCGTAGTGATCAACTCGGTGGTGCAGTACTTCCCGGACCCGGGGTACCTGCGTGAGGTGATCGCCGGCGCCCTGCGCGTCGTCGCCGACGGCGGGGTGGTGTTCGTCGGCGACGTGCGGGCGTTGCAGTTGTTCGACACCTTCCACACCGACGTCGAGCTGCGTCGGGAGGCCGCCGGCCACAGCGCCGCCCAGGCCCGTTCCCGGATCCGGCACGCGGCCGCCCAGGACCGCGAGCTGGTGCTGGACCCGGCGTTCTTCGACCTGCTGCGCCGCGACCAGCCCCGGATCAGCAGGGTGGAGACCCAGCTGCGCCGCGGCGAGCGCGACAACGAGATGACCCGCTACCGCTACGACGCCCTGCTGCACGCCGGCGCGCCGGCCGAGCAGCGGGTGCCCGACACCGTGGTCGAGTGGGTCGACGGGCGGACCACCCTCGCCGAGGTCGAGACCCTGGTGCGGGACAGGGACCCTGAGGCGGTCGTGGTCCGGGGGGTGCCCAACGCGAGACTCGCCGACGTCGCGGCGGCGCTGGCCGCGCTCGACCGGGCCGACGCGGACGACCCGGCGCCCGCGCTGGCGTCGCGGCCCGGCCCGCAGCGGGTGGACGCCGTGCACCCCGAGCTGTGGTGGCGGCTGGCGCGGCGGCTGGGCCGCAGCGCCGCCCTGAGCTGGGCCCCGGGCGCGGCGGACGGCCGCTACTCGGTCGTGCTCGCCACCCCCGGAACGCGCGGCCGGTGGGTCGCCCACCCGCCGGCCGCCGGGGTCCGCCCCGAGGACACCTCGACCGACCCGGTGTTCGCCAGGGCCGCCGCCGCGCTGGTGCCGAGGCTGCGCGCGCACCTGAAGGACCGGCTGCCCGACTACATGGTGCCCTCGGCGTTCGTGCCGCTGAACCGGTTCCCGATCAACGCCAACGGCAAGCTCGACCGGGCGGCCCTGCCGCCCGCGCTGCCCGATCCGGTGGGCGACGCCGAGGATTCCACCGAGCCGACCACGCCGGTCGAACGCGTCCTCGCCGAGATCTGGGAGGAGGTGCTCGGCACCGGACGGGTCGGCACCGGCAGCAACTTCTTCCGGCTCGGCGGCGACTCGATCCACACCATCACCGTGGTCTCCGCCGCCCGTAAGCGTGGCCTCCAGCTCACCCCGCAGATGCTGTTCCAGCACGACACGCTGGGCGAGCTCGCCGCCGCGGTCTCCGCCGCGAGCGTCCCGGCGGAGACCGGGCCCGCCGCCGAGACCTCCGACGACGTCGTCGCCGGGTTGCGGGTCGACCCGGGTGTCGAGGCGGTCTACCCGCTGGCGCCGTTCCAGTCGTGGGCGTTGCGCACCCTGCTCGCCCACCCCGCCGCGGGTGCGTTCCAGGTCCACCGGCTCACCGCCATGCCGCGCGGGCTGGTGGACCCGGAGGTGTTCCGCACCGCCGCGACCGTGCTGGCCCGCGCCTACGAGGTGCTGCGCACCTCGTTCGTGTGGCAGGGTGTCGACGAGCCGGTGCAGGTCGTGCACCGTGAGCCGCAGGTGGAGTTCGAGTACGTCGACTGGCGCGGGTTGGCCCCGAGCGAGCAGGACGCCGCGCTGGAGCGTCACCTGGCGGCCGACCGGGTACGCGGCGTCGACCCCGCCGTGCCCGCGGGCCTGCGCTACCTCGTCGCCGACGTGGACGACGGTCACTGCCTGATGGTGGTCAGCCTCAGCTACCTGTGCCTGGACGGCTGGTCGTTCAACATCATCGCCAACCAGTTCGACGCCGTGATCGCCGACCTGCTGGCGGGCCGTACCCCGGCGCCCGAGACCGGGCTGCGGTTCCGCGACTTCATCGCCGAGGTCGAGCGGCGGGACCGGCGGGCCGAGGCGGACTACTGGCGCAGGGCGCTGGCCGGTCTGCGCGAACCGACGCAGCTGGCCCGCCGCGTCCCCGGTAACCGGATCGGCGCCGCCGAGGGGTTCGGCAGGCAGTGGATCAGTCTGCCCGACGACCTGGCCGCAGGGCTGCGCGAGCTGGTCCAGCAGCGGAAGGTCACGCTCAACACCCTGTTCCAGGCGGGCTGGGCGATCACCGTGGCGGCCCTCACCGGCGAGGGCGACCACGTGGACGTGGTACACGGCATGCTGATGACGGGCCGCTCGTCCGGCCTGGACGGCGCCGAGACGATGGTGGGGCCCACGCTCAACATCCTGCCGCTGCGCACGAGGGTCGACGGGGCCGAGCCGGTACCGCAGTTCCTGCGCCGGGTCATGGTCGAGATCGCCGAGGTCGGGGCGCACGAGCACTCGGTGCTCGACGAGGCGCTGTCGCACAGCGAGCTGCCGCCCGGGCAGCTGCCCTGCGAGAGCTACCTGGTGTTCCAGAACGTCGGCGTGGACACCTCCGAGCGGTTCCCTCCCGGCTACTACGTCTCCCGGATGGGCTTCCCGCTGCGGCTGGACGTGTTCCCCACCAGCGTGATGACCATGCACATCTCCTACTACCGGGACCTGTTCAGCGACGACACCGTGGCGTTGCTCATCGGCGGGTACGCGGCGGTCATGCGCGCGTTGCTCGCCGCGGGCGACCGGCCGCTGCGTGAGGTGCTGGCGGCGGCCCGCAGGGCCGGTGCCCCCACGGGTCAGCTGTCCGGCTTCCGGGAAGGGGGGTTCGTGGTCAAGGACATCGTCGCGCTCGCCGGGGGTGAGGGGTGAGCGCCCCGACGGTCTTCCTGTTCTCCGGTCAGGGCTCCCAGCAGTACCGGATGGGAGCGCAGCTGTACCGGGAGGAGCCGGTGTTCCGGGCCGAGATGGACCGGTTCGACGCGATGGTCGCCGAGCTGTGCGGTCAGTCGGTGCTGGCGCGGCTGTACCACGGGGGCCGGGCGGGTGAGCCGTTCACCGACACCCTGGTCACCCACCCGGCGATCGTGATGGTCGAGCTGGCCATGGTCGAGCTGCTGCGCGCCGACGGCATCGTCGCCGACCTGATGCTCGGGGCGAGCCTCGGCGAGTTCACCGCGGCCGCGGCGTCCGGCGTGCTCACCGTCGAGGAGTGCCTGCGTCTGGTCGTCGCGCAGGCCAGGGCGCTGGAGGGGCTGCCGCCGGGCGGGATGCTCGCGGTGCTCGCCGACCCCGGGCTGCACCAGCGGATGCCGCAGCTGCGGGAGCACACCGACCTCGCCGCGCGAAACGGGCCGGAGCACTTCGTGATCTCCGGGGCGGAGGAGGATCTCGTGGCGGCGGAGGCGGCGCTGCGCGCGGCGGAGGTTCCGTGTCAGCGCGTCGCGGTCGAGCACGCGTTCCACTCGCGGCTGCTCGACTCCCGCCGGGAGGCCTGCCGTGGGCTGCTCGACGGGCTGGTGCTGCGAGAGCCCCGGATCCCCATCTTCTCGTGCGCCACCGGCGTTCAGGTGCGCCAACCGACGCCGGAGCACTACTGGCAGGTGGTGTCGGGGCCGATCGAGTTCGAGCGCGCCATCCGTGGGCTGGAGGCGACCGGTCCGCACCGCTACGTCGATCTGGGGCCGTCGGGCACCCTGCACAACCTGACCGCTGCCCTGCTCGGGCCCGCCCGCAGTCGGTCCTACCCGCTGCTGAGCGTGTTCGGTCACGACTGTCGCCTGCTCGCCGACGTGCGCACGGCGTTCCGGCCCTCTACGACCACCCCCACGTCCGTGGCGGCCACAGCGGAAGGAGTTCGGATGAAGGTGTACGGCTTTCCCGGTCAGGGGTCTCAGGCCCAGGGTATGGGCGCCGACCTGTTCGACCGCTTCCCCGCCCAGGTCGCCGCCGCCGACGCCGTCCTCGGCTACTCCGTCCGCGAGCTGTGCGAGCGCAACCCGCAGGGGCGGCTGCGACAGACCGAGTACACCCAGCCCGCCCTCTACACCGTGTCCGCGCTGTCCTACCTGGCGCGGCTGGAGGACGACCCGGTTGCGCCGGACTACCTCGTCGGGCACAGCCTGGGGGAGTACGCGGCGCTGTTCGCCGCGGGGGTGTTCGACTTCGAGACCGGCCTGCGCCTCGTCGCCCGCCGTGGTGAGCTGATGGGGCAGGCCGCCGTGGGGGCGATGGCGGCGGTCGTCGGCTGCGACCTGTCCACCGTCGAGTCGTTGATCGCCGGGATCGACGGGGTGTCCGTGGCCAACATCAACGCCGTGGACCAGGTGGTGCTGGCGGGCCCGGACGGCGGCATCGACGCGGTCAAGCCGCTGGTCGAGGCGGCGGGTGGCCGTTACGTCAGGCTGCGGGTGAGCGGGGCGCTGCACTCCCCGTTCGTGTCCGGGGCGGCCGAGGAGTTCGGCCGGTTCCTGCACACGGTTCAGCTGGCCCCGCCGCGGATCCCGGTGATCGCCAACGTCGATGCCCAGCCGCACGACGCGGAGGGGATGCGGACCCGCCTCACCCGGCAGATCGACAGCCCGGTCCGTTGGCTGGACATGATGCGCCACCTGATGGACCGCGGGGAGTTCGAGTTCGTGGAGCTGGGCCCGGGACGGGTGCTCCGCAACCTCGTCGCCAAGATCAGGCAGCGGGCGGCCGACGAGCAGGCCGCCGTGGCCTCCACGGAGACCGTTGCGCCGCCGCCCGCCACGGTGACGGTGGCACCGGCGCAGCCCGCCGTCATGGACGCGCTGGCACCGGAACAGCCCGCCGCCACGCCGGCGCAGCCCGCCGAGGACGGCGCGCCGCCGGCGTCCGTCGCGGCCGGGAGGCCGGAGGACGCCGAACTCGGTGCGGCCACGTTCCGCGCGCGCTACGGCCTGCGCCACGCCTGCGTCGCGGGGTCGATGTACGGCGCGGTGTCCGGGGTGGACCTGTTGTCGCGCCTGTCCAGGGCCGGGGGGATGGGCTTCTACGGCGCCGGGGGGTGCACCCTGGCCGAGGTGGAGGACGGGGTCGGCAAGGTGGTGGCGGAGCTGGGCCGGAACAGCCAGTTCGGCGCCAACCTGCCCTACCACCCTGGGGATCCCGGTCGGGAGTTGGCCCTGGTGGAGCTGTACCTGCGTCTGGGAGTGGGCGTGATCGAGGCGTCCGGCTATCTGGAGATCACCCCGGCGCTGGTGATGTTCCGGCTCAAGGGTGGGTCGGTGCTGGCCAAGGTGAACCGCAGCGACCTGGCCGAACAGATGCTCTCGCCCGCCCCGGCGGACGTGGTTCGTCACCTGCGGGACCACGGCCACGTCACCGCCGACGAGGCGGCCCGCGCGGCGGCCTTGCCCGTCGCCACGGACGTCGTGGTGGAAGCCGGGTCGGGGTGGCTCACCGGCCCGGCGACGACGGCCACCCTGCTGCCCTCGGTCCTGCGTCTGCGTGACCGGCTGGCCATCGGCCCCGAGCGGGTGCATGTCGGCGCGGCCGGCGGGATCAGCACGCCAGAGGCCGCCGGGGCGGCGCTGCTCATGGGCGCGGAGTTCCTGCTCACCGGCTCGATCAACCAGTGCACCGTCGAGGCCGCCACCAGTCCGCTGGCCAAGGACATCCTGCAGAGCCTGTCCGTGCACGACGTGGACGTCGCCCCGTGGGCGGAGATGTTCGAACTGGGCGCGAAGAACACCGTCGCCCGCAAGGGCCTGTTCTACCCGGCCAGGGCGATGAAGCTGTACGAGCTGTGGCGGGCCCACGACCGTTACACCGACATCGACCCCGCCACCCGGGACCAGATCGAACGGCGCTACCTGCTCCGCCCCTTCGCCGAGGTCCTGGCCGAGGTGGGTGGGACCGCCAACCCGAAGGAGGACATGGCCGCCGTGTTCCGGGCGTACCTCACCCAGGGGCTGGCCCTGGCCCGCGCCGGCGAGCCCGGTCGCAGGGTCGACTACCACATCCCCTGCGGGCCCGCGATGGGCGCCTTCAACGACTGGGTACGGGGCACCGAGCTCGAACCCTGGCAGCGCCGGAACGTCGACACGATCACCGAACACCTGCTCACCGCCACCGCGAAGCTGCTCGGCGAGCAGGCCCGCCGGTTCGTCCGTTGACCGGCCCGGCACGGCCCGTCCCTCCGGTGGGGCCCGAGATCACCGGCGCGCTGCCGTGGCCGGTGTCCGGCCGCTCGGACGCCGAGGTGCGGGCCCGGGCGCGGCGGCTCGCCGAGCGCCTGCGCGCAGACCCGGACCTCGACGTCGCGGACCTCGGGTGCTCCCTGGCCGCCGGGCGGCCCGCCGTCGAGCACCGTGCGGTCGTCGTGGGTGCCGACCGCGCGGACCTGCTCGCCGGGCTCGACGCGTTGGCCCGCGGGGACGACCACAGCGGCCTGGTACGGGGCACCGCCGGGCCGGGCGGCGGCGTGGCGATGATGTTCGCCGGCGCCGGTGGGCAGTGGCGCGGAATGGGCGGCGGGTTGTGGAAGGACTCGCCGGTGTTCCGGGACAGCGTGCTCGCCTGCGCGGAGGCGTTCGAGCCGCACGTGGACTGGTCACTGGTGGACGTGGTGTGTGGCCGCCGGGGCGCGGCCTCGATGAACCGCGCGGACGTGGTGCAGCCCGCGCTGTTCACGGTCATGGTGTCCCTCGCCGCTGTGTGGCGGTCCTTCGGCGTGCACCCGGCGGCGGTGGTGGGGCACTCCCAGGGCGAGATCGCCGCGGCCCACGTCGCGGGCGCGCTGTCCCTGCGGGACGCGGCGCGTGTGGTGGCGCTGCGCAGCCGGATCATCGCCGGGACCCTGGCCGGCCACGGCGCCATGTTGTCCGTCCCGCAGCCGGTGGGGCAGGTACGCCGACGGCTCGCCGCCTGGGGCGACCGGCTCGCCGTCGCGGCGGTAAACGGGCCCGCAATCACCAGTGTGGCCGGTACCCCTGGCGCGATCGAGGAGCTGTTCGCCCAGCTTGTGGACGAAGGGGTCCGGGTGGCCCGGATCGTGTCCGACTTCGCCTCCCACTCGGCGCAGGTCGACGCGATCCGGCAACCCCTCCTCGACGCGGTGGGTGATCTGCGCCCGCGCCCCACCGACGTCGCGTTCTGCTCGGCGGTGACCGGGGAACTGCTCGACAGCACCCGGCTCGACGCGGAGTACTGGTTCCAGAATCTGCGCCGGCCGGTGGAGTTCGACCCTGCGGTGCGTACCCTGCTCGGCCTCGGATTCACCACGTTCGTCGAGCCGTCGTCGCATCCCCTGTTGACCGTGCCGGTCGAGGAGATCGCCCGCGACGTCGGTGCGGAGGTCACCTCGGTCGGTTCGCTGCGGATGGGGGAGAGCGACGCGCAGCGCATGCTCACCTCCCTCGCCGAGGCCCAGGTGCGCGGCACGCCGGTCGACTGGAGGGCGGCCTACGCCGGCCGTACCCGGCTCGACCCGCCCGCCGACGGCCGTGCGCCGGTGTCCCACGGCCCCGCCCCGACCGCCGCGACGACCACCGGCGACGACCCGTTCCTGCGGGCGGTGGAACGCGGTGACCTGGCGGGCGCGCTCGGGGTCGTGCTTCCCGCGCTGACCTGGCGGCACCGCCGCGGCGAGGAGCGCACCGAGCGGCCCGCCGACGCGTCAGGCCGCCCCCGGCACCCGGTGGACACCGACGCCGGGCGCTCTCAGCCGCGCGCGGAGGCCCCGGCGGCCCGTACGGTGCTCGACCGCCCAGGTCCTGCGGCCGACGGCCCGTTGTTGATCAAGGAACTCGACCGGGTCGGCGACATGCTGGCCGCGGCGGCACCACACGCGGACCCCGGCACTCGGGCACAGGTCACCGCCCGGCTCCAGTCCCTGCTGGCATGTTGGTCCGGCCGCGACGCGGCCCCCGGCGGGAAAGGAGCCGGCTGACCTGTCCCCGCCGCGAACGATCCACCAGTCGATGGAAGACGCGCTTGTCATGGAGGTGTGATGTCGAAGGAACAGAGAACGCACAGGCTCATGATCCTGGGAGCCGGGGTGATGGGCGTGGGCATCGCGTCGCTCGGCGTCGGGTTCGGGCTACGGGTGACCCTGGTCGACGTGGACGAGGCGAAGCTCGACCACGCGCGCCGGAAGATTCGCCAGGAACTGAAGCTGGCGCAGCTGATGGGTGCGCTGCCGGAGGGTGTCCCGCGGGGCGAGCTGGTCACCACCGTCTCGATGGAGGAGGGCGCGGAGGCGACCGCCGTGATCGAGGCGGTGACCGAACTGGCCGAGGTGAAGGCCGCCGCGCTGGCCAAGGTCTCCGCGCTGGTCAGGCCCGGCACGCCGGTGGTGTCCAACACCTCGTCGATCCCGATCGACGAACTGGCCGATTCGGTGGCCAGGCCCGAGGACTTCATCGGTACCCACTTCATGAACCCGCCCTACCTGATCCCCATGGTGGAGGTGATCCGCGGCAGGCGCACCGGCGCCGCCGCCGAGGCGACCCTCGCCTCGGTGCTCGCCGAGCTCGGCCGCACGGCGCTCGTCGTGATGGACAATCCGGGCTTCGTGACGAGCCGGGTGCTGCATCCGATGATCAACGACGCGATCCGGGTGGTACGCGAGGGCACCGCGCCTCCGGAGACGGTCGACGCGCTCTTCGAGGGCTGCCTCGGCCACCGCACCGGGCCGCTGCGTACCGCCGACCTGATCGGCCTGGACAACCTCGCCGACTCGCTGCGGGTCCTCCACGAGCGGACCGGTGACGCGGGCTGCGAACCGGATCAGCTCCTGCTGGACAAGGTCCACGCAGGACACCTCGGCCGGAAGACCGGCCGTGGCTTCTACGACTACGGAAGGAACCCGTCATGACCACCATGCCCGAGCAGTCCACCGAGCCGACCGCCCAGGCCGTCGCCGAGCGGATCTCCCGCTTCCTCGCGGAGCGCACCAAGAAGACCTGGGAACCGGACGTCGACCTGTTCGACAGCGGCGGCATGTCCTCCCTGTTCGCCATGGAGCTGGTCGTATTCCTCGAGGAGGCATTCGACATCGAGATCGCGGGTCGGGACCTGCGGCTGGACAACTTCCGCACCGTCGCGCGGATGACCGGGCTCGTCCGGCGGCTGCGGGAATCCGACGAGGACGAACGTGGCTGAGCCTGACGAGCTCATCGCCTTCGCCGGCGAGGTGATCGGTGACCAGCCCGACGCCTGGGACCGGGCCGGGACCATCCCCGACAAGGTGGTACGCACGCTCGCCGCCCGGGGTGTGCTGTGCGCGCAGGTCCCCACCCGCTACGGCGGCGTCGGGCTGAACAGTGCGGACAACGGCGAGCTGACCGCGTTCGTCGGCAGCCGGTGCAGCTCGCTGCGGAGCCTGATGACCTCCCAGGGGATGGCCGCCTGGACGATCCAACGGCTCGGCGACCGGCCGCAGCGCAGCGCCCACCTGTCCCGGCTGGCAGGCGGGGAACTGGCCGCCGTCGCGTTCAGCGAGCCTGGGGCGGGCAGCGACCTCTCCGCCATGACCACCCGCATCGAGCCTGACGGCGACGCCGTGGTGGTGACCGGGGAGAAGGTCTGGATCACCGCCGCCTGCTACGCCGACCTGCTCGTGGTGTTCGGCCGGTACGGTGACGGCGCGGCGGCGGTCGTGGTGCCCACGTCGGCCCCCGGTGTCACCGTGGAGCGGGTTCCCGAGCCCTTGGGCTGCCGCGCCGCCGGACACGCCTTCGTGCACCTGGACGGTGTCCGGGTGCCCGCCGCCGACGTGCTCGGCGGGGTCGGGCAGTCCACGGCGCTGCTGGTCACCACCGCCCTCGCCTACGGTCGGATCTCGGTGGCCTGGGGCTGCGTCGGCATCCTGCGTGCCTGCCTGACCGAGGTGAGCGGGCACGCCCGCCGCCGGGAGCAGTTCGGCAAGCCACTGGCCGAGCACCAGCTCGTCGCCCGACACGTGGCGCAGCTGCTGGCCGCGGAGCAGATCGCGACCAGGATGTGCGCGCACGCCAGCCACTGCTGGGACAGCCGGTCGCCTGAGATGGTGTCGGCGACCGTGCTGGCGAAGTACGTGAGCTCCCGGCACGCCGCGGCGGGCGCCGCGACCGCGGTCCAGGTGCTCGCCTCGGCGGGCGCGCGGGACAGCCACCCCGTCGCGCGGGCGTACCGCGACGCCAAGCTGATGGAGATCATCGAGGGCAGCAACGAGATCTGCGAGCTGATCCTGGCCGAGCACGCCCTCGGCACCTACGCCTGATGAACCACCGAGAGGACACGGGTGAGCGAGAAAGCCACGACCATGGTCAAGTGCCTGGTCTGGGATCTGGACAACACGCTGTGGCAGGGCACCCTGCTCGAGGACGGCGAGGTACGGCTCGCGGACGAGATTCGGCAGGTCGTCGTCGAGCTTGACGCCCGGGGCATCCTGCAGGCCGTGGCCAGCAAGAACGACTACGAGCCGACCTGGGCCCGGCTTGAGGAACTGGGCATCGCGGAGTACTTCGTCCTGGCCGAGGTCGGCTGGGGCCCGAAGTCGGACTCGGTGCGGTCGATCGCGGACCGGCTCAACTTCGCCCACCGCACCATCGCGTTCATCGACGACCAACCCGCCGAGCGGGCCGAGGTGCAGTTCCACCTGCCCGAGATCCGGTGCTACCCGGCGGAGCAGGCGACCACGCTGACCACCCTGCCCGAGTTCACCCCGGCCGCCAGGACGGTGGATTCGGGAAAGCGGCGGGCGATGTACCAGGCGAACCTTCGTCGCGACGCCGAACGGGCCGAGTTCAGCGGCCCCGACGAGGCGTTCCTGCGCTCACTCGACCTCGAACTGCGGATTCTCCGGGCCACCGAGGTCGAGCTGAGCCGGGTGGAGGAGTTGACCCTGCGTACCAGCCAGATGAACGCGACCGGCGTGCACTATTCCGACGAGACGCTACGCCGACTGCTCGTCGACGAGGGCCACGACGTGCTCGTGGCCACCTTGACCGACAGGTTCGGGGGGCACGGCGCGATCGGGGTGCTGCTGCTGGAGCGCCGTCCCACCGTCTGGCACCTGAAACTGCTGGCCACCTCGTGCCGGGTGGTGTCCTTCGGGGTCGGCACGGTGATCCTGAACTGGCTGGCCGGTGAGGCCGCCGCAGTCGGGGCCCATCTGCTCGCGGACTTCCGGCGCACCGACCGGAACCGGATGATGGAGATCGCCTATCGGTTCGCCGGGTTCGACGACCGGAACTGCGACTGCCGGCGGTCGCTACCCGCAGCCGAGGTCGACGGGGTGGAACGCCTGCACCTGCTGGCCGATCGCCGAGACCCGCCGAGCACCATGCGCCTGATCACTCCCGGCCTCGCCACGCCGGCACTGCAGGAGCAGACCAGCGCGGGGTGAACCGGGGCAGGCAGGCCGGTCGTGGCCCGGCGCGATCCCACGGCCCGGGGACGACCGGCCGCCGGCCGGTCAGCCGGACGTTCTGCGCGCCAGGGTCACCCCGTCGGCCAGGGGCAGGACGCACGCCTCCACCCGGCGGTCGGTGCGGATGAGTTCGTTCACGTCGCGGATTGCGACGGTGTCCGGATCGTCGGCGGTCGGATCGATGACCCGACCGAAGAACAACGTGTTGTCGATGACGATGAGGCCGCCCGGCCGGACCAGGTCGACCGCCTTCTCGTAGTACGCCGGGTAGCTCTTCTTGTCGGCGTCGATGAACACCAGGTCGACAACCGCCGCGCCGTGCTCCGCGCGCAGCCGGTCGAGGGTCTCGTGCGCGTCCCCGAGCCGCAGGTCGATCCGGTCGGCGACGCCCGCACGCTGCCAGAATTCGGCGGCGATGCGGGTCGACCTCTTGTCGATGTCGCAGGTGATCAGCCGCCCGCCCTCGGGGAGAGCCCGGGCCATGCACAGCGTGCTGTACCCGGTGTAGGTGCCGATCTCCAGCACCGTGGACGCGCCGGTGAGCCGGACCAGCATCGCGAGCAGCCGCGCTTCGGCGGGCATGACCTGCATCGCCGCGCCGCCGGGCAGCTCGGCGGTCAGCGTCCGCAATTCCGTCAGCACCTCGTCCTCGGGGTGTGAGACGTCCTCGACGTAGGCGAGCAGTTCCTCGGTGGCGACGATCTGAGAGGCCATGGGATCAATCTATCGTCGGACGAGCCACGGGGGTGAGAGTGGAGACGGTAAATGTGTCGGCCGTCGGACGGGTGGCCCGACCGATCGGTTCAGCCCCACCCGTCCAGCAGCGCGCGCAACGCCGCGCAATGCGTCCCGTAGGCCCGGCGGCCGTAGCCGCGACCGTCCTTCGTCGTGGTCACGTAGCCGGCCGATTCCAGTGTGGCCATCTGTTTGGACAGGTCCGAGTCGCTGAGCCGCAAATGGTCCTTCAGGAACCGGAACGACACCGACGGGGCGTTGAAAAGTGGTGGTCGGCGGGCGGCGCTCAGGGCCGGGCCAGCAGCTCGCCGTGCAGGATCGAGAGCCAGCCGTCCGGCTCGGTGGCCCACGCCCGCCAGCCGGCCGCGATCCGCGCCAGCGTTCCCGGGTCGACTCCTGCGGCGAGGGCCTGATGCCCCAGCGCCGAGTCGACCACCCGCTCCGCCCACAGGTCGCCCCACCAGGCCCGGTCCTGCGGGGTCGCGAAACACCACGTGCTCGATGTCGCCGTGACGTCGGTGAGCCCGGCGGCGTGCGCCCAGGAGAGCAGCCGGCGCCCGGCGTCCGGCTCGCCCCCGTTGGCCCGGGCGAGCCGTTGGTAGAGCGCCAGCCACTCGTCGAGTTCGGGTCGGCGCGGGTGCCAGGTGAATGCCCCGTAGTCGCTGTCGCGTACCGCGATGTGCCCGCCCGGCCGGCAGACCCGGCGCAGCTCGCGTAGCGCCCGGACCGGATCGCCGACGTGCTGCAGCACCTGGTGGGCGTGCACGATGTCGAAGGAGTCGTCCGGGAAGGGCAGCGCGTGCACGTCGCCGACCGCGAAGTCGACGTTTCCCTGTCGCCGGGCCCCGATCTCGGCCCGGGCCAGTGCGAGTGCGCCGGTGGTGATCTCGACGGCGGTGACCCGCCCTGATCCGTCCGGGGCGGCCACCAGGGCCGCCAGGTCGGCGGTGATGGTGCCCGGCCCGCAGCCGACATCCAGCACGGTCAGCCCGGGCCGCAGGACCGGCAGGAGGTGGCCGGCCGAGTTGGCGGCGGTGCGCCAGCGGTGTGAGCGCAGCACCGACTCGTGATGTCCATGGGTGTAGACGACGGAGTTCATGTCCCACATTCTAGTAGCAAATTCCCAGCATCCGGTGGAGTTGATCTTTGGGCGTCTTCCTCGACCTCCGGCCTCCCCGGTCGTGCTGACGGCCCGTCCGGCTGTGGCAAGACCGCCACTGGCGGTGACCGGCATGAACCTGGTCGGCCTGGAGAACCGCAGTCCGCATGAGCGCTCCGGTGCTCGGTGCCGGCAGGCCACCCCGCCGCGCCTGTTCACGCCACCAGGTGCTGCTCGGACAGTTCGGCCAGCCGCACGGTGCACAGGCCGTTGCGTTCGGCCCTCACGTCGGTCACCTGGAGCTGCGTGCCGGGGGCGAGGATGAACTCCTCCTCACCGGTGAACGCGGAGAACCTGCGGATGCCCACCGCCCGCACGGGAAGCACCTCGAAGAGCGTCCGCCTGCCGCGGCTGCCGAGGAACGCCTGGGCCACGCTGAGCTTCGACGTGCACGAGGAAACGCCCCACCACGTCACGGTCCGGCCGAGCGGGTACTGCGCCCGCATGTCCAGCGACACCCCGCGCCACAGCGGCTCCCTGCGGGCCGGAAGCCGCGACACGGCCGAGAACAACAGCCGCAGGTACGGCAGGTACGGGAGGATCCTACTGCGGTCCGGGTCACGCAGGGTGGCGTTGATCTGCCGGTAGAACGCCGACTCGCAGGTGTACAGGTAGAGGGCGGCGACCTCGTCGACGGACAGGCCCTCGGCCCCGCCGTCCACCTGCATCTCGCCGAACCGGCGCGACTGCTCCACGTGCCGGTCGAGCCCCGGCAGCAGCTTGGTCACCGGTGCGGCGGCCTCGCGGAAGTCCATGAGGGGGGTGTCGAACACGCCGGTGATCGCGGGAAGTACGAGCCCCTCGTCCTTGACGCCGGCGAGCCGCTCGAGGTAGAGCTTGTGCAGCTCCATCGTGGAGGCGATGAACGCCCCCATCCGGTCGGCCATGCCCGCGTCCGTGCCGCCGGCCTGTCCGGTCAGCGTGCTCCACCCCTTGCTGGGCAGCCAGTCGATCTCGTCGGCGCCCAGCGTCCTGAGGGCCGTGTTCACGTCGGCGAAGTGGTTCCCGTCGCAGAAGATGTCACCCTGTGCCGCGGGGTTGGGGTGGTCGATGTGCCGGACCTCCACCTCGGGGTACTTCTCCGCGAGCCGGAGCACGATCTTCTTCAGGTTGCGGGCGTGCGCCCCCCACCACGCGAACACCACGCCCCGGTCCTCTTCGTCGGCGTGCTGCTTGGCCTTCAGGATCTCCTCGACGAGCTTCTCGACGACCGGTTGCCAGAACGCGGTGTGCTGGCCGGTGGACATCGCGCCGTCGCTGCTCGCGGTGAGTGCCGCGTTCAGCAGCAACACGCCCTGCGTGAGCATCGCCTGGAACCACTCCGGCGGCTGCACGGTGTCGTGATCCTTCAGCAGGGCGCGAACGTCCCCGATCGGCGTCTTCTTGGGGATGCCGTGCTTCCACATCGCCGCGGCCTTGATGATGCAGCGGATGGTGACGACCCTGCCGAACTGGCTGTCGGCCCAGTCGTGGAAGGTGTTGTCGAACATGGCGATGCCGGTGGCACTCTCGGGCCGAGGGTACGGGTTCTGGCCGAAGACGACGACCTTCCACTTGTGCGGCGGGTTGGGCTTGAGCGCCTGGAAGGTCAGTTCCCGGACGGGTACGACCTTCGGGGCGCGGCCCGGGCCGATGAACGTGGCCGCGGCCGGCTGCGCCTCGATGACCGGCTTCAGGAGCGGCAGCCACGGCTCGCCGCCGCCCTTGAAGAGTTCGGCGAGGGCCAGCGGATCGGTCGGGTCGGACGGAGTGGGGGCGTCGGCGTCGGTCATCGTGGGCTCCTGGCGCGGCGACCCGTGGCGGTGACGGCACGGGTGATCAAGGTGAGGGGGATTGTGCCGCGCGAGTGCGACAGGTGCGACGTCGGAGGCAGGAGGGCCCGTCCGTCGGCACTCCGCCCGGCACTGGTGTGTCACCCGGCGCGGGTATCTTGATCTACGTCGGATGCACCCCTTCCCGCCACCGGAGTGAGCCATGACTGCCGATCTTGAAAAGCCGCTGCTCAAGGTGGTGCTGAAGGACGTCAACGGCAAGGTCGTACAGGCGTGGCGGGCGGCGTTCGCAGACACCCCCGAGGTCGAGATCCACAAGGGGACGATCACCAACCAGCAGGCCGACGCCTGGGTCAGC
Source organism: Micromonospora sp. NPDC002296 (assembly GCF_040296145.1). Taxonomy (NCBI): domain Bacteria; kingdom Bacillati; phylum Actinomycetota; class Actinomycetes; order Micromonosporales; family Micromonosporaceae; genus Micromonospora; species Micromonospora sp. NPDC002296. The sequence goes on from NZ_JBEOWQ010000029.1 coordinate 18,653, forward strand.
CCGACCAACTCGGCCGGGCGGATGGACGGCGGGGTCGACGCGGTCATCAAGCGACACCTCGGGGCGGGGATCCAGTTGCGCGTCCAGCGCGCGATCCGCGATCAGTTCGGCGGGTCGCTGCCGGTGGGAAGTGCCGTGTGTGTGCCGTCCGGGGCGACCAACCCGAAGTTCCTGATCTCGACGCCGACGATGGAGCAGTCGGCGGAGGACGTGAGCGAGACGTTGAACGTGGCGCTGGCGTGCGCCGCCGCGTTCCAGGCGATCCACGTGCAGAACGAGAAGGAGCCGGGCAGCATCAGGTCGGTGGTGCTGGTCGGCATGGGCGCGGCGACGGGCCGGGTGCTGCCGCGGGTGTGCGCCAACCTGATGTGGACCGGCTACACCCTGTTCAACGACCACTACTTCCGGGACTACGACGACCTGCGGAGGACCATCCGTGAGCAGCTCGACGGCATCGAGAGCCGTCCTGAGGAGGAGCGGGTCCGGGTGACGCCCCCCACGGCACCCGGCTCTCACCGATGATGCTGCGAACCCCGACCGACCCGGCTAGGACCGGTGTCGAAGTCCGGCTCATCTGATCTTGTGGCAAGCTCGCGGGATGCTGAAACTGACCGACTTCATCATCGATTGCCCGGACACGATGAAGCTGGCAGCCTTCTACTCCGGGGTGATGGGGCTCCCGGTCAAGGAGGGCAGTAACGAGAACTGGGCCGGCATCCAGTTCGGCGAGATCGAACTGGCCTTCATCCAGGTGGAGGACTACCGCGCCCCGCAGTGGCCCGACAGCGAGCACCCCAAACAGTTCCACCTCGACTTCGAAGTCGACGACATCGAGGCCGAACAGCGCCGGGTCCTGGCCCTCGGCGCGACCCTGCAGCGGGACTGCGTCGGGCCCAACGGCTACGGCTTCCGCGTCTACGCCGACCCCATCGGCCACCCCTTCTGCCTCTGCCGCAACAAGGGTGTCATCTGGACCGGTCAGGGCCTCGTCTGGCCCAAGCGCGACTAGATCCAGCCCTCCTGCCACGCGCGATGCGCGGCCGCGTGACGCGAGCTGACGCCGAGCTTGGTCATGGCGGCGGACAGGTAGTTGCGGACGGTGCCCGGGGCGAGGTGGACGTGCGCGGCGATCTCGGTGATCGAGGCGCCGGCCCGGGACGCGCGCAGCATCTCCAGTTCGCGCTCGGTCAGCGGGCAGGCGTCCTCGGTGAGGGCGGACGCGGCGATCTCCGGGTCGACGTACCGCCGGCCGGCCGCGACGTCGCGGACGATCTCCGCGAGCCGGGTGGCCGCCGTGCTCTTCGGCACGAAGCCGCTCACCCCGGCGGACAACGCCCGGCGCAGCACGGCCGGCCGGGCGTGCCGGGTGACCAGCACGATCCGGGTGGGCAGCACGGCTCGGATCTCCTCGGCGGCGCGCAGCCCGTCGGTCGGCGGCATCTCCAGGTCCAGTACGGCGATGTCGGGCCGGTGTTCCAGGGCCAGGCGCGTGGCGTCCGTGGAGGTCGACGCCTCGGCCACGACGGTGATGTCGCCCTCCAGCCCGAGCAGCGCCGCCAGGGCCCCGCGGAGCATCTCCTCGTCGTCGGCGAGCAGCAGGCGGATCATGCCGCACCCACCGGCAGCCTCGCCGCGACGACGAACCGGTCCCCGTCGTGCCGCCAGCTCAGATCGCCGCCGGCCGCGGTCAGCCGCTCGGCGAGCGTGGCCAGCCCGGAGCCGGCCCCCGCGCCGGGCACCTCCATCGCGCCGTCGTTGCTCACCCGCAGGTGGGCCCGGCCGCCGTCGACCCGGTACTCGACGTCGGCCCGCGCGGCGCGGCTGTGGCGCAGCACATTGGTCGTGGCCTCCCGCATCACCAGCCCGAGCAGGTGCCGGCCGGACGCCGACAGGCTCTCGGCGGCCGGCCGCAGCTCCATCCGCGCGTCGATGTCGGCGGCGGCGAGCACCCGGGTCGCGTTGGTGATCTCCTCTTCCAGCGTCGTGCGGCGGTAGCCCTGCACCAGGGCGCGGGTCTCCCGCAGCGCGTCGGTGGACAGCCGCCGCACCTCTCTCATCTCGGCGGCGGCCCGGGCCGGGTCGACCTCGGCCAGCCGCGCCGCCAACTCGCTCTTCACCGCGATCACCTGAAGGTGGTGGCCCTGGATGTCGTGCAGGTCGGCGGCGAACCGCAGCCGTTCGTCCTTGACCGCCAGCTCACCGGCGAGCCGCCGGGCCTGGTGCAGCCGTCCCGCCACGTCCCACGCCCACAACGGACCCAGGGTCGTCCAGGCGGTGAAGGCCATCAGACCCAGCGGGAACGCCGCCGCGTAGAGCAGGTCGCCCTCGCCGGAGCGCAGACAGACGAGCGTGCCGGGCACCGGGGCGACCGCCACCGCGCCCGCGACGAGCGCCCGCCGGCCCCGCGCCGACAGGAACGCCGCGCCGATCGCCACCATCATCGCCGGGGCCACCGCCCACAGCCCGTACTCCCGGAAGCCGAGCTGAACCGCGCCCAGCACCGCGGCGCCCGTGCCCCCGGCGATCAGCCATCCGGCGCGCCGGCCCCGCACCGCGCCGCCGGGCACCGACGCCAGCCGTCGGTTGAGCAGCACCACGCTCGCGACGACGGTGACGGTGAGCGCCGCGCCGCCGACGCCGCGGGCCCAGGCCGGCACGCTCCCACCCAGCAGCCAGTCGCCGGTGAAGAGGACCAGCATGCTCACCACGGCCCCGGTCAGGGTCCACCAGGTGTACCGGCGAAAGCCCGTGAGCCCCGTCCCGTGCTCGATCGCCTCGTCCACCACGCGGCCATTGTCGCAGTCGACCGACGTGACAGGTGTCATGAGATCTCGTGACGGGCCCACGCCTCCACGTGTGGGTTCGGCACTACCTGCGGTCCGTCGCCCCGCCCAGTGTGGACGGTGCAGGGACACCCCTTGTCCATCCCCGGAGGAGAGCAGTCAGATGAGGCGTCACTTCGTTCGGCACTACCTGGAGATGGTCGCCGCGATGGTGGTCGGCATGCTGGTCCTCGGCGCGGCCCGCGCCGGGGTCCTCGCCCTCGCCGGCGTCGACCACTCGGCGGCGCGGCACCCCGAGATCGCCGCGCTGGCCATGGCGTTCGACATGTCGGTCGGGATGGTCGGCTGGATGCGGTATCGCGGCCACGGCTGGGCGGGCACGTTGGAGATGACCGGCGCGATGTTCGCACCGGCCGTCGTTCTCGCGCCACTGAGTTGGCTGAACGTCATCTCGGGCGACCAACTGATGATCGCCACCCACGTCGTGATGCTGCCGCTCATGCTCCTCGTCATGCTCCGCCGCCGTGAGGAGTACGCGCGATGAGCCGCGCCATCCACACCCTGGGTCGGCGCTGGCCCACGCTGCTGGCCCTCGCGTCGGCCGCGCTGACCCTGGGCGGCGGCGACCACGCCGGCCAGGTGGCCGGGCTCGGCGAGATACTCCTGATCCTGCCCCTGCTCTACCTGGTCGTCGCCAGGGCGGGAAGGCGGCGCCTCTCCTGGATCGTGCTGGTCGCCAGCTTCCTTCTCACCACGGGACTGCGGCTGGCGGAAGTCCCCGCGACCGCCGTCATCGTCCCGATCGCCCTGTGCGCGCTGATCTGGAGCGCGATCGGTGGGCACGCGCTGCGGCCCGGCACGATCCGGATCCAGGCGCTGGGCATGCTCGCCTTCGGCGCGCTCGCCCTCCTCGGACTGGCCGTGGACCCAGACCTGGGCCGCTACCTGGTGGCGGCCGGCTGGTTCTTCCACGGCATCTGGGACTTCGTCCACCTCAAGCGCGACAGGGTCGTGGCCCGCTCGTACGCCGAGTGGTGCGGCGTGTTCGACGTCCTGATCGCGGTCCAACTGGTCGTGCTCGGGTAGCCGATCTCAGGGTGCCCGCATCTTCGGGGGAGGCCCGGCCGCCCGGGCTGGGCAGCTCGACGCCCAGCGGGCGGTGGGAGCGAACCCTCGCTCTCACCGCCCGGGCTGGGCGTGGCGTGTCCGTCAGGTGGTGATGGCGATCCTGCTGACCTGCCCTCCGCCGCTCATGGTCAACCACGAGGCGTAGGCGCCCTGCTTGGCGAAGAAGTTGCCGCCGCCGACGAACGCGAACCAGTCCTGACCGCTGACCGCGATGTCGCGTACCTGTCCGCCTGCGGCGATGGTGAGCCATGGGGCGTAGATGCCGTCCTTGGCGTAGAAGTTGCCGTCCTGTTGCCAGCCGATCCAGTTTCCGCTGAGTGCGACCTTGGTGGCTCCGCCGGCGTTGATGGCCTGCCACGACGAGTACGCGCCGTCCTTGGCGTACAGGACGCCGGCCGAGTTCACGAATGCGAACCGGTTGCCGGTGATGGCGATGTCGCGTACCTGTCCGCCTGCGGCGATGGTGAGCCATGGGGCGTAGATGCCGTCCTTGGCGTAGAAGTTGCCGGCCTGTTGCCAGCCGATCCAGTTTCCGCTGAGTGCGACCTTGGTGGCTCCGCCGGCGTTGATGGCCTGCCACGACGAGTACGCGCCGTCCTTGGCGTACAGGACGCCGGCCGAGTTCACGAACGCGAACCGGTTGCCGGTGATGGCGATGTCGCGTACCTGTCCGCCTCCGGCGATGGTGAGCCATGGGGCGTAGATGCCGTCCTTGGCGTAGAAGTTGCCGGCCTGCAGCCAGCCGATCCAGTTTCCGCTGAGCACGACCTTGGTGGCTCCGCCGGCGTTGACGGCCTGCCACGACGAGTACGCGCCGTCCTTGGCGTGCAGCACGCCGGCCGAGTTCACGAACGCGAACCGGTCGGGGACCTCATCGGTCGGCGTCAGGTCCTCGAACGCCAGGTTGATGGCAGCGCCCTTGGTGACCGTGCCGCCGCAGGCGTAGGCCGGGGTGATGTTGTACACCGCGCCGTTGCGCCGGATCTCGAAGTGCAGGTGGGGGCCGGTGGAGTTGCCGGTGCTGCCGACGTACCCGAGCACCTGCCCCTGCCCGACCCGCTGCCCGACGGCGACGGCGGGCTGCTGCACCATGTGCAGGTATCTGGTCTGGTAACCGCTGGCGTGGGAGACCGTCACCATGTTGCCCCCGCCGGAGGTCCAGCCGGCGAAGGTGACAGTGCCGGTGTAGGCGGCGCCGATCGCCATCCCGCTGTTTCCCGCGATGTCCGCACCGTAGTGATCGCTGTCGATGCCGCCGCACCTGTTCGAGAGCACTCCGGTGACCCGCCCGCCCACCGGCTGGATCATCGCGCCGGTCTGAGCGGTCGCCGGCTGGGCCGGCACGAGCGCAAGTCCGCACAGGACGGCCGCGGCGACCACGAGCGCTCGCAGCCGCCTCCCCACTGTCTCTCCAGTCACGCTGTGCCCTTCCCGCGATCTTCTCGACATCGATATAACGCTGCGGGTGAATATAGACGCGCACTCCTGGTTCCCGGCTACCGCCCGACGTCGTGCCGGTGCGAACCTGGACCGGGCCGGTACGCCGAACCGACGGTCGTGGGTACCGTGCCAGGCTGACCACGACGACAGGAGTGCGGTGGACCAGAAACCACGCCGGACACGGGACCTCGGCATCGCCGTCGGTGCCCTGCCGACCGGCCCGCTCAACGCCATCACCGACGTGGCCGACGTCCTGGTCGGTCACGTCACCGTCGACGACGGCGCCGACCTGCACACCGGCGTCACCGCCGTCGTGCCGCGCCGGCTCAGCGCCGGGCACCCGGCGCTGCCGGCCGCGGTGTACGTCGGGAACGGCTACGGGAAGCTCGTCGGCTCGACGCAGGTGGACGAACTCGGGGTCCTGGAATCACCGATCGTGCTGACCGCGACCCTGTCGGTCTTCCGCGCCGCGGACGCCCTGCTCACCTACCTGATGGACCGGCATCCGGCCGGAGTGTCGTTCAATCCGCTGGTCGGGGAGACCAACGACGCCCACCTGTCCGACATCCGCCGTCGTCCGGTGACCGAGGAGCACGTGCTCGCTGCCGTCGAGCACGCCTCGGCCGGGCTGCCGGCGGAGGGCTGCGTCGGCGCGGGCACCGGCACGACAGCCCTGGGTTTCAAGGCCGGCATCGGCACCTCGTCGCGACGGGTCGGCGTCGACGGCTCCGTCCATACCGTCGGCGCCCTCGTCCAGTCGAACTTCAGCGGCATCCTCACCGTGCTGGGAGTCCCGATGCCCGCCGCCGAACTGGTGCCGCAGCACGACCGGGAGGAGCCGCCCGGCAACTCGTGCATGATCATCGTGGCCACCGACGCGCCGGTGGACGCCCGCCAGCTCGGCCGGCTCGCCCGCCGGGCCGTCTTCGCCATGTCCCGGGTGGGTGCGGCGTACACCCACGGCAGCGGCGACTACGCGATCGCCTTCACCACGGCACCGCAACCGCAGCAGCCGCTACCCGAGGCGATGATCGATCCGCTCTTCGCCGCCGTCATGGACTCGGTCGAGGAGGCACTGCTCAACTCGTTGTTCATGGCCGTGACCACCACCGGTGTGCGCGGCCGGGTGCAGCATGCCGTCCCGCACCACCGCGTGCTCCAGCGGCTCGTCACCGTAGGCCGTGCCGGGCAGCGCCAAGGCCCCGGCGCCGCCGGGCATTAGGGCAGGCTAACCTGTCCCTTGATCGCTGGGAGGGCGCAGCTCGTGTACACATTTTCCTTCGTTCTCGCGGGGGCCTGACGCTCATGGCCGGCGATGAGATCAGCGGTCGGGTGGTGCTGCGCCGCGCCCTGCGCCGCCAGCGCGGTCGCGTGGTGGCCGGCATCGCGCTGCTCTGCGTCCATCAGGCCACCGAGGCCCTCGTCCCGGTCGCCATCGGCGTGATCATCGACCGCGCGGTCGCCACCGGGGACGTGCGCGCGCTGCTGCTCTCGCTCGCCGGTCTCGCCGCCCTGTTCACCGTTCTCGCCTTCGCCTACCGAACCGGCGCCCGCCAGGCATTCGCCGCCGTGGAGCAGGAGGCACACGTCCTGCGGGTCGAGATCGCCGGGAGCGCCCTCGACCCGCGCGGACGCCGATCGGGCATGCGCGACGGCGAACTGCTGTCCGTCACCGCCTCCGACGCCGAGCTGTCCGCCCACGTCGTACGGGTCGCGGGCTTCTGCGCCGCCGCGCTCACCGCACTCGTGGTCGCGGCCGTCGCGTTGCTCGTCGTCGACGTCCCGCTCGGGCTCGGGGTGCTCGTCGGGGTGCCGCTGCTGGTCGTCGCCCTGCAACGGATGGCGCCGCTGCTCACCCGGCGCAGCGCGTCCCAGCAGGAGGCCCTCGCCGCCACCACCGCGCTCGCCGTGGACCTCGTCTCCGGCCTACGCGTGCTGCGCGGCATCGGCGCACAGGAACACGCCGCACGCCGGTACGCGGCCGCCAGCCGGCACGCCCTCCAGGTCACCCTGCGTGCCGCCACCACCAAGGGCCTGCACCTCGGGCTCACCACCACTGTCAACGGCCTCTTCCTCGCGGCGGTCGCCGGCGTCGCCGGCTGGCTCGCGCTGCGGGGCCGGCTCACCATCGGCGAGCTCGTCGCCGTCGTCGGGCTGGCCCAGTTCATCGCCGAGCCCGTGCAGACGCTCGGGTACGGCGTACAGGTGTTCGCCATGGCCCGCGCCTCCGCGGGGCGGGTCGCCCGGGTCCTCGGTGCCCCGCCGCTCACCCGGCCGGGAACCGCCGGGCAGCCTGCCCCGGACCCGTCGCGCCTCGCCCTCGACACAATCGGGTACGCCGGACTCGACGGAGTGTGCCTGCGCGTCGACGCCGGTGAGGTCCTGGGCGTGCTCGCCTACGACCCGAGCGAGGCCGAGGCGCTGGTCGCGCTGCTGTCCGGCCGGGTTCCCCGGGAGGACTACCGGGGAACGCTGTACGTCGACGGCGTGCCCGCCGAGGAGCTGCACATCGACGCCCTGCGCAGCACGGTCCTGGTCGAGCAGCACGACGTGGCGTTGTTCGAGGGGACGCTGCGCGCCAATCTCGCCGCGGACGCCGGCATCGACGAGACGGTGCTGCACGCCGCGGTGCGGGCTGCGGCGGCCGAGGACGTGCTCGCCGCGCACCCGCACGGGGTCGACCGCCTGCTCACCGAGCGGGGGGCGAACCTGTCCGGCGGGCAGCGACAGCGGATCGGGCTGGCCCGGGCCCTCGCCGCCGACCCGCCGGTACTGGTGCTGCACAACCCCACCACGGCGGTCGACGCGGTGACCGAGCTGATGGTCGCCGAGGGGTTGGCCTCGGCTCGCGGGGCGGAGGCCCGCGGCACCGTGCTGATCACCAACAGTCCGGCTCTGCTGCGGATCACGCACCGAGTGGCCGTGATCGACCGTGGGCGGGTCGTCGCCGAGGGCCCGCACGACCAACTGCTCGCCAGCGACGCCCGCTACCGGGAGGAGGTCCTGCGGTGACCGACGAGTCGACCACGATCGGCGTTGAACCCAGGCAACTGCTGCCGACGGCCACCGCCCGGCAGACCTGGGCCGCCCTCCGAACGGAGTTCGCCCGGCTGCCCGGGCTCAGCGTCGCCGCCGCCACGTTGCTGGTCGCCGCAGCCGCGACCGGGCTCCTCGCCCCCTGGGTGCTCGGTCGCCTCGTCGACGACGTCATCGACGGGGCCGACACGCCACGGATCGTGGCCTGGGCGGGCGTGATCGCGGGCGCGGCGGTGCTCGCCGGGCTCCTCACCGCGGCCGGTGCCGCGGTCGCGGCACGCCTCGGCGAGACCGTGCTGGCGCGGTTGCGGGAGCGGGTCCTCGACCGCGCCCTGCACCTGCCGTCAGCCACGCTGGAGCGAGCCGGGACCGGGGACCTGGTGGCCCGCGCCGGCGACGACGTGGCCGTGGCGACGAATGTGATCAGCACCAGCGGACCCGCCTTCCTCGGCGCGCTGCTGTCCATCGTGCTGACCGCGGCGGGGCTCTTCGCCCTCGACTGGCGGCTCGGTCTCGCCGGGCTGGCCGCGGCCCCCGCCTACGCGTTGGCGCTGCGCTGGTACCTGAGGCGTTCGGTTCCGTACTACGCGCGCGAGCGGGTGGCGACCGGCGAGCGGGCTCAGGCGATGGCCGGGGCGCTTCGTGGGGCGGCGACCGTGCGCGCCTACCGGATGGAGGATGCCCACGTCGCCCGGATCGCGGAGCGCTCTGCCGTGGCCCGCGACCTGTCGTTGGAGATCTTCAACTTCCACACGCGTCTTGGGCTGCGGATGAACCGGTCGGAGTTCGTGGGGCTCGCCGCCGTGCTGCTCGCCGGTTTCCTGCTGGTCCGCGACGACCTGGTCACCGTGGGAGCGGCCACCACCGCCGCCCTCTACTTCCACCGCCTCTTCAACCCCATCGGCCTGCTGCTGCTCCAGTCGGACTCCGTGCTGCAGGCCGGGGCGAGCCTCGCCCGGCTCGTCGGCGTCACCGCACTGCCCGGCCCCGCTTCCCCCGACGGCCCGGCTTCCCCCGACGGACCCGGGCCCGCTCGTCGGGGACGGTCCGCGTCGGCCGGGTCGGGCGAGCCTGAGCCCGTGGCGCTGGAGGTGGTCATCGCCCGGCACTGCTACGACGACGGACCAGTGGTGCTGCGGGACATCGTCCTTCGTCTCGCACCCGGGGAACGCGTCGCCCTCGTCGGGGCCAGCGGAGCAGGCAAGAGCACACTTGCCGGCATCGCCGCCGGAATCATCGCGCCCACCCGCGGCTCGGTGTGCCTGCGCGGCGTGCCGCTGGCGCAACTGGGGGAGCACCGCGTCCGTCGCGAGATCGCCCTGATCAGCCAGGAGGTGCACGTCTTCGCCGGGACGCTCGGCGAGGACCTGCGCCTCGCCGCCCCGGACGCCACCGACGCCGAGATAACCGCAGCCCTCGACCTCGTCGGCGCCACCGCCCTGCTCCGTACCCTGCCCGACGGCCTTGCCACGAGCGTGGGGGAGGGCGGACGGCAGCTCACCGCCGCCCAGGCCCAGCAGCTCGCCCTGGCCCGCCTCGTCCTCGCCGACCCCGCGGTTGCGGTCCTCGACGAGGCCACCGCGGAGGCCGGCAGCGCGGGCGCGCGCGACCTCGACCGCGCCGCCACGGCGGCCACCGAGGGCCGCACCACGCTGATCGTCGCCCACCGGCTCAGCCAGGCGGCCACCGCGGACCGCATCGTCGTCCTGGAGCACGGGCGCATCACCGAGCACGGCACGCACGGCCAGTTGCTGGAGGCGGGCGGCGGGTACAGCCGGCTGTGGCGTTCCTGGAGCACGCCCGGTCTCGTGGTCCCGCAAGGACGCGAGAGCGAGGAGTACGTCCAGGTGTCGGCGCCGCGGGAGAGCTGACGGTGGTTCCGGCTGCCCACGGTCGCGCGTCAGACGGTCGGCACCACCATCGGGGTGCCGGTCACCGGGTTCGCCATCACGATGCTCGGCAGGCCGAAGACCTCCTGCATGAGGGCCGCGTCCACCACGTCGGCCGGTGCGCCCTGCGCGACGACCCGGCCGTCCTTCATCGCCACGATGTGATCGGCGAAACGGCAGGCCTGGTTGATGTCGTGCAGGACCGCGACGATCGTCCTGCCCTCGTCGCGCAGCCGCGCGAAGAGCGCCAGCAACTCGTACTGGTGGGTGATGTCGAGGAACGTGGTGGGCTCGTCGAGCAGCAGGTAGGGCGTCTCCTGCGCCAGCACCATCGCGATCCAGACCCGTTGCCGTTGTCCTCCGGACAACTCCTCGACGGGCCGTTCGGCCAGGGCCGTGACGCCGGCCACCGCCATGGCCGAACGGACGGCCTCCTCGTCGGCGGCCGACCAGGTGGCGAGCAGGGACTGGTGCGGGTAACGGCCCCGGGCCACGAGCCGCCGGACGACGATGTTCTCCGGGGCGACCAGGCCCTGGGGCAGGAAGCCCACCTGTCGCGCGAACCTCTTCGGGCGGTGGTCGGAGACGTCCCGGCCGTCGAGGCGGACCGTTCCCGACGACGGTGTGAGCAGTCGGACGAACGCCTTGAGCAGCGTCGACTTCCCACACGCGTTCGGCCCCACGATGGCCGTGAACGCGCCGTCCGGCACGGCCAGGCTCACCCGCGCCGACACCACCCGCTCCCCGTAGCCGAGCGTGACGTCCTCCGCGGTCAGACGGCTACCCACTCCGTTTCACCTCCATGCCGAGCAACCAGATGAGATAGCAGCCGCCGATCGCCGTCGTGACCACGCCGACCGGCAGCGCGACCGGCGCCAACAGCAGTTGGGCGACGAGGTCGGCGGCCAGGAGCAGCACCGCGCCGGTGAGCGCCGCCGGGGCCAGGGGCACGCCGGCGGCCCGGGCGAGCCGCCGGCCGATCTGGGGCGCGGCGAGGGCGATGAACACGACCGGCCCGGCGACCGCGGTCACGGTGGCGGTGCAGCCCACGCCGGCAAGGACCATCAGCAGCCGGAGCCGGCCCAGGCGCACGCCGGTGGTGCGGGCGATCTCGTCGCCCAGTGCCGCCTGGTGCATGGCGTTCGAGAGCACGACGAGCAGCAGCACGAGCAGGGCGACGATGGCGAACGGCAGCCGCACCTCCGCCCAGTCGATGCCGTTGAGCGAGCCGGCGTTCCAGCCGGTCGCGGCGAGCGCCACATCGAGCTCGGCCCGCAGCACGATCCAGGAGTTCAGGGCGGTGAGCATCGCGTTGACGGCGATTCCGATGACGATCAGCCGGAGGCCGCTGAGCCCGGAGTCCAGCGACAGCAGGTAGATCACCGCCGCGGCCAGCAGTCCGCCCGTCACCGAGCCCGCCGCGAGCTGCCCGGCGGTGCCGTTCAGCACCGTGATCGCCACCAGGGCGCCGGTGTAGGCGCCCGCGTCGAGTCCGATGACGTCGGGGCTGCCCAGCGCGTTGCGGGTCAGGTTCTGGAAGATCGCTCCGGCGAGACCCAGGGAGGCGCCGAAGACCAGCGCCGCGGTCACCCGCGGCAACCGCCACTCCCTGATCACGAAACCCGACTCGCCGCCGCCGGAGGTCAGGGCGGTGAACACCTCCGCCGGGCTGGCCCAGGCCTGCCCGTAGCAGAGGGCCACCAGGGCGAGGACGGTCGCGACCGCGACGAGCCCCGACGACACGGCGACCGTACGTCGTTCGACCCGGACCACGACCGGCCCCGCCCGCAGCGTCACCGTGCTCACAGCGCCCCCGCCCCGTAGCGACGGACGGCCCAGATCAGCACCGGGCCACCCAGGAACGCCGTGACGATCGCGACCGGGACCTCGCCGGTGGGCAGCAGGACCCGCGAGCCGATGTCGGCGACGAGCAGCAGGACCGGGCCGAGCAGCATCGAGTACGCCATGATCCACGGAACCGAGTCGACGGCCAGCCGCCGGGCCAGGTGCGGAACCATGAGGCCGACGAACGCGATCGGCCCCGCGACGGCGGTGGCGACACCGGTGAGCAGGGTGACGAGCACCAGGACGGTGACCCGGATCCGCGTCACGTGGGCGCCGAGCGAGTGGGCGACGTGCTCGCCGAGGGCCAGGGCGTTCAGCGGCCCGGTCGCGGCCATCGCGGCGACCAGGGCGGCAACGGTCACCAGCACGGGCACGACCAACGGCGTCTGCTCGGTGCCGGCCAGCGCCCCCACCGACCAGAACCGGTACCGGTCGAAGACGTCGGGGAAGGTCAGCCGCAGGCCGAGCGACACGCCCATCAGGACCCAGCTCAGGGCGACGCCGGCGAGGACCAACCGCAGCGGCGAGGTCCGTCCGACGGCGTAGACCACGATCGCGGCGAGGGCGGAGCCGGCGACCGCGAGCACGAGCTGTCCGGCCTGTGAGCCGGCGACGCCCGCCAGGACACCCAGGTTGATCGCGAAGCCGGCCCCGGCGGTCACGCCGAGGATGCCCGGCTCGGCCAGCGGGTTGCGGGTCAGCGTCTGGATCAGCACGCCGGCCGCGCCGAGGGCGGCGCCGACGCAGACGCCGAGGATCGTGCGGGGCAGCCGGATGTCGCGTACGACGAGGTGGTCGGCGGTGCCGGCGAAGTCGGTGAGGGCCCGCCAGACCTCGCCCACCGCGACGGACCGGGCACCCACGGCCATGCTCGCGCCCGCCGCGACGACGAGCAGCGCGACGGACACGAGCAGGAGGGCCGTGCGGCGGGACGGATCAGTCTTCAAGCCCGGCAACTCCGCGTTTCCAGTACCCGGTGATCAGCGAGTCGATGTGCTCCCTGCTCCAGGAGCGCAGCGGCTTGACGTCGGTCGCCTCGCCGGCCGCGAAGAGGAAACTCCGCCCGGCCGGGAGGCGCAGCGACCGCACCGTCTCCGCGAGCACCGAGCGGGCGCCCTCGCGGGCGAGCCAGGTCACCGCCACCCCGTCGCGCGACGCCAGCGGGTAGCCCTGTTCCGCAACGTCGTCGATCTCGACCACGACGTGGGCCGACACGTCGGCGGGGGAGTGCTCCAGCCACCGGCCGACGGCCGGCAGGGCGGTGGTGTCGACCGCGAAGACGTAGTGGTCGTAGTGGTGCGGGAACGCCTTCGCTCCGGGTGGGCCGGCGATCGTGACCTCCTCGCCCACCGCCGCCGAGGCCGCCCACGTCGAGGCGACGCCGCCGTCGTGCAGCACGAAGTCCAGGTCGATCTCCCCGGCGGCGGCGTCGTACCGTCGCACCGTGTACTTGCGGGTGGTGGGCAGCGGGCGCGGCCAGTCGAGCATCCCGTCCGCGTTCGGGACGGGATCGCGACGGGTGCCGTCCGGGTCGGGGAAGACGATCTTGACGTGGTCGTCCGCCTGGTAGGTGTGGAAACCGGCGAGGGCCGGGCCGCCGAGGGTCAGTCGCAGCATCCGTGGGGTCAGCTGCTGCCGGGTGAGGACCCGGACGTTACGTACCCCGATCGGATACCCGATCCGCGTGGTGCCGCTGCCCGTGTGGTGGTGGGCCGCGACCCGGGCAGCCGGGTCGCGGCGGTCGACGGTCATCGGTTGAGCAGTGGCGTGAACGCCTTGTCGATCGAGTCGAGGGTCTTCAGGGCCGACTCGTACGTAGCCGCCTCCGTGTACTGCAGCGGGAAGACCCGGCCGGCCTTGACCGCCGGCAGGTTCTTCCACAACGCGGAGTCGATCACCTGCTTCACCGCCTCTGCCGGCGTGCCGTCGGGCTGGAGCGTGTACGTGACGGCGTCGGCCTCGCCGAGGCTCTCCGGCAGTTCCTCGAGCGAGGGGTACTCGGTCACGTCGAGTCCGCCGCCGCCCTTCTTCTTGACCTCGCCGTAGTAGGTCACGCCGACGTCCTGCGCGATGTTGGTGCCCCACGACTTGGCGAACTCCCGGTGGAACGTGCCCTTGGAGATGTCCCCGTAGGCGCCCAGGTGCCCGAACTTCAGGCTGGCGAGCGCGGTGCCGTACTTGGCCTTCAGCTCTGCGGCCTTCTTCTCGTACGCGTCCTTGGCCGCCTCGAAGTGCTCGGTGCGTCCGGCGGCGTCGGCCTGGCGGCGGGACAGCTCGCGCCAGGCGTCCGGAACCGTCGGGCCGATCGCCACGACGGGCGCGATGCTCTCGAGGCGCTTCAGGTCGACGTCGGCGAGGACCGGCTTCGGCACACCGATCACGATGAGGTCCGGCTTGGCGGCGGCGATGGCCTCGTAGTTGGTCTCGGCGGCCGACTCTCCCGCGACCTTGGGCAGCCGCTCGTAGGTGGCGCGGTCCTGCTCGGTCATCATCGCCAGGCCGCGCTTCCAGGTCGAGACCCCCACCAGGGCGGCGTCCGCCTCGATGAGGGCCGGCACCGCGTAGCCGGTGGCGACCACGCGCTCGGGGGCGGTGGGGATCTTGATCTCACCGTTGTCGGCGGCGAAGACGCGGGTTCCGGAGCCGCCGTCGGACTTGGCGGCGGGTTCGGAGCCGGATCCGCAACCGGTCACCACGGCGAGTGCCAGGGCTGCGGCGACGGCCGGACGCCAGTGCTGTCGTACGGACATCTACTGTTCCTTCGAGGGACTACAGGGGTGGCAACCCCGCTGGGCTGCAAAGCTTAGGCTACCCTTACTGTCGCTTTCGGGATGTCGACGAGAGGTCAACCCATGTCGAGGAGAGGTCAGAGCGTGACCGTCGCGGCCCCACTCGCGGCGGATCCCGTGAGCTGCGAGGAGTTCGGCTACGGCCTCGGGCGCCCCGACGGGATCCTCGTCCTGAGATACCGCTCGGCGGCCCGCCTGGCGTTCGGCGAGAACCGGCAGGACTTCCTGCACCAGCTCTACTGGTCGCCGGACGGCGTGCTCTCCGCCCGACACGACCGGGGCGTCACCTCCATCGGCCCGGGGGAGACCTTCTGGGTCCAGCGGGCGGTGACCCACGAGGTGCACGCGGCGGACCGGCAGACCGTCTACCGGATCTGCCTGCGCGAGGTGCCCGCCGCTCTCGACGGCCTCCGGGCCGGTGCCGCCCGCATCGACGTCGAAGCGGCGGACCTCGTCCTGGCGCTCGCCGACCGGGAGTACGACGAGCGCGGCGCGCCCGAGGCCCGCAGGCGGATCATGGCCGGGCTCGACCCCCGTTCCCACCCGGCCGACGACCGGCAGGCCGGTGGCTCGGGCGTCGCGGTGACGGTCGCCACGGCGCTGGCGAACGACCCCGGCGACCCCACCCGCCTCGACGAGTGGGCCGAGCGACTGCACGTCAGCGTCAAGACGCTGCAACGTGACTTCGACCGCGAGTTCGGCATGTCGTACTCGCAGTGGCGGAGCGGCCTGCGGCTGCGCGCGTCGCTGACGCTGCTGCGTACCCGACCGGTCGGCGAGGTCGCCCGCCGCATCGGGTACGCCAGCCCGTCCGCCTTCATCTCCGCCTTCGTCCGGGAGTACGGCTGCACGCCGGGCCGCGCCGCGGCGATGATCCACGCCGGGGACGACGACGCCGCGTCCCTGCTGTTGTCCCGCTCACCCCGATAGCGCGAACCCGGGGCCGTCCACGTCAGCAGCGGAACCGTCGTCCCCGGTCGGGAGCCGTCAGCTCGTGGTGGGGAAGCTCAGGCTGACCGCCGAGGGGGCTCCGCTGGGCCACCGGGTCGTGACGACCTTCCCCCGGGTGTAGAAGTTGACGCCCTCGGGGCCGTGCACGTGCGTGTCACCGAACAGGGAGTTCTTCCAGCCGCCGAACGAGTGGTAGGCCATCGGCACCGGGACGGGCACGTTGACGCCCACCATGCCGACGGTCACCGCACGGGCGAACCGGCGTGCCGCCGCCCCGCTTCCGGTGAACAGCGCGACGCCGTTGCCGTACTCGCTCGCGTTGACGATGCGCACGGCATCGTCGAAGTCGGCGGCGCGTACGACGACCAGCACGGGTCCGAACACCTCGTCGCGGTACACCTCGGCGTCGGTGCTGACCGTGTCGAACAGGGTCGGGCCGACGAAGAAACCGTCGCGGACGGGTGCCTCACGCCCGTCGACGATCAGGGGGACGCCTGCCTCGGCGGCCCGGGTGACGTACCCGGTGATCCGGTCGCGGGCCTCGGCGGTGATGACCGGTCCCATCTCGCTGCTCTCCGCGTCCCCGGGCCCGACGCGTACCCGGCGTGCCTGCTCGGTGAGCAGGGACACGAGCTCATCGGCGGCGGAGCCGACGGCGACCACGGCGGAGATCGCCATGCACCGTTGCCCGGCCGAGCCGTAGGCCGCAGCGGTGATCTGCCTGGCGGCGTCGGCGAGATCGGCGTCGGGAAGCACGACGGCGTGGTTCTTGGCGCCACCGAGTGCCTGGACCCGTTTGCCCGAGGCGCCGGCCCGCTGGTGGACGTAGCGTGCGACCGGCGTGGAACCGACGAAGGACACCGCGGCGGTGTCGGGATGGTCGAGCAGCCGGTCGACGGCCTCCTTGTCCCCGTGAACCACGTTGAACACGCCGGCCGGCAGCCCGGCCTCGGCGTACAGCTCGGCGATCAGGTTCGACGGGGAGGGGTCACGCTCGCTGGGTTTGAGGATGAAGGAGTTGCCGCAGGCGATGGCGATCGGGTGCATCCACAGGGGGACCATGATGGGGAAGTTGAATGGCGTGATACCGACGCACACGCCGAGCGACTGCCGGAACGTGTACGAGTCGACGCCGTTGGACACCTGGTCGGAGTAGCTGCCCTTGAGCAGCTGCGGGATGCCGCAGGCGAAGTCGATGACCTCCCGGCCACGGGTCACCTCTCCACGGGCGTCGTCGAGGACCTTGCCGTGCTCTGCGGTGATCATGCGGGCCAGGTCGTCGGTGTGCTTCTCGACCAGGTCGCGGAAGGCGAAGAGCACCTTCGTCCGGGCGGTCAGCGAGGTCTCCCGCCACGAGAGCCACGCCTGCGCCGCGGCGGCGACAGCCGTGTCGACCTCTGCGGAGCTGGCCAGCGGCACCGTGGCCTGCGGCTGGCCGGTGGCGGGATTCCAGACGGAGGCGGTGCGGCCCGACAGGGGTCGTGTCGGCTTGCCGTCGATCCAGTGCTCGATGCTGCGCATGGTGTTCCTTTCCTAACGGAGGCTGACCGAGGCCCGGGCCGGCGACACCACCCGGACGGCTCCGTCAGAGGTTCAGGGTGAGGCCGGCAGTGGCGAGGAGGACGGGGCAGGAGCTGTGCCGGGCGGCCTCGGCCAGCAGGTCGGCGACCCGATCCCGGTGCCAGGGCCGGATGTGGGTGAGTACGAGGAGTTGGGCTCCCGCCCGGCGGGCGAGCCTGCCGGCGTCGCCGGCAGTCAGATGGTTCGGTACGGGCTCGTCGTCGAAGCCCGACGCCTCGGCCAGCACGACGGCGCATCCGTGGGCCAGGTCGTCGAGGGCGTCGCAGGGTGCGCTGTCGCCGGTGTAACACAGCTGGTCGTCGAGGCGGACAGCCCAGTTCTCCACCTGGTGCCGACCGACAGCGGTACGTACCCGGTACGGGCCGATGCGTTCGGGGGCGGGCCCGAAGGTGAGCTTCCGATGGGCGGGAAGCCGCTCCGCCAACCGGCTCTCGACGGCGGCCGGCCCGTACACCGGCAGCGACCCGGCGTCGCCCGCGGCGGATCGGAGGTAGGCCAGTGCGGTGAGGTCGTCGCAGTGGTCCCCGTGCGCGTGGGTGACGAAGACGGCGTCGAGCGCGGTGACGGGGGCGTACCGCTGCAGCGGCCCCACCGCTCCGGTGCCCAGGTCGAGCAGGAGCCGCCAGCCGTCCTGTTCGACCAGGTAGCAGGAGCACGCCGCGTCCGGGCCGGGCGCGGAGCCCGAACAGCCGATCACGGTGAGCCTCATTCGGCGGCCGGGGCGGTGGCGATGGCGACGACGTCGGCGACGGCGCCTTCGAGGCAGGTGCCCGCCACCGCGGAGGCCGCGGCCAGGACCTCCGGGTGTCCGTCGCCGACCGCCACGCCGAATCCGCTGGCCCGCAGCAGGGGCACGTCGTTGGGGTTGTCACCGACGGCCGCGACCTCGGCCAGGGCCACCTGCTCGTGCTCGGCGAGCCAGCGCAGCGCGACGCCCTTGTCCACGCCTGCGGGGAGCAGTTCCACGTAGGTGGCCTCGGACATCACGACGGTCACCTCGGGGGCGGCGCTGTGGGCGACCGCGGCGATGCGGTGCGCGGCGTCGGTGTCGGCGCACAGCAGCATGACCTTGCTGATGCCGTCGATGTCGTGCCAGCTCTCGATGTGTTCGACAGTGACGCGGTCGCGGGCGGCATAGGTGTCGACCCAGGCCGGCTGGTACGTGGCGAGGGCCCGTTCACCGACGAACGCGACGGCGGCGACGTCGGGCGGAAGCGTCTCGACCAACGAGCGGACCGCCGTCCACGTCGTCTCGTCGAAACGGCTCGCGTGCAGCACCTCACCGGTGTGCAGGTTGGCGATGAGCGCGCCGTTGAGCAGGATCGCCGGTCCGGTGAGACCTAGTTCGTCGTAGTAGCGCCGGCACGAGGCGGCGCTGCGGCCGGTGGCGATGACGACCTGGCCGCCGGCGCCGCGGAATGCCTGTAGGGCCGCGCGGCTACGCGGGACCATCGCGAGGTCGCGGTCGACCAGTGTGCCGTCGAGGTCGGTGACGATCCAGCGGTACCGCAGTGCGGTACCCGGGCCCAGGCGGGTGTCGGAGCTGGTCATGTCAGCGGAACCGCCCGGTGAGTGTCGGCGAACGCCTCGATAGCGGTCGATCCGGCCGGGTCGAGCGTGCCGACGGTGGCGAAGTAGCCGCGCTCGCGCCATGCCGCCTGGTCCGTCTCGACGTCGTTCGGGCGCAGGCCGAGGTAGTGGCCGCCGGCGGCGGTCACCAGCAGCGAGCCGGCCGCGACGTCCCAGCTGCTGACCCCGATACCGAGCGCCGCATCCGCCCAGCCGGTCGCGACATGCGCCAGGCTCAGTGCGGCGCTGCCGATCCGACGCAGCGTCTGGTACTCGATGATGAGGTCGGTCTGCCGTCGCACCGCCCGTTCGGGCGCGGCTCTGATCTCGCGTGCGCTCGGGTAGCTGGTCAGCAGCAGCGCCTGCTGCTCGGCGTCGGCGCCGACACTGGCCAGCGGCTGTCCGTTGTGCCAGGCCCCGGCGAGCGTGGCGGTGAACAGGTCGTCGCGTAGCGGGTCGTAGATCGCTCCGGCGACGACCCGCCCGTCGACCACCGCACCGATCGAGGTGCAGAAGAAGGGGAGCCCGTGGGCGAAGTTCGCCGTGCCGTCGATCGGGTCGACGTGCCATTCGACGCGGCCCTCGCCGACCGCGCCACCTTCCTCGCCGACGATGCGGCTGTCCGGCTCGGCGGAGAGCACTATTTCGCGGATCCGCGCCTCGGCCGCCTTGTCGTGCACGGTCACGGGGTCGTGCCGATCGCGCTTGTAGTCGACCTCGGGTCGGGAGCGGAACGCCCCCCGGAGCATGTCACCGACTGCGGTGGCGGCCTCGGCGGCCACCTCCGCCAGCTGGGCGGAGCGGGTCACGTCGATCGTGGTCATTCGTGCCTCTCGTCGGTGAGGGTGAGCAGCCGCAGCAGCTCGGCTGGGTCGTCGACGACCGCGTCGGGCGTCTGGGCGACGACGAACGGCAGGTCGTGGGTGGAGCGGGCAGTCATCAGGACGGTCACTCCGACCCCGGCCCGGCGCCCGCAGACGACATCGCGGTCGAAGTTGTCGCCGACGTACCACGCGTCACTGGGCGCGACCGCGAGCGCGCGGCACGCCAGGCGGATCATTTCCGGATTGGGTTTGCGGATGCCGAGCTCGTCGCTGTACAGCTGCAACGCCAGGTCCTTGTCGAGGCCGGCCTGGGCGAGCCAGTCCCGGTGCACGATGCCCGACATCGCGTTGCTGACGATCGCCACCGGGATGTCCCGCTCCCGCGCGCCCCGGAGCAGATCCTCGATGCCGTTGCGGGCGACCCGCGTCGAGCGCAGCTCACCCTGGCGTCGGCACAGGAACCACGCCTGGCTGGTCACCAACGCGCGCGCCTGATCGGGCCAGTCGGCGGCGACGAACTCCGACCAGAACACCCGCCAGGTCAGCTCGGCCGGCGCGGACAGTCGCGACATCGCGTTCTTCCACGCGGAGTCGGCTGCGGCGGCGGCGCGGACGTCGCGGACCACGTCGTCGATGGTCAGCTCGGTGCAGCCGGCCGCGCCGAGCATCGCGACGACCTCGGTGGCGAGGTCGGTGACCCAGGTGTCCCGGCGTGCGGTCTGCACGACGACGCCACCGAAGTCCAGCAACAGCGCGCGGGGCCGGGGCAGCCGTGCGGCGATCACCGGCCGGACCCGGAGGCGACGGCCGGTCCGGCGGCGGGACGCTGTCCGGCCCGCTGTTCGCGCAGGAACTGGTCCCAGCCGGTCATCCTGCGGCCGTCGGCATCGAAGACGTGCAGGTCGGCCGCGGCGGCCCAGAGGGTCACCTCGGCGCCCGGCGTCGTCTCGATCTTCCGGTAGGACTGGACGTACAGCGGTTCGCCGTGGCACCGCAGCTGCACGGTCCAGGCCGAGCCGGTGGGCAGGACCGTGTCGACCACGGCCGGCGCCCGCCAGACGCCGTCGGGAACATCGGCTTCGGCGTACGCGATGTTGAGTGCCTCGGGCCGGACACCGCCCGTTCCGTCGGTGGGCGGGCGGCCGACCCGGGCGGCCACGTAGTCCGCCACGGTGGCGCCGGGACCGGCCACGTCGGCCGACCCGAACGGCATGGTGTTCATGGGTGGGCTGCCGACGAACTCAGCCACGAACACGCTCGCCGGCCGCTCGTAGACCTCCATCGGCGTGCCGGTCTGCTCCACGACTCCCTCGTTCATGACGGTGACGTGGGTGGCCATCGTCATCGCCTCCAGCTGGTCGTGGGTGACCAGTACGACGGTGGCGTGCGAGCGCTGGTGGATTCTCTTGATCTCTGCGCGCATCTCGAGGCGGAGCCTCGCGTCGAGGTTCGACAGCGGCTCGTCGAGCAGCATGACCTCCGGGTCGACCGCGAGCATCCGGGCCAGTGCGACCCGCTGCTGCTGGCCGCCGGAGAGCTGCGAGGGGTAGCGGGCAGCATATTCGGCGATGTGCAGCATCTCCATGGCCTCGGCGGCGCGCTGTGCCCGTTGCGCCGTGGGCGTCTTCCGCATCATCAGCCCGAACTCGACGTTGCGGGTGACCGTCATGTGCGGCCACAGCGCGTAGCTCTGGAACACCAGCCCCATGCCCCGCTTCTCGGGTGGCACGAAGAGGCCCTGCCCCACGGAGTCCAGCAGCCGTGAGCCGACCCGGATGTCGCCCCTGGTGGGCTGCTCGAGCCCGGCGATCATCCGCAGGGTCGTGGTCTTGCCGCAGCCGGACGGGCCGAGCAGGCACATGAAGCCACCGTCGGGAATGGTCAGGTGCAGGTCACGCACCGCGTACTGGCCGGCGACGTAGCTCTTGTCGACGCCGATGAGTTCGATGTTCGGCATGTTCAGCCTCCCAGGCCCGTGGCGAGGTTGCTTCTGGTGGCCCGCTGGGCCAGGTAGGTGACGGTGAACGAGAGCGCGGCGATGATGAGTACCGCCGCGTTGGCCTGCTGCCGATATCCGAAGTCGACCAGGTTGATCGACAGGGTGGTCAGCAGGGGCGTGCTCGCGGTCGTGAGCATGATGACGATCGACAGCTCTTTGAGCCCGGAGATGAACGGCAGCAACACGCCGGTGGTCAGCGCGCCCTTCTGGATGGGCAGCACGACCCGGCGCAGCCGGGTGAGCCAGCCGGCGCCGGCCACCTGGGCCGCCTCCTCCGGTTCGCGGCCCAGTTGCATCATGGCGGAGATGCCGGACCGCGACGAGTACGGCAGGTGGGTGATCGCCATCACCACGACCAGCAGGAGGGTCGTGCCGTAGAGCGCCGGGATCGGGCCGCGCGGGACGGCGAACAGCGTCAGGTAGGCGGCGGCGAAGGCGATACCCGGCACCAGGTAGGGCAGGAACGAGACCTGCCGCAGGGTGCCCGACAGCCGGCGGCTGGGCGAGCGGGCCACCACGTACCCGACCATCAGCCCGACGAGGCCGCAGACCAGGGCCGCCATGCCGACGATGCGCAGGCTGTTCCACATCGCCTCGTAGAGGTCATCGCTGCGCAGCAGGCCGTGCGGGAAACCGACCGCCTCCGGGATCGACTCGGCGGTCCAGAACTTCAGCGTGAAGTTGTCGGCACGGAACACGCCTGGCGCGTAGGTCACCGTGGACAAGGCGAGGGTCGCGAGCGGCACGACGACGCTGGTGACGAAGACGGCCATGGCGAGGCCGTAGGCGGGCCACCGCCAGCGGCGCAGGTCGGTGGCGCGGTCCATGCTGCCCTTGCCGCCGATGGTGACGAACCGGCGTTGTTCACGGACCAGGCGCATGTCGATGAGCACGACGAGCACCCCGAGCAGGACGATGACGGCGGCGATGACGGCGGCCACGCCGGGAGCCCGGGTGTGGATGCTGCGGTACAGGCTGGTCGACAACATCGCGTAGTCGGTGGGCAGACCGAGGATGTACGGGGTGCCGAAGGTGCCCAGCACCCGGCCGAGGACGAGGAGCACGGCGGAGGAGAGCGAGGGCAGCAGCAGCGGCAGGACCACGTGACGCATCCCCTGGCTCCTGTTGGCGCCGAGCACCCGCGCGGACTCCTCCAACTGCGAGTCGATGCGCCGCAGCGCGTTGCCGAACAGCAGGAACACGAACGGGTAGTAGTGCAGGCCGAGGGTGACGATGATCGGCACGGCGCCGTACGCGAGCCAGTCGGGGGTCCGGACCCCCCAGGTCTCCAGGAAACCCGGGGTCCCGCCGGACCGGCCGTTCTTGAACAGGGTCAGCCAGGCCAGGGCGAACGTCCATGACGGCAGCATGTACGGCACGACGAGGGCGCCGGCGAGGAACTTGCGGCCGGGCACGTTGGTCCGGGTCACCAGCCACGCCATCGAACCGCCGAGCACCACGGCGAACACGACCACGCCGAGCCCGACGACCACGGTGTGTGACAGCGGCTCCCAGAACAGGCTTGCGCTGATCGGTGACCGGAACACCCGCCACAGGTAGTAGCCCGTGAGCGAGCCGGCCGGTGCCCCGGCCCGGCTGTCGTCGCCGAACTGCACGCGTGCCGCATCCGACACGATTGCCACCAGAGGCGCGATGACCAGGTAACCGAAGATGAGCACCAGGGCAATGCCGATGAGGGTGGTCGGTTCGGCGAGCAGGACCCGTGCCCGGTACCGTATCCGGCCCCAACGGCTGGCCGGCGTCTGCGTGGGCGGCGGCGCTGGCGGTGCCGGGCGGTCGATGACTGCCATCTTGAGTGTCTTGTCCCTTCAAGCAGAGCCATGGTGCCCACCGATCGTGATGACTCGGTGGGCACCCGCCGGATCAGTTGTGCTGCACGCGCCAGAAGTCCTGGACGGGTTGGGTGTTCTGGTAGTCGTCGAGCAGGCCCTTGGGGTCCATGACGAACAACTGCGTACCCCAGTCGGTGAGGCCCTTCGGGTTGCCGTCGCTGGGCGGCACGGCGGTGCTGCCCGAGACGCCGCCCTCCTCCATCTCGTGCTTGATGCCTTCCTGCGTCATGACGAAGTGGACGAACAGCTTGGCGGCGTTGGGGTGCTTCGTCCCGGTGGCGATCGCGACGTACTTGGAATAGGAGAACCCGACCCAGGGGCTCAAGCCCTCGCAGACGGCCATCTGGTAGCCCTTGCCCTCGACGTCGCGGAACTTCGCGATCGACACCAGGCCGATGCGACCCTCGGTCTGCTGCGGCGCGGCGACGGCGGCGGCGATGTTCTCGTCCTCGCTGTTGATGATCGGCTTGTTCTTCGCCAGCTTCTTGACCCACTCCCAGCCGGCGTTCTTCTCGGTCGTCTGCAGGGCCTTGCCGGTGTGCCGCTGGTAGGCGTCGGCGAGCGGTGCGGCGCCGTGGCCGGCGCTCTGGCTGAGCCACTGCACGATGGTCGCCTTGCCCAGCGGATCCTGTAGCAGCACCTTGCCGCGCCAGCTGTCCTCGGTGAGTTCCCAGACGTTCTTCACCGGGCAGCCGTTCGGGTAGATCTTCGGGTTGTACACCCAGACGTTGGCCTTCGACAGCACCAACAGCGGGTTGCGGTTGGTCTCCGGGATGTCCTTGATCAGATCCGGCGGCAGCCACGTGTAGACGACCTGGCGGGGCAGCAGCTCGCCGGCCAGCAACGGGCCGTCGGAGAAGAGGGTGAGGTCGACGGCGACGTTGCCGGCCTCCTTCTCCCGGACGAGCTTCTCGGCGGTCTTCTGGGTGTCGGACTTCACCCCCTCGGCCTTGATGCCGTACTTGGCGGTGAATGCCTCGGCGACCTTCTTGATGTCGCCGGTCGAGTCGTAGACGAGGACGCTGCCCTCCTTCTTCGCCGCCGCGACGAGGGCGTCGAGATCGAAGGAGGCGTCGACGGAGGCGGACGGGAGTGCGCCGGGCTCGTTGGTTCCGCTGGACGGGGCGCAGGCGGCGGCTGCGACGAGCGCGGCGATGCCGACTGCGGCAGCGGCAAGGCGACGGGTGGGACGGATCGGAGTCGTTATATGGCGGCTGTCCACGTGCGCGAACCTCCTCGGTGGCGGAGCATGCGGGTGAGAGCCAACTCGTCCGTCGGATGTGATGAAGACGCATTCGCATCCGCGGAGTGTCCTGAGCGTAATACGGCGGCAATCTTTGTCAAGACATATGTACATCAGCCCTTCAGACGATTCGCTTCAGCATCGCGTCGGCCAGCGCGTCGCAGCACTCGGCCAGCCGCAGGCCGACGACGTCGACGCGACGCAGCAGCTCACGCTGCCGCAGCATCTCGGAGGTCACGTCCCCGGCCAGCAGCTGGCCGATCGCCTCCTGGTACACGCGACGCACGACGCCGGCCCGCTTCCGCACGGCCAGGACGAGGTCGGCGACGTCGGTCGGATGGTCGACCAGCTGCGCAAGGGCGCGGCGCAGCAGCGCGAGCCCCTCCCGAACGGCGATGAGCGCCGGCACGGCGGCGTCCATGGTGGGCGCGCCGAAGAGGTCGTTCTCCCGTACGAAGTCCCGTAGGTTGTCCAGCACGTCGTCGATCGACCGGGAGAGCCGGAACAGGTCCTCGCGGTCGATCGGCGTGGTGAGCGAGGCGGCGAGCTCGACGACGAGTTGCCGCCGGTGGTCGTCGCCGGCATGTTCGATGTCGCCCATCCGGGCCCGGCCCGTGGCCGACGGCACGGCCCTGGTGACCACGTCGATGGCCAGGTCCACCGCCTCCTGGTTCTGCTCGAGCTGGCGCAGCATGATGCCGACGACCCGATGGTGGGAGCGACCGGCGAGGTCGTCCACGATCCGCCAGAGCCGGCGCAGCCGACGGCCGGTCACCGGAGCCCTCGCACGGCCAGCCCGGCCACCGCCGCCATGCCGAAGCTGGCCGGCAGGGTAACCAGCCACGAGATCAGGATCGGCACTGCGTACTGCCAGCGGACCCGCCGGGCGCCCTGGCTGGCGCCGACGCCGACCAGGCCGGCCGCCACGGACTGGGTCATGCTGACCGGCACACCCAGCCCGGCGGTGCCGAACACCGCCGCGGACGAGGCGATCTCGGCCGAGACGATCTGCCACGGACGTGGCGGGGACAGGCTGAACGTGGCACCGCGCGACATCCGCCGCAGGCTCGTCAGCGCCCCTGCGGCGAACAGCGCCGCCACGGCGGACAACACCGGCAGCGACAGTTCGCCCGAGCCGTGGACGGCGGCGACGGCGACCGCGGCGACCGCGAACATCTTCTGCCCGTCGTTGGCCGCGTAGGCCAGACACTGGCAGCCGAACGCGCCGACGTGCGCCAGCCGGACCGTGGCCGATGCCCGACCGGTGGTCGGGACCCGCTGGGCCAGCACGCCGAGCAGATAGCCCAGCAGCCCACCGACGAGGGGCGCGGCCGCGCCGATGCCGAGCATCGTCGCAAGAGTGCTCCACGACGGCATGAGCCCGAGCCCGAGTCCGGCGCCCGCCAACCCACCGATGATCGCCAGGGTCACGCTCGTCGGTACGCCTCGCCACGTCAGCACCAGGACCAGTGCGACCGCCGCCGCCACGCCGATCACGACGATCGCCTGCCCGCCGCGATCGCCGGAGGCGACCAGCCGGCCGGTGAACGCGTGCGCCACATCCAGTCCGAAGAGGCGGGGACCGGCGACGATGGCGGCGAGAAGAAGTCCGAGCATGGCGATGCCGGCGACCTCGCGGTGGCGTAGGGCGAGGGCGAGCAACGCTCCGCCGTCGTTGGCGCCGCAGACGAAGACGAACACGGCGGCGAGCACGGACAGCACGACGCTCACAGACCTGACCAGTGGCCGCGTTGCGTCGCCTTGCGCTCCACGTACCGCTGTCTGGCCGGCGGGCCGTCCGGCGTGGTCGACACCGCGGCCACCGGGACGTCCCACCACGTGTCGTTGTCCGGGCTCCCCGGCCCGCCGAGCTCGGTACGGACGTGCACGACGGTGGTGGTGGCGGCGGCGCGCGCCTTCACCAGCGCCGCGCGGACCTCGTCGAGGGTGTCCGCGGTCAGGACGTCGGCGCCGAGGCTTGCCGCGTTCGCGGCCAGGTCGACCGGCAGCGGCTGTCCGTCGAAGCGGCCGGAGTCGGGGTTGCGGTATCGGTAGACGGTGCCGAACCGGGCACCACCCACCTGCTCGGACAGCGCCCCGATGGAGGCGTAACCGCCGTTGTCGACCAGGACCACCACCAGCTTGAGTCCCTCCGCCACGGCGGTGACCAACTCCTGCGCCATCATCAGGTAGGAGCCGTCCCCGACGAGAACGAAGACCTCGGCGTCCGGCTGGGCCAGCTTCACGCCCAGGCCACCGGCGATCTCGTAGCCCATGCAGGAGTAGCCGTACTCGACGTGATACTGCCGAGGACTCGCCGGCCGCCACAGCTTGTGCAGGTCGCCGGGCATGGAACCGGCCGCGCAGACGACCACGTCGGCCGGGTGGGCGGCGTCGTTCACCGCGCCGATGAGCTGGCTCTGGGTGAGGGGGCCGGGCCCGGGGCGGCGGGCCTCGTCGACGGCGTCGTCCCACCGGCGGGTCAGGGTCACGGCGCGCTTCCTGCGCTCCTCGCTCACCTGCCAGCGCGGCAGCGCCGCGTCGAGTGCCCGCAGCCCTTCCCGCGCGTCCGCGACCAGGCTGACCGCGCCGAGCTTCGCCGCGTCGAAGGCAGCCACGTTCAGGTTGACGAACCGCACCGACGGCTCGGCGAACAACGACCGCGAGGCGGTGGTGAAGTCCGCGTAGCGGGTGCCGATGCCCAGCACCACGTCGGCCTCGGCGGCGAGGGCGTTGGCGGCCGTGGATCCGGTCACGCCGATCGGGCCGACCGCGCACGGATGGTCGTGGGGGAGCGCGCCGCGGCCGGCCTGGGTCTCGGCCACGGGGATGCCGGTGCGTCGGGCGAAGGAGGCGAGCTCGTCATTGGCGTCGCTGTGGGTCACGCCGCCGCCGGCGACGATGAGTGGGCGGCGTGCCCCGCGCAGGGCCTGCGCCGCTCGGGCCAGCGCGGCCGGCTCGGGTACCGGGCGCGGCACGTACCAGGTCCGCTCGGTGAACAGCTCGTCCGGCCAGTCGTACGCCTCGGCCTGCACGTCCTGCGGCATGGCCAGCGTGACCGCTCCGGTTTCGGCCGGGTCGGTGAGCACCCGCATCGCGGCCAGCAGCGCCGCCGGCAACTGTTCGGGGCGGTTGATGCGGTCCCAGAACCGCGACACCGGCCGCAGCGTGTCGTTGACCGACACGTCGTAGGAGCGGGAATCCTCCAACTCCTGAAGGACCGGATTCGCCACCCGGGTGGCGAAGATGTCCCCGGGCAGCAGCAGGACCGGCAGCCGGTTGACGGTGGCCAGGGCGGCGCCCGTGACGAGGTTGGTGGCGCCCGGCCCGATCGAGGTGGTGCAGGCGAACGTCGACATCCGGGCGGTCATCCGTGCGTAGGCGACCGCGGTGTGGACCATCGCCTGCTCGTTGCGGCACTGGTAGTAGGTCATCCCCGGGTCGCCGTCCAGCTCGGCCTGCCGCAGCGCCTGGCCGAGCCCGGCGACGTTGCCGTGGCCGAAGATTCCGAAACAGCCGGCGATCAGCCTGTGTCGTCGCCCGTCCCGCTCGCTGTACTGGTTGGCGAGGAAGCGGATGGTCGCCTGCGCCACGGTGAGTTTCATGCGCCGGTCCTCCCCAGATAGGTCGTCATCGGTACGCGTGGGTCGACCGGCTGGCCGGACCAGGAGCTACGGATCCACCCGTGGGTGGGGTCGTCGGCGCAGGCCATCGACCGCTCGGTGGCCGGGCCGGCCAGGACGTTCAGGTAGTAGAGGTCGTAGCCGGGGGCGGCCATCGACGGCCCGTGGTAGCCGTTCGGCACCAGGACGACGTCGCCGGCACCGACCTCGGCCAGCACGTTGGTGGTGCCGTACACCCGCTGGTAGGCAAGGCCGCGCGTCTCGAAGTAGTAGATCTCTTCGAGGACCGCCTCGCCGGGAGCCTCGGTGTCGTGTTTGTGCGGCGGGTACGACGACCAGTTCCCGCCCGGGGTGAGCAGTTCGACGGCGACGAGCCTGTCGCAGTCGAAAGCGTCCGGGGCGCAGAAGTTGTTCACCTGGCGGCTCGCCGTCCCTGCCCCCCGCACCTCCACCGGCACCTGCTCGGCCGGGCCGTAACGCGGGGGCAGCCGGCGTCCGGCCCGCGCCGACGGCAGCGCGAACCGCCCACCGGTCGTGCTGGACACCTCCACCCGTGCCCCGATCGGCAGGTAGCAGAAGTCGCTGACCCGGTCGAAGACGCTGGTTCGGCCGACGAGCTCGAACCGCGTCCCGTCGCAGTCGACCAGTGCCGAACCGGTCAGCGGCAGCACCAGCATCTCGTCGTCACCGGTGGTGAAGACGCGCGTCTGACCGGGCTCCAGGTCCAGCACCCGCAGCCCGCAGTAGGTCCAACCGGCCACTTCCGGGGTCACCTGGACGGTCCACCCCGGCGTCGTCGTGGCACCCCGGGAGATGTGCATCGCGCTCACCGCCTTCACAGCAGGGCGGTGGCCGCGTCGACGGCGGCCGCCACATCGTCGTCGGCCGGGTAGAGCAGCGCTCGTCCGGCCACCAGTCCGCGCACGCCGGGCAGTTCCAGCGCCTTCTGCCAACCGGCGTAGGCCTGTTCGGGCGGCGCCTCACCGCCGAGCAGCAGCACGGGCAGCGTGGTGGCATCGAGGACCCGGTCCATCTCCTCGACGACCGGGATCTTCAACCAGGTGTACGCCGAGGTCGCGCCGAGCGCCTGGCCGATGCTGATCGCCCGGATGAGCGCCTCGGGGCGCTGGTCGAGCTGCGTCCGGCCGTCGACCCGGCTCACCGGCAGCGGCTCGACCATCGCCATCAGGCCGCGCCCGGCCAGCGCCGTCACCGCACGGCCGCACGCCTCCAGGGTGTTGACCGTGCCGGGGTCATCGAGGTCGATGCGGCACAGCATCTTGCCGCCGTCGAAGTTCATCGCGGCGATCGTCTCGGCGTCGTAGCCGGTGAACCGGTCGTCCAGCTCGAACGCCGAGCCGGTGATGCCGCCGCGGTTCATCGATCCGATGACGAGCTTGTCGTGCAGGACGCCGAGGAGCATGAGGTCCTCGACGATGTCGGCGGTGGCGAGCACCCCGTGCACGCCGGGGCGGGCAAGCGCTACGCAGAGCCGGTCGAGCAGGTCGGCCCGGCTGGCCATCGCGTTGGCCCGGTCCCGGACCCCGATCGTGCCGCGAGCCGGGTGGTCCGCGGCGATGATCATGAGTCGCTGGTCGCCCCAGCCGGACAGCCGCCGCCGGGCCTGTGCGGACTCCGCGACCACCGCGGGCCGGCTGGCGCGGCGCCGGACCAGGTCACCGATCTGGGCACTGGCATCAGACATCCGGATTCTCCCCGAGCAGGGCCGACACCTCGTCGGCGGTGGGCATGGCAGCGGAGCAGGCCAGCCGGGAGGCGACGATGGCGCCCGCCGTGCTGGCGTACCGCAGGGTGTGACGCAGCGGCCAGCCGGCGAGCATGCCGTGGCAGAGCGCGCCGCCGAACGCGTCGCCGGCGCCCAGGCCGTTGACCACCTCGACCGGAGTGGGTGGCACCCGTACCCGCTGGCCGTCGGCCGTGCGGCCGAGCACTCCCTCCGGTCCGAGCTTCACCACGGCCAGGGCGACACCGAAGTCGAGCAGCGCCTGCGCGGCCCGCTCCGGATCGTCTTCACCGGTGGCCACGGCGCACTCCTCACGGTTGCCGACGGCTACGCTCACCGCCCCGCTGGCGAGCGCGGCCCGGTAGTGCCCGGTGGCCTCCGCGGCCGAGGACCAGAACATCGGCCGATAGTCCAGGTCCAGCACGGTCGGTCCGCGGCGATGGGCGAGCACCGCGTGCAGCGCGGCGCGGCTGGGCTCGGCACACAGGCCGGTGCCGGTGAGCCAGACGATCCGCGCCGCGCCGAGCGCGTCCAGGTCCAACTCCTGCGCGGCGATCTCCAGGTCGGGAGCCTTGGGTTCGCGGTAGAAGTACAGCGGGAAGTTGTCCGGCGGGAAGATCTCACAGAAGGTGAGCGGCGTTTTGAGGAGCGGCACCGACCGGACGAACCGGTCGTCTACCCCGTATTCCTTGAGCGCGGCCCGCACGAAATCGCCGAACGGGTCGTCTCCGGTGCGCGTCACCACCGCGGCGTGCCGTCCCAGTCGGGCGGCGGCGACCGCTACGTTGGTCGGCGACCCGCCGAGGAACCGACCGAAGGTGTCCACCTCGGCCAGCGGGACACCGGACCGCAGCGGGTAGAGGTCGACGCCGCACCTACCGACGGTGATGAGGTCGAAGTCGGTCACGACGGCAGCCCCCGCAGATAGGCCAGGCAGGCGGCGACCTCGGTGACCGGTCCGGCCCCGGCCGGCGGTTCCCGGTCCAGGACGAGGTCCTGCTCCAGTACGTACCAGCCGGCGTAGGCGGCCTCCTCCAGCGAGGCGACGATGGCGGCGACGTCCACGTCACCCTGGCCGAGCGGGCGGTAGAGGCCCTGCGCGACCGCGTCGCGGTAGCTCACCGCGCCGGCGCGGACCCGCTGGGCCTGCCCCGCGTCGACGTCCTTGAGGTGCACGTGTTTCACCCGCTCCGCGGCCTGGCCGGCCAGCCGCACCGGATCGCCGCCGCCGGCCAGCACATGGCCGGTGTCCAGGCAGAGCCCGATGCCGGAGCCGTCGAGCAGCCGCTCGATCTCCTCCGGTTTCTCGATCATGGTGCCCACGTGCGGGTGCAGCGTGGCGGTCACGCCGGCGTCGGCGGCCACCCGATCCAGCAGGTCAAGGTTCGACAGCAGGGTCCGCCAGCCGTCGGCGTCGAGCTCCGGGCGGGAGTCGTATCCGTCGAGGCCGGTCGCCGCGGCGAGGACGAGGACACCGGCGTCCGCCGCCCGGAACTGCCGCAGGGCGGCGGCGACCTCTGACACCGGATCCTGGGTCGATCCGTGCAGCACCACCGGCAGGAATCCACCGACGGCCCGTAGCCCGTGCCGTCGCAGCGCCTCCTGGCGGGCCGCGCCGTCTGCGGGCAGGAACCCGTCCGGGCCGAACTCGCTGGCCGTCAACCCGAGGGCCGCCATCTCCGCCAACACCCGGTCCACGTCCAGCTGGTGGCCCCAGCCGGGCACCTCACACACGCCCCAGGAGATGGGCGCGCCCGCCAGTCGCCGCGTCATGCCAGCACCGCCGAGCGCTCGAGCCCGTTCGCGGAGCCGCTGGCGCGGATCTCCTCGACCCGCACGGGCCGGCGCTCACGCCGCGAGCGGTCGGCGGCCTCGGCGATGTAGAGCGCCTCGAGCGCCTCGGCAACCGTGCACGCGCTGCTACGCCGCCCGGCCACATAGTCGAGGAACGCGTTCATCTCCGCGATGTAGGACGCGCCGAAGCGCTGCCAGAAGTCCGGCCACGGCTCACCGCTGGGATAGCTGACGCCCGGTTCGGCCGAGCGCAGCGGCGCCCGGTCGTCGAGACCGACGACGAAGGTCGACTCGGTGCCGGCGAGTTCGGCCCGTACGTCGTAACCGCCGCCGTTGTACCGCGAGCCCTGCAGGGTCGCCAGGGTGCCGTCGGCGAACGTCAGAATGGCCACGGAGGTGTCGACGTCGTTCGCCTCGGCGAAGAAGCTGGCACCCCGGTTCGCGCCGGTGGCGTAGACCTCGACGACCTCCTGGCCGGTCAGCCAGCGGGCGATGTCGAAGTCGTGGATGTGGCAGTCGCGGAAGATCCCGCCGGACAGGGGGATGTACTCGGCCGGCGGAGGCGCCGGATCGGCGGTGAGCAGATGCAGGCGGTGCAGGGTGCCGACCGCGCCGCTGCGCAGCGCCTCCCTGGCCGCTCGGTAACCCGCGTCGAAGCGGCGCTGGAACCCCACCTGTACCCGGCCGTCGGCCGCCGCCACCCGCTGGGCGACCTCGATCGTCCGGGCCAGATCGGCCGCGACCGGCTTCTCGCAGAACACGGTCAGCCCGGCGTCGACCCCGCGCTCGATCAGGTCGGCGTGCGTGGCCGTGGGCGTGGCGACGACGATCCCGTCGAGGGGCGTGGCGAACACCTCGTCGATCGGACCGGCAGCGCGTACGCCAAGGCGCTCGGCCACGTCACGAGCGCGCTCGGGCATGACGTCGCCGAGCACGAGCTCGGTCACCTCGGGGTGACTCGCGAGCAACCGGGCGTGTGTCGCACCGATGCGTCCGACGCCGAGCAGTCCAATGCGCATGAACGAATACCTCCCACGTGTCGAACATCGGTGGCGGCAGGCGCCAGCACGATGCATGCCATGATTCGTAGTCCCCGTCACACACCGAAGTCAAGACTTTGTCAGGACATTCTGATGTCTGCTAACTTGTTGGTGTCAAGCCAGAGTCTGCGACGAAGCGTGAGGAACCATTGACCACTTCCCTGTCGATCACGCTCGACCGGACGAGTCCGGTCCCGTTGTACTTCCAGGTCGCCCAGCAGATTGAGGCGATGATCGACGCCGGCACCCTGCCCGCCGGCCACCGGCTGGACAACGAGATCCAGCTGGCCGATCAGATGGGTTTGTCCCGCCCGACATTGCGGCAGGCCATCCAGCACCTCGTCGACAAAGGGCTGCTGGTGCGCAAGCGTGGGGTCGGCACGCAGGTGGTGCACAGCATGGTGAAGCGGTCGGTGGAGCTGTCGAGTCTCTACGACGACCTGGCGATGGCCAGCAAGCGACCCACCACCACCGTGCTCAAGATGGCTCGTGTTCCGGCCGAGGACGACGTTGCCTTCGCCCTGCGAGTCCCACCGGGTACCGAGGTGGTGCACCTGCAGCGGCTGCGGTGCGCGCAGGGCGAACCCCTGGCGATCATGCACAACTGGCTGCCGGACGGGCTGACCGACCTCACCGTCGAACGGCTGGAGCAGCGTGGCCTCTACGAGATGCTGCGCGCCGCCGCCATCCACATGCGGGTCGCCAACCAGCGCATCGGCGCGCGCGCCGCGACCCTCGCGGAGGCGAAGCTGCTGCACGAACGGCGTGGCGCACCACTGCTGACGATGACCCGCACGACGTACGACGACAACGGCCGTGCCGTCGAATACGGCTCGCACGTCTATCGGGCGACGCTGTACACCTTCGAGATCGCACTCGTCGAGCGCTGATCGTGACGCACGCGCCGTCGCCCGGCCCCGCGACGCGGGACCGGGCGACGGTGTGTTCAGCCTCGGGGAGTCCAGCCTGTCGGGTCGACAGCCAGATCGAGATCATCGGCGATGTCGTCCCACTCGACGAACTTGAAGTTCGTCGTGGTGCGCGGCTCGCCATTGCCGTCGAGCACCTCAGGGCCGTCGAAGCCGTCCTGGACGACGAACAGACCCTCGTCGAACTGGTCACCGAGCGGCACGTTCATCACCATCGCCCCGTCGCACTCTTCCGAGCCGTCCGGGTGGGTGGGGTCGGAGTGCGGCCCGACCCGGAACGAGCCGAGGAAGGTGTTGGCGCCGGAGCGCTGGTACACCACGAAGCTGTTGTCGCCCTGACTCGACGCCAACAGGTAGCCCTTGCCGTTGGCCCGGTAGTAGATGGTCAGGCCCTCGACGTCGGCCGTGATGTGCGTGCCACCGTAGCCGGGATCGGGGCCGGCCTGGTAGCACTCCTCGGTCACCGGGTCGTAGGCGAGCGGGAGGCCGAACTCCTTCACCTTGTCCATCAGGACCGGGGTCCCGGTCAGGGTTGCCGACACCTTCCAGATACCGACGTCCTCCTGACCGGCGTAGAGCACACCGCTGGTGGCGTCGACCACCATGCCCTCGACCTGCGGCAGGTCGCCAGGGTCGTCGCACGGCGTCCAGGTGCTGCCGTTGGGCAGCGCGAAGCTCTGCGGCAGGGTGAGGCTGCGAACCTTGTGGTAGGTGACGGTCCCGGCCGGGGTGACGGTGAGCTCCAGAAGCGCCACGCTGGTCTCGTGCCGTTGGCTCACCAGCGCGTAGTTGCGCCCGGTCGCGCGGTCCTTCCACGTCGCCAGCCCGTAGGCCGTGCGCCCGTCGTTGACCTCTCCCGCGTTCGCGGAGAACACCAGCGGAGCCGCCGCGCTCGTCACATCGGTGAGCGCCGTGCTGCCACCGGCCGGGTTGATCCGGTAGACCCGCAGCGTGTCACGGCCACGGTCGGTCGTCACGGCGAGGTCGACGGTGGCGCCACCGACCCGGACCCCGTACAGCAGGTCCACGTTGTTGAATCGGCCGGGCTCGTCGTCCGGCCCCGGAGCTGCCGGTGCCGCGATGCTCTGCACCAGCCCACCGGACAGGTTGTAGACCCGCAGGCCGCCTTCCTTGGCGGTCCCCACCACCAGGCTCTTGGCCGAGTTGGTCGGATGCACCCAGATCGCAGGATCGTCGGCATTGGCGTTGCCGCCTGCGGTGTCGTCGAACAGCGTGGGCGTCTCGACTTCCGCCTTGACGGTCGGGACTGCCATGGCGGCGGCCGGCGTCGAGGTCGACGCCACGACAACCACCGCTGTCAGGCAGAACGAGGCCGCCGTCAGCAGACGACGGTCGGGTTTGAAGCGCATTGTGCCTCCCGGACGTGGGACGGGGATGGGGGAGAACCTTGCGAGGACGGACGTTACAACAGTATGTCCTTACAAACAATAGTCACGACATATTGGCGTGCATGAGGCCGGTGGGAGCCAGCCCATCCGCCCCGCACGCTGGTGAAACCACGATGGATCGACGGTCGCCGGGTGGGATTTCCTGGGCCCGGGGCGGAAATCGGCCCACCCCGGCCCGGCTCGGCGCTGCCGGCTCGGCGGGGTGGGAGCGGGGTGGGATCCGCCGGGGGCGGCCCGTTCCGGGCGCTCAGGCTCGCCCCTGCGCGGGCCCTGGCGTGGTCACAGGGTCCGTACGAGCGCACACGATCGCGCCGGACCGGGGAACAAGATCGTGCTCGATCAGGGAGCGGGTGGCCTCGTCCCGGGTGGGATGCCACACCTTCCGGGATCGAGCACGATCTTGCCCGCCGATCCGGTCCCCGGTGCCGCGATTCCAGCCGACCGCAGGCTCTCTCCGTTGGAGGCTCGGGAGTCGGCGCTGGCGTCGGTCGAATTCGGAGAAAGACGGTCTGCCCGGAAAACCCGAACGACCGGACCAGCGGGCTCGTGCCCGCCGGTCCGGTCGTCAGGGAGGCCGACCAGCAGCTCAGACCCGGGTGACCCGCACCGCGTCGGCGATCACGTATCCGGCGGCGTTGGTCCAGCGGCTCACGCCGACCAGATTGCGGTCGCCGGCGGCAAGGTTGAAGGTGCCGATCGAACGCCACGCCCCGCCGCCGGTGCGCTGGTCCACGTTCACCGTCTGGTTGCCCGCGGCGGTGACCACGACGTGCGGCGCCGAGCTGTTGTAGCCGGCGTCGGCCGGATACCACACATCGATCCGGTGGTTGCCGGCCGCCGGGATGTTCACCTTGAACCAGGCCGCGTCACTTTCGAGCACCGGGTTGGCGAAGCGGTACTCGGTGCCGTAGCGCTGCGCCGAGTAGGCCGAGGAGGACCAGTTGGCGCTCGCGGTGAAGCGGCCCGCGGTGGCGTTGTCCACGATGGTGCTGAACGACGGCGGCGTGGTGGCCAGGCCCAGGTGGGCGGCGATGCCCTGGGCGTGCGCGCGCGCGACGGCGGTGATGAAGTCGGCGCGCTTGAGCAGGTTCGTGTCGGCGACCGAGTCGATGAACAGGTTCTCGGTCAGGACCGCCGGCATGGTGGTCTCGCGAAGAACGTGGAAGTTGGCGGTCTTCTGCCCCCGGTCGGTCACCGATCCGATCGACCGCATGCCGGCGATGATCCGCGGGTGGAGGGCGTTGTGCAGGCTGAGGGCCCCCGAACCCCCGGTGGGATAGCGGTAGCTCTCGAAACCGGTGCCGCCGCCGGAGTTGATGTGGATGCTCACGAAGATGTTCGCGCCCCAGGCGTTGGCGTCGTCCGTGCGGGAGGCGAGGCTGAGGGTGAGGTCGCTCGTGCGGGACATCCGCACGTCGACGCTGTAGTTGGCCAGCAGGATGTCGCGCACCTGGAGCGAGATGGCGAGGGTGAGGTTCTTCTCCTGCAGGCCGTTGCCGACCGCGCCGGAGTCGGTGCCGCCGTGGCCCGGGTCGATGTAGACGCGGGGAAGGGCGGCCTGCGCGCGGCCGGCGAGCAGGGGTGCGGCCAGTACGCCCGCAGCGGTGGCGAGAAGGGTGCGGCGTCGCACGGCGGAGTTACCAAAACTGGACATTGACGCCTCTCGACTACGGAGTGGGGTGGGGTGGCGGGCTGGACAACGCGTCACGGCCGACGATGTACTCGGCCCCGACCGGCGTCCCCGCGCACCCATCGCCGCCGTCACCTGCGGTTCGGGGTGTGCGTCCGCCTGGCGCGATCCAGAAGACGTTCCTGGCGAGATCGTAACGAGCATCGATGCCTACGTGAAGAATGTTTACATGAAATTATCTTGATCTTGGAAAATTCCTACACGCCGGAGGGTCCGAGGCGGCGGGGCCCGGGGCGCGTCCTGCGTGACGGCGCACTGGCCCTGCAACTCGAGTGACGACCGCCGGGGCGTCCGAGGTAGCCGACGACGGATGCATGTCGGTCGATTCTCGTCAGGTGGATGACTTTTTGCGTCACCGCGCTGCTTAGTTTTTGCATCAGCGTGACGTAGTATTGCGGTGTGACGAAGCGACTGACCGAGGTGGCCCGGAAGGCGGGCGTCAGCGAGGCGACGGTCAGCCGGGTGCTCAACGGCCGCGGTGGCGTCTCCGAGTCCACCCGCACCGCCGTGCTCACCGCGCTGGACGTGCTCGGCTACGAACGGCCCACCAAGCTGCGGGGGGAGCGGGCCCGACTGGTCGGGCTCGTGCTGCCCGAGTTGCAGAACCCGATCTTCCCGGCGCTCGCCGAGGTGGTCACCGGGACGCTGGCCCAGCGCGGCTACACCCCGGCGCTGTGCGCCCGGACCATCGGCGGCGTGCCCGAGTCGGACTACGTCGAGATGCTGCTCGACCACCAGGTGTCCGGCATCATCTTCGCCGGCGGGTCGTACGCGCTCGCCGGCGCCTCGCACGACCACTACCGCCGGCTGACCGACCGGGGGCTGCCGGTCGTGCTGGTGAACGCGGGCGTCGACGCGCTGGACTTCCCCCGTGTCTCCACGGACGACGCGGTCGCGGTGGAGCAGGCGTACGGGCACCTGCGGTCGCTCGGCCACGAGCGGATCGGCCTCGTGCTGGGCCCGGAGGACCACGTTCCGTCGCGGCGCAAGCTAACCGCGTTGGCCCGGATCGCCGGCTGGCGGGAGCCGGGCGAGCTCGTGGAGCGGTCGAGCTTCTCGATGGAGGGGGCCCGGGTCGCCGCCGCGAAGCTGGTCGACCGGGGCGTCACCGGCGTCATCTGCGCCAGCGACGTCCTGGCGCTGGGCACGATCCGCGCGGTGCGCCGGCTCGGGCTGTCTGTGCCCGGCGACGTGTCGGTGGTCGGCTTCGACGACTCGGCGTTCATGACCTGCACCGACCCGCCGCTGACCACCGTGCGGCAGCCGATCGAGACGATGGGCCAGGCCGCCGTGAACCTGCTGGTCACCCAGATCGACGGCGCCGGCGTCCTGCGCGACGAGCTGCTGTTCGAGCCCGAACTTGTGGTACGCGGTTCCACCGCGCCCGCCCCCGGCCGCTGACCCGGGCTCCGCCGCCCCGCCACAGGCCGCCCGCCGGCCACCGTTTCCGCCGCTGACCTGTCGCGCCGGGCACTGATCGGCCCTCCGGCCGTCGACCGCCTCCCGCGCTGCTGAACGACGCTCCGGCCGTCGACCACCTCTCGTGGTCGGCGGCCGTTTCGTCGTTGCCGGCCACGAACGGCGCCGGCCCGCTCGGCCGTCCGGCGCGGTCCAGCCAGCCATCAGCGTAAAAGGCGCGAAAGCCCGCAACTCGGGTTGGCGTCGGAGGCTGGTCCATATCTGCCGCGCAAAAGTCGCGTACTTTCATGCGCTGATCGAAACCTTGCCGAAATGAGTCCGTCTCGCTACAGTGACTCCACTCACAGCCTGGCCCCGGCCGACACGGCCACAGGGCAGGTCGCATGGCCGATACAGATCAGCAGCAGGGCCGCGGTGCCGGTCACCGCAGCTCAGCGAGCTCATGGAGACACCCGTTCCCGAAGGGATGGACAGATGTCCGTACCGCAGTACCGGAAGGCGGCGGCGTTGGCGCTCGTGGCCGGCCTGGGGCTCAGCCTCGCGGCCTGCTCCACGAAGAGCGACGACGCGGCGAACGAAGCGAGCGGCAAGGTGACCATCACCGTCGACTGCCAGCCGGTCGGCTCCCAGAAAGAGCTGTTGAAGAACTGGAACGACGACGTCGCCGAGTTCCAGCGGCAGAACCCCGACATCGTCGTCAAGAGCGTCAGCGTCGGCGAGCAGTGCAACAACCCGCCGGACTTCACCGCCCGCCTCGCCGGCGGCACCGTGACCGACGTGTTCTACGGGTACATGACCGATCTCCAGCAGGTGCTCGACTCCGGTCAGGCGATGGACATCACCGAGTTCGCCAACAAGGACACGGTCCCGACCTGGGACAGCGTCGACCCCGCACTCAAGGAGGTCTTCAGCGACGGCGGCAAGCTCTACGCCGTCCCGGTGAAGAACTACTCGATGGGCCTGGTCTACAACAAGGCCCTGTTCCAGCAGGCGGGGCTCGACGCGAACAACCCGCCCAAGACGTGGGGCGAGGTCCGGGCCGCCGCCAAGAAGATCTCCGCGCTGGGCAACGGCATCG
Organism: Micromonospora sp. NPDC002296; assembly: GCF_040296145.1. Classification (NCBI taxonomy): domain Bacteria; kingdom Bacillati; phylum Actinomycetota; class Actinomycetes; order Micromonosporales; family Micromonosporaceae; genus Micromonospora; species Micromonospora sp. NPDC002296. The sequence goes on from NZ_JBEOWQ010000029.1 coordinate 58,309, forward strand.
CCGGCTACGCGGAGTACAGCGCCGGCAACACCGGAGGCTGGCACTTCACCTCCCTGCTCTACTCGCAGGGCGGGCAGGTGCTGACCCCGGACGGCAAGAAGGCCGACTTCAACAACGCCATGGGCAAGCAGGTCCTGCGGAATCTCAAGGACATGCGGTACGGCGACAACAGCATGGGCGCCCGCCAACTGTTGCAGTGGGGCGACCTGCTGACCAACGCCGGCGCGGGCAAGGTCGGCATGTTCATCGGCGCGCCGGACGCCACCCAGGCGATCGTCAGCCAGTTCCAGGGCAAGTTCCAGGACTGGGCGATGGCCCCGCTGCCCGGCCAGGACGGTAAGGCGAAGGGGACGCTCGGTGGTGGCGAGGGCTACTTCTTCAAGAAGGGCCAATCCCCCGAGCAGGTCAGGGCCGGTCTGAAGTGGATCGCGTACCAGAAGCTGACGCCGGGCAAGGGTCAGTTCGACTACGTCCGGGCCAAGCCGCAGAACTACCCGGTTGGCCTGCCTCAGCCGCTGCTCTTCGCGGGCGGCAGCGACGCGCAGAAGCAGGAGCTCGAACTGCGTAAGGCGAACGCGAACCTCGACACCGCGAACTTCGCGATCTTCGAGGCGAACCCGGTGCCGATCAAGGGTGAGCCACGCAACGCGCAGGCGATCTACGCGGTGCTCGACGCCGCGATGTCCGGTGTGCTGACCAACCCGAACGCGAACATCGACGCACTTCTCTCCACGGCCGAGGACAAGGTCAACAAGCTCCTCGCCGCCGAGGGCTGATCCGACGGTGTGGGGGCCGGCCCCCGGCCCCCACACCCTCCGCGCCGCACCGTCCGGTCACCGAATCACGCAGGAGTTGCCTTGGCGATCACCACCGTCCCGGGGACCAGGAGGGAACCGGGACGCCCCGCCTCGTCGGACCCGGCAGGGCCGCGGCGGGCGAGCCTCCGCCGCAAGGTACGGGACAGCCTCACCGGGCACGCGTTCCTGCTCGGCGCCGTGGCCTGCTTCGCGTTCTTCTCCTGGTACCCGATGATCCGTGGCGTCGTCATGAGCTTCCAGCGCACCCGGCGCGGCACCACGACCTGGGTCGGCTGGGACAACTACGACCGCATCATCGCCGACCCCAGCTTCTGGACGGCCTGGAAGAACACGTTCTACTTCACGCTTCTCGCGCTCGTGCTCGGATACGCGGTGCCGTTCTTCGTGGCGATCCTGCTCAACGAGTTCCGCCACGCCAGGGGATACCTGCGGATCCTGGTCTACCTGCCGGTGATGCTGCCGCCGGCCTCGGCGCTCTTCCTGTTCAAGTTCTACGCGTACGACCCCGGCGACGCGGGCCTGTTCAACTCGATCCTCAAGGCGCTGCACCTGCCCACCTCGCAGTGGATGCAGTCCTCGGAGATGACGATGCCGGCGATGGTGCTCGCGTCGACCTGGATGAACATGGGCGGCGCGGTACTGATCTACCTGGCGGCACTGCAGAACATCCCCGGCGAACTCTACGAGGCGGCCGAGCTCGACGGCGCCGGGATCTGGCGGCGGATCCGCAACGTCACGATCCCGCAGACCCGGCTGATCCTCGGGCTCCTGGCGATGATGCAGATCGTCGCCACGATGCAGTTCTTCATCGAGCCGCTGATCCTCGCGAACGGTACGGGCGCGGAGGACTCCGCCACCTCGGTGGCGTACCTCATCTACCAGCACGGGTTCTTCCAGAACGACCTCAACGGCGCCGCGGCGCTCGGCGTGATCATGCTCGTGGTGCTGGCCGGCTTCTCCGCCGTCTACGTGCGGCTGAGCACGAAACAGGACTAGGACGGGGTGCGGAAATGGCACAGGACTCAGGGACCCGGACCCTCGTCTCCCATGCCCAGCTCAGGCGGGGACGCGGCAGGATCATCTACTGGACGCTGCTCACCGTCGTCGTCGTGGGCTTCACGCTCGTCTTCCTCGGGCCGCTCTACTGGATGGTCACCGGCGCGCTCAAGTCCGGCCAGGAGATCGCGCAGACCCCGCCGTCGCTGTTCCCGAAAAATCCCCAACTCCAGAACTACGCCGACGCGTGGAACAACCTCGACCTCGCCAAGCTGCTGTTCAACACGTTCTACTACGCGGCCGGCGCGCTGCTGTTCCAACTCGTCCTCGACACCGCCGCGGCGTACGCCCTGTCCAAGCTTCGACCGGCGTTCGGCAACGTGATCCTCGGCCTGATGTTGGCGACGCTGATGATTCCGGCGATGGTCCTCATCGTTCCGCAGTACGTGACCGTGATCGATCTGCCGATCCTGCACATCAACCTGCTCGACTCGCCGTTCGCGATCTGGCTGCCCGCCGTCGCGAACGCGTTCAACATCTTCCTGCTGAAACGGTTCTTCGACTCGATCCCGGAGGAGCTGATGGCGGCGGCCCTCGTGGACGGGGCGACGCCGCTGCGCACGCTGTGGTCGATCATCCTGCCGATGTCGCGCCCCATCCTCGGCGTGGTCTCGATCTTCGCCGTGACGGCGGTCTGGAAGGACTTCCTCTGGCCGAAGCTGGTCATGCCGTCGCCCGAGACCCGGACGGTCAGCGTCGGCATCTACGCCTTCTCGGGCGGCACGCCCATGAACGTCGTGATCGCCGCGTCGGTCATCGCCGCGATCCCGACCGTCGTCGTCTTTCTGATCTTCCAGCGGAACATCATGTCCGGCCTGACCACAGGCAGCCTCAAGGGATAGCCCGAGGCGCGGACGCCCAGCATCGCAGCCTTCGGACGGGCTCGATGAAGGTCCGGCGCGCCGCCCCACCACCAGCGCTACCTCCCGCGGCGACCAACGACCGTTCGCCCGACACACATCCAGGTCCGGCGGATCCGCCGACGTACCGACGCAGAAAGCAGGTGCCCGTGCCCACAGCAGACAACTGTCCGTGGTGGCGTGGAGCGGTGATCTACCAGGTGTATCCGCGTAGCTTCGCCGACGGCAACGGCGACGGCATCGGCGACATCGCCGGCATCCGGTCCCGGCTGGATCACCTGTCCGCGCTCGGCATCGACGCCATCTGGTTCAGCCCCTGGTACCCGTCGCCGATGGCCGACGCCGGCTACGACGTCGCCGACTACCGGGACATCGACCCGACGTTCGGCAGCCTCGCCGAGGCCGAGGCGCTGATCGCCGAGGCGCACGAGCGGGGCATCCGGATCATCGTCGACGTGGTGCCCAACCACTGCTCCGACGCGCACCCCTGGTTCCAGGCGGCGCTGGCCGGCGGCCCGGACGCCCCCGAGCGGGAGTTGTTCTGGTTCCGCCCCGGCCGGGGCCCCGGCGGCGACCAGCGGCCCACCGACTGGGTGTCCCAGTTCGGCGGGGACACCTGGACCCGCACCACCAACCCGGACGGCACCCCCGGTGACTGGTACCTGCACCTGTTCGCCCCCGAGCAGCCCGACCTCAACTGGGACCACCCGCGCGTGCGCGCCGAGTTCGAGGACATCCTGCGGTTCTGGTTCGACCGGGGGGTGGACGGCATCCGGATCGACTCGGCCGCCCTGCTGGTCAAGGACCCGGCGCTGCCCGAGGTGACCGACGGCGCCCCGAGCCCCTTCGTCGACCTCGACGCGGTGCACGACATCTACCGCGGCTGGCGGCGGATCGCCGACGGGTACCCGGGCGACCGGGCGCTGATCGGCGAGGTGTGGCTGCCGGACCGGGAGCGGTTCGCCAACTACCTGCGACCCGACGAGCTGCACTCGGCGTTCAACTTCGACTTCCTCGGCTGCGCCTGGGACGCGGCGGCGCTGCGCCGGTGCGTCGACGACACGCTCGCCGCGCACGCCCCGGTCGGCGCCCCCGCCACCTGGGTGCTCTCCAACCACGACGTGACCCGGCACGTGACCCGGTACGGCCGGGACGACACCACGTTCAGCTTCGCCAACAAGCGCGAGGGCGTCCCCACCGACCTGGAGCTGGGCACCGTCCGCGCCCGCGCGGCGGCGCTGCTCAGCCTGGCCCTGCCCGGCGCGGTCTACGTCTACCAGGGCGAGGAGCTGGGCCTGTGGGAGGTCGAGGACATCCCGGTCGAGCTGCGCCAGGATCCGATGTGGGCGCGTTCGGGGCACGGCCGGGACGGCTGCCGGGTGCCGCTGCCCTGGGCCGGCGACGCGCCGCCGTTCGCGTTCAGCCCCGACGGCGCGGCCGGGGTGCCGTGGCTGCCCCAGCCCGCCGAGTGGAAGGACCGCACGGTCCGGGCGCAGACCGGCGACCCGCACTCGATGCTGGAGCTGTACCGGGCGGCGATCGGTGTCCGGCGGGCCGAACCGAACCTCGGTGACGGGCAGATGCGCTGGCTCGGCTCGCCCGACGGGGTGCTCGCCTTCGCCCGGGGGACCGGCTTCGTCTGCCTGGTGAACCTGGGCGTGGCCCCGGTGCCGCTGCCCGCGCACGAGACGCGGCTGCTGGCCAGCGGGCCGCTGGAGGGCGACCTCCTCCCGCCCGACACCGCCGTCTGGCTGCGCACCGCCGACACGCCGCCCGCCCGACCGGAAGGAGGACCAACCGCAGCGAACCGCCCTTGCACGGGGGACCTGGCCTGCTGACGAAACGGAGAGCCACCCGCATGGCCCACCACACCACCGGCACCACCGTTGCACCCACCGGAAGACCCGTCCGCGCCGTGCTGGCCGCGTTCGCCGGCGCCGCGCTCGTGGCGACCGCCGTCTCGGTCGTCTCGTTGTCCACCGCGACCCCGGCCCGCGCCGCCGGGCTGTCCCCGTTCGACATCGTCGGCCGTGGCGCCACCGTCCCGTTCGTCGAGCACGAGGCGGAGAAGGTGGCGCACACCGGCACGAGGATCGGCCCGACCCGCTACTACGGCCAACTGCCGTCCGAGGCGTCCGGCCGGGAGGCGGTCACCCTCGACGCGGTCGGCGAGTACGTCGAGTTCACCCTCACCGCCCCGGCCAACGCGGTGACCTTCCGCTACAGCCTGCCCGACAACGCCGCCGGCACCGGCCGGGACGCCAGCATCGACCTGCGGGCCAACGGCTCCCTGGTCAAGGCGGTCCCGGTGACCTCCCGGTACGGCTGGTACTACGGCGGGTACCCGTTCAACAACAACCCGGGCGACACCAACCCGCACCACTTCTACGACGAGTCCCGGGCGATGTTCGGGACCACGTACCCCGCGGGCACGAAGATCCGACTGCAGGTCTCCTCGACCGCCTCGTCGCCGACCTTCACCATCGACCTGGCCGACTTCGAGCTGGTCGGCGCACCGATCGCCAAGCCCGCCGGCGTCCTCGACGTGGTGACCGACTTCGGCGCGGACGCGAGCGGGGCCACCGACTCGACGGCGAAGTTCCAGGCGGCGGTCGACGCCGGCAGGGCCCAGGGCAGGGCGGTCTGGATTCCCGCCGGCACCTTCACCCTCTGGGACCACGTCGTCGTCGACGGGGTGACCCTGCGCGGCGCGGGTCCGTGGCACTCGGTGCTCGGCGGCCGGCACCCCACCGACCGCAAGCGCGCGGCCGGCATCTACGGCAAGTACGTTTCCGGCGGTGGGTACACCGGGGAGATCCGGCCGCACGAGGCCGGCGGCCCCAGCCGCAACGTCACCCTGCGCGACTTCGCGATCATCGGGGACATCCGGGAGCGGGTCGACGACGACCAGGTCAACGCCATGGGCGGCGCGATGACCGACTCGGTGGTCGACAACGTCTGGATGCAGCACACCAAGGTCGGGGCCTGGATGGACGGCCCGATGGACAACTTCACCATCCGCAACAGCCGGATCCTCGACCAGACCGCGGACGGGGTGAACTTCCACTGGGGGGTCACCAACTCGACGGTGACCAACACGTTCGTCCGCAACACCGGCGACGACGCCCTCGCGATGTGGGCGCAGAGCGTGCCGAACGTGAACAACTCCTTCACCCGCAACACGATCGGCGTCACCGTCCTGGCGAACCACCTGGTCAGCTACGGCGGCCGGGACATCAGGATCACCGACAACGTGACCGCCGACTCGGTGACCAACGGCGGCGGCATCCACGTCGCGAACCGCTACCCCGGGGTGCAGGGCGCGACGGCGGTCAAGGGCACCTGGACGATCGCCCGCAACACCCTGATCCGCAACGGCAACTCCGACTACAACTGGAACTTCGGCGTCGGCGCGATCTGGTTCTCCGCGCTCAACGAGGCGATCCAGGGCGCGACGGTCAACGTCACCGACACCGACATCCTGGACAGCTCCTACGCGGCGCTGCACTGGATCGAGGGGCAGAGCAGCGGGATCAACCTCAACAACGTCCGGATCGACGGCGCCGGGACGTACGCGCTCCAGGTGCAGGCGCCCAGCCAGGTGTCGTTCACGAACGTGCGGGCCACCGGGATCGCGCAGAGCAACCCGATGCACAACTGCGTGGGCGGCGGCTTCCAGATCAGCCAGGGCGCCGGCAACTCCGGCTGGTACACCGCCGCCCCGTACTGCGGGCCGTGGCCCACGCCGCAGTGGGGCAACGGCCCGACCACCCCGCCCACCGGCACCCCGACCACCCCGCCCACCACCCCACCGCCAACCACCACCCCGCCCACCACGCCGCCGCCGACCACGTCGCCGCCCACCGGCGGGAACCTGGCCCAGGGCCGGCCGGTGACCGCGTCGAGCGCGTCGCAGAACTACGTGGCGGGCAACGCCGTCGACGGCAACCCGGCCAGCTACTGGGAGAGCGCCAACGGCGCGTTCCCGCAGACGCTCACGGTCGACCTCGGCGCGGCGGTGAACACCGACCGGGTCGTGCTGAAGCTGCCGGCCGGTTGGGAGGCCCGGGCCCAGACCCTCGCGGTGGCCGGCTCGACGGACGGCTCGGCGTACTCGCCCCTCGTCTCCTCGGCCGGGTACACGTTCGACCCGGCGGCCGGCAACGCCGTGTCGATCGGCCTGCCGGCGGGCAGCCGGCGGTTCCTGCGGCTGACCTTCACCGGCAACACCGGGTGGCCGGCGGGCCAGCTATCCGAGTTTGAGGTGTACGGCGGCACGCCCCCGCCCACCACCCCGCCGCCCACCACGACCCCGCCCACCACGCCACCGCCCGCCGGGAACCTGGCGCTGGGGCGTCCGGTCAGCGAGACCAGCCACGCCGACGTGTACGGCGGCGGCAACGCCGTCGACGGCAATGCCAACACGTACTGGGAGAGCGCCAACAACGCCTTCCCGCAGTCGCTGACCGTCGACCTGGGTGCAGCCCGGTCGGTGTCCCGGGTGGTGCTGAGGCTGCCCCCGGCGACCGCGTGGCAGACCCGTACCCAGACGGTCGCGGTGCTCGGTTCGACCGACGGTTCGTCGTACACCACACTCAAGCCCTCCGCCGGCTACGCGTTCAACCCGGCGAGCGGCAACACCGTGACCGTCACCTTCCCCGCCGCCTCCCGGCGGTACGTGCGGGTGACCGTCACCGGCAACACCGCCTGGCCGGCCGGGCAGCTCTCCGAGTTCGAGGTCCACGCCGCCTGACGGCGCCAGTCTCCGGGCCGGTCGGTGCGTCTGCGCGACCCGGCCGGCCCGGCAGCCCCACCCCGCCGCGGCACACCCCGGCCGGCGGCGGGCACCACCACCCCCGAGAGAAGGTGCAGCTCCGCCATGCCCGGAAACAGCACGAGACGACGTACCCCCAGCCGGTGGCTGACCGCCGGCCTGCTGGCCACCGGACTGCTGGTCTCCGGTGTCCCCGCCCCGCCCGCCGCGTCGGCCGCCCCGGCCGGGTCCCGTGGTGGCACCGCACCGGCGCCCGCGACCGCGGCGGCCCTCGCCGGGATCTCCGCCACCATGACCGCCAGCAGCGTCAGCCAGAACTACGGCCCGGGCAACGCCAACGACGGCAACCCGGACACCTACTGGGAGAGCGCCAACAACGCCTTCCCGCAGTGGCTCCAGGCCGACCTCGGCGCCACCGTCACGGTGGACCGGCTGGTGCTGAGGCTGCCGCCGGCCGCCGCCTGGCAGACCCGCACCCAGACGCTGTCCGTGCAGGGCAGTACGAACGGCTCGTCCTTCACCGCCCTGAAGGCGTCCGCCGGGTACACCTTCGACCCGGCCACCGGCAACACGGTGACCATCACGTTCGCCGCCGCCAGCAGCCGGTACGTCCGGCTCAACCTCACCGCCAACACCGGCTGGCCCGCCGGCCAGGTCTCCGAGTTCGAGCTGTACGGGCCGGCGGCCGGGGACACCCAGGCGCCGAGCGCGCCCGCCAACCTGGCCTACACCCAGCCGGCCGGCGGGCAGATCAGACTGACCTGGGCCGCCTCCACCGACAACGTGGGGGTGACCGGCTACGACGTCTACGCCAACAACGCGTTGCGCGGCAGCGTCGCCGGCAACGCGCTGACCTACACCGACAACCAGCCCGCCGGCGCCACCGTCTCGTACCACGTGCGGGCGCGCGACGCCGCCGGCAACCAGTCGGCGAACAGCAACACGGTGACCCGCACCGGCAGCGGCACCGGCGGCACCAACCTCGCCGTCGGCAAGCCGATCACCGCCTCGTCGTACGTGCACACGTTCGTCGCGACCAACGCCAACGACAACAACGCGGCGACGTACTGGGAGAGCAACGGCCAGCCGGGCACCCTGACCGTGCAGCTCGGGGCGAACGCCGCCGTCAGCTCGGTGGTGCTGAGGCTGAATCCGGACTCCGCGTGGGGCCCCCGCACCCAGACGGTGCAGGTGCTCGGCCGGGAGCAGAGCGCCTCGGCGTTCACCAGCCTGGTCGGCCCGGCCGGCTACCCGTTCAACCCGGCGTCGGGCAACACGGTGACCATCCCGGTCTCCGCCACCGCCGCCGACGTGCGGCTGAACTTCACCGCCAACTCCGGGGCCCCGGGCGGGCAGGTGGCCGAGTTCCAGGTCATCGGCACGCCGGCCGCCAACCCGGACCTGACCGTCACCGGCCTGTCGGCCAGCCCGGCCAACCCCACCGAGACCGACGCCGTCACCGTGTCCGCCACCGTCCGCAACGCCGGGACGCTGGCCTCCGCCGCGACCAACGTCAACCTCTACCTGGGCGGCGTACGGGTCGGCACCGCCTCCGTCGGCACCCTCGCGGCCGGCGCCTCGACCACCGTCACGGCGAACATCGGGGCCCGCGCGGCGGGCAGCTACCCGCTGAGCGCCAAGGTCGACGAGGCCGACGCCGTCATCGAGCAGGACGAGACGAACAACAGCTACACCAGCCCGTCCCCGCTGGTGGTCAGCCCGGTCGCCAGCTCGGACCTGGTCGCCCAGTCGGTCGACTGGACGCCCGGCAACCCGTCCGCGGGCAACGCCGTCGCCTTCTCCGTCGCCCTGCGCAACGCGGGCACCGTCGCCTCGGCGGGCGGGGCGCACGGCATCACGCTGACCGTGCTCAACGGCGCCGGAGCCGTGGTCCGCACCCTGACCGGCTCGTACTCCGGCGTGATCAACGCCGGGGCGACCGTCGGCCCGGTCAACCTGGGCACCTGGACCGCCGCGAGCGGCAGGTACACCGTGCGGGTGGTGCTCGCCGTCGACGCCAACGAACTGCCGGTCAAGCAGCAGAACAACACCAGCGACCGGCCACTGTTCGTCGGGCGGGGCGCCAACATGCCGTACGACATGTACGAGGCCGAGGACGGCGTGGTCGGCGGCGGCGCGGCCGTGGTCGGGCCGAACCGGGACATCGGCGACCCGGCCGGCGAGGCGTCCGGGCGGCGGGCGGTCACCCTCAACACCACCGGCAGCTACGTCGAGTGGACCACCAGGGGCAGCACCAACACCCTGGTCACCCGCTTCTCCATCCCGGACGCCCCGGGCGGCGGCGGGATCAACTCCACGCTGAACGTCTACGTCAACGGCACCTTCCACAAGGCCATCGACCTGACCTCCCGGTACGCCTGGCTCTACGGGGCCGAGGCCGGCCCGGGCAACTCCCCGGGCGCGGGCGGACCGCGGCACATCTACGACGAGGCCAACGTCATGCTCAACTCGACGGTGCCGGCCGGCAGCAGGATCCGGCTCCAGAAGGACCCGGCGAACACCACCACGTACGCGATCGACTTCGTCAACACCGAGCAGGTCGCGCCGATCGCCAACCCGGACCCGGCGAAGTACACGACGCCGGCCGGCTTCACCCACTCCGACGTGCAGAACGCCCTGGACCGGGTGCGGATGGACACCACCGGCAACCTGGTCGGGGTCTACCTGCCCGCCGGCAACTACTCGACCGCGTCGAAGTTCCAGGTGTACGGCAAGGCGGTCAAGGTGACCGGTGCCGGCCCCTGGTACACCCGCTTCAACGCCCCGTCGGGCCAGGACAACACCGACATCGGCTTCCGCGCCGAGAACTCGGCGGCCGGCTCGTCCTTCGCGAACTTCGCCTACTTCGGCAACTACACCTCGCGGATCGACGGCCCGGGCAAGGTGTTCGACTTCTCCAACGTGTCGAACATCGTGATCGACAACATCTGGAACGAGCACATGGTGTGCCTCTACTGGGGCGCGAACACCGACTACATGACCATCAAGAACTCCCGGATCCGGAACATGTTCGCCGACGGCATCAACATGACCAACGGGAGCACCAACAACCTGGTCAGCAACAACGACGCCCGGGCGACCGGCGACGACAGCTTCGCGCTCTTCTCGGCGATCGACGCGGGCGGCGCCGACATGCGGGACAACATCTACGAGAACCTGACCTCCACCCTGACCTGGCGGGCCGCCGGGGTTGCCGTCTACGGCGGCTACGCCAACACGTTCCGCAACATCTACATCGCGGACACCCTGGTCTACTCGGGCATCACGATCAGCTCGCTCGACTTCGGATACCCGATGAACGGATTCGGGGCCGACCCGCCCACCAGGTTCGAGAACATCTCGATCGTGCGGGCCGGTGGGCACTTCTGGGGCGGGCAGACCTTCCCGGCGATCTGGGTCTTCTCCGCCTCGAAGGTGTTCCAGGGCATCCGGGTCAGCGACGTCGACATCGTCGACCCGACCTACAGCGGCATCATGTTCCAGACCAACTACGTCGGCGGTCAGCCGCAGTTCCCGGTCAAGGACACGATCTTCACCAACATCTCGATCAGCGGAGCCCGCAAGAGCGGTGACGCGTTCGACGCCAAGTCCGGCTTCGGGATCTGGGCGAACGAGATGCCGGAGGCGGGCCAGGGCCCGGCCGTCGGCTCGGTCACCTTCAACAACCTGCGGATGAGCAACAACGCCCAGGACGTCAGGAACACCACGTCCACCTTCACCATCAACCGGAACTGACCCCACCAGCGCCGGGCGCCGCCGGGTACGACCCTCCGGCGGCGCCCGGTCACGTACGGTTCCCGGAACCGGCGCCGATCGTCACCGGCGGTGACCCCTGTCACCTCCGGGGCGGCGGGGGGAATCAGCTCGGCGGATCCGGGTTTGCAGCCAGGTGTGACTTCTGAACCGATCTCCGCCCGGCGTTGCGCCCACCGGTCGGAGCCGTCCCGGTGACCGCCGCCGGTCTCGACGTCTCCCGGGCACCGGCGGCACCCCGGATGCCGGGCGACCTGATGAGCCGGCGGCAGCGCCTGCGACTCGTCCTCGTCCTCGGCTCGCTGATCGCGGTGGGCCCGCTGACCATCGACATGTACCTGCCCGCACTGCCCGCGCTCGTCACCGACTTCGGCACCACGTCGGCGGCGGTGCAGATGACCCTCACCGGCACGCTGGCCGGCCTCGCCCTCGGCCAACTGGTGATCGGCCCGCTGTCCGACGCCGTCGGGCGGCGCAAGCCCCTGATCGCCGGCATCGCGCTGCACGTCGTGGCCTCGTTGCTCTGCGTCGTCGCGCCGAACATCGCGGTCCTCGGCGCGTTGCGGGTGGTGCAGGGGCTCGGTGTCGCCGCCGCGTCGGTGGTCGCGATGGCCGTGGTCCGCGACCTGTTCGACGGCACGGAGTTCGCCCGGCTGCTGTCCCGGCTGCTGCTGGTCATGGGCGCGGCGCCGATCCTCGCGCCGACCCTCGGCAGCGGGCTGCTGCGCTGGACGGACTGGCGCGGCGTGTTCGTCGCCCTGGCCGCCTTCGGTGTGCTGCTCGTCGTGGTCGCCGCGCTCGGCCTGCGCGAGACGCTGCCGGCGGAACGGCGCCGGCGCGGCGGGGTGGGCGCGACGGCTCGGGTGTACGGCTCGCTGCTGCGGGACCGCACGTTCGTCGGCCTGGTCCTGGTCGCCGGGCTGGCCATGGCGGCCCTGTTCGCGTACGTGGCCGGGTCGTCGTTCGTCCTGCAGGAGCAGTACGGGCTGAACGAGCAACAGTTCGGGCTGGCCTTCGGCGCGGGCGCGGTCGGCCTGATCGCGGCGACCCAGGGCAACGTACGACTGCTGCGCCGCTACTCGCCGCAGCGGATTCTCGTGGTCGCCCTGGCCGTGGGGACCGTGGCCGGGCTGGCGATGCTCGCCTTCGCCGCGACCGGGTTCGGCGGGCTGCCGAGCCTGCTGGCGTCGCTGTGGGTGGTGCTGGCGGCGGCGGGCCTGGCGATGCCGAACGCGCCGGCCCTGGCCCTGTCCCGGCACGGCGAGGCGGCCGGCACCGCCTCGGCGCTGCTCGGCGCGGTGCAGTTCGGCGTCGGCGCGCTGGCCGCGCCCCTGGTGGGCGCGCTGGGCACCGGCGCGGTGGCGATGGCCGTGGTCGTCGCCGGCGGCATGGTGGCGGCGACGGTGGTGCTGCTGCTGGTGGTGCGCCCGGCCCGGCTCGCCGAGCTGGAGCCGGACGGGGTGGTCGTGGCGGCACACTGAGCCGTCGGGGCCGCGCGCCGGCCGGGGGAGTACCCGACGCCGCCGCGGTCAGCGCAGTGCGGCGTACGCCAGCGGCACGGCTGGTTGGCCGGCCCACGTCCCG
>NZ_JBEOWQ010000030.1:0-70576 GCF_040296145.1 Micromonospora sp. NPDC002296
CGGGCCCGGCGCCGCCCCGGGGGGCGGCCTTGTTTATAAGGGTCTCGGCGGACCTGACCACCCCCGCGTGCGGGGGGGGGCGGCCCGGGATATACGGGGCCGCCCGCCACGCGGGGGGTCAGCGGGCGTACACCGACATCTCCCACAGCGAGAAGCCGTACTCGGTGCCCCGGGTCAGGCCGCGCATCCGCACGTACCGGGCGTTCCCGGCCGGGAACGCCGCCACGTCGGTGCCGCCGTCGCCGGCCGTGGTCGACCAGGCCGTGCGCCAGGTCGTCCCGTCGGCGGACACCTCGATCCGGTACGACCGGGCGTACGCCGCCTCCCAGTCCAGCACCACCCGGCCCACGGCCCGGGCGGAGCCCAGGTCGACGGTGAGCGTCTGGTCGTCGTTGCGGGAACTGGCCCACCGGGTGCCGAGGTCCCCGTCGACCGCCTTGCCCGCGGGGTAGAGGAACTGGGTGCTCGACGCGGTCACCGCCTTCCCGGCGGCGAGGTTGGTCACGTCGTCGCCGCGCTTCGCGGGGAACGAGACCACCTGCTGGTAGGTGGGCCGGTTCTGCCAGGCGATCGTGGCGTGCTTGATCCCGCCCAGCGGCGACTGGACGATCGCGTCGGCGCACCACTGGTCGCCGGCCGAGCAGGTGCCGTCGCCGGGGTAGACCTGGGCGGCCGGGGTGGCCGCCGCGCCGCGCAGCGTGTCGAGCAGGACCTGCCGGCAGCCGGCGAGGGTCCCGCCGCCGCAGTACGTGCGGCCGAGGCCGCCGGCGACCGGGTCGCCGAGCACCGCGCGCAGGTCCTTGTCGACGTACCCCCACCAGCCGTACTGGAACGACGAGCCCTTGTGCGACTGGGCCTCGGAGGGGGACTCGTTGATCTGGAGGGTGTTGACCAGCGCCTGGTAGAGGTCCGGGCCGAGCGGGGCGGAGAACATCCCCCGGACCAGCAGCGGCCACCAGGCGTCGAAGGTGCGGATCGCGTCGGCGTGCTGGTACACCTTCGAGCCCTTGGTCGTCTCCACCCGCAGCGCGCCGGCCTGCCGCCACGCCTTCAGCCGGCCGATCTCGGCGGCCAGGGCGGCGTCGCCGACGGGCTGGCTCTCCAGCACCCGGATCAGCTCGTCGAGCACCTCGACCCCGCGCAGGTCGGTCAGCCCGGCCTGCTCCACGAGGCTCGTCAGTGACGCCCGGTCGAACTTCTTCCCCGTCGCGAGGGCCGCCTTGAGCGGCCGGTCGAGCAGGTTGCCCCGGTGCACGGCGCCGAAGCTGAAGTTGCCGTCGGCCCCGCCGAAGTCCTTGGCCTGCTTGTTGTTCCAGCTCACGTAGTAGTCCTGGTCGACCGAGCGGGGGTGGGCGGCCAGCGGGGCGTACGTCGCGGTGTTCGTCGCCGGCTGGTAGCCCTGCCACTCGTACGCGGCCTCGGCCTTCATCGGCAGGTTCGGGTTCGACCCGGCGGCGCGCATCGGGTTGAGCCCGGAGTTGAAGTAGGCCGACTGGGTGGAGTTGACGTAGAACCAGTTGAACGCGTACTCGACGTTGTTCGCCGAGGCGGTGAAGGCGTCGGCGGAGCCCATCTGGGACGGGTCGTTGAACATCTGGAAGCCGATCGCGGAGTCGGCCTCGTGCCGGTAGGTGGAGCGGAGCTGGGTGAAGGCGTGCGGCTTACCGCCGACGGTCCCGCGCCAGGCGACCAGGCCGAGCTTCGTCCGCCAGGCGGTGAGCTTGTACGACCCGGCGGGCGTGCTGTCCGCCGCGGTCGGGTTCCACTTGTTGGTGTGCGCGAGCTGCTCCATCGCCAGGCACTGGCCACGGTAGAGGTAGTGGGCGCTGGTCAGGGTGGGCGCGCTGCCGTCGGTGGTGCACAGCGGCACCGCGTACGTGTCGGTGATGTCGTGGGTCGACGAGGTGGCGCTCCAGGCGTAGTCCTGGCCCCGGCCGAGCAGCACGTAGAGGTTCAGGCCGGCGAACGCGGCGCCCCGGGCGCTGATCCCCGGGCCCTGCAACTCCTGGATCATCAGTAGCTGGGGGGAGAAGTAGCCGGTCTGCGGGCCGAACACGGCGACCGGGTGACCGGTCGAGGAGTTGGCGGCGGAGACCAGGGCCGCGTTGGACATGCCCCGGTGCGCCGGGTCGATGGTCAGCCCGGACAGCGCGGCGGCCAGCTCGGAGCCCTTGCCGGCGGTGGTGGTGGCGGAGCCGGTGGGGTCGGTGAAGACCGGTTCGACCTTCGCGGAGCCGGCGTCGGGCAGCGCCACGCTGGCCGCGTCCGGGGAGGCGTTGCCGTACGGGAAGCTCTGCCCGTTGTGCAGGGTCAGCACGGTCTCGGGGTCGTTCTGGTTGCGGAAGGCCGCCCACACCTTGTCGCCCTCGACGGGGCCGTACTTGGCCCGGGCGGCGATGCGGACCAGCGCGGACTGCATCTCGTTGCCGCCCCCGCCGCCGAACAGGCCGCCGACCACGCCGGCGATGGCGATCAGGTCGGTCATCCGGAACGGCTCGGGGCCACCCTTGTTGGTGATCGCGTCGAGGTGCCCGGTCAGCACGTACTCGCCGGGGCAGTTGCGGTTGGCCATGCAGACGCCGATGTAGGCGTTGATGCCGGCGATGTACTCCTGCACGTCGGCGTAGAGCTGCGCGCCGCGCGGGCCCTTGGTGCGCAGCGCGTCGACCTGCGTCTGGAGGTCCGCGTCGGTGTAGGGCGAGTTGCGCCAGACGCTCTGCTCCAGGGCCCGGTTGCCCGGCGACCCGCCGGCGAACGGGGTGAGGGTTCCCCGGCCCACGTGGCGCAGCAGGTCCATGGTGAACAGCCGGTCCTCGGCGCCGGCGTACCCGGCGCCGTACATGGTGCCGCCGCGGGTGGTGCCGGTGACGTGCGGGACGCCGGTCGCCCTGTCCCGCAGGATGCGTACGTCGGAGCGGGGCGAGTAGTCGCGTTCGACCTGTCCGGCCGGGACGCCGAAGGAGGCGTCGTTGAAGAAGTTGCCGATCTGCTCCTCGCGCAGCCCGGCGTAGCCGTAGACCAGGTCGGCGTACTTGCCGAGCTGGTCGGCGGAGTGCCGGGGCAGGGTGCCGAGGCTCTGGTTGGCGAGGATCTCGACGAGGGTGGCGTTGCCGTTCTGGCCGGGCGGCACGATGTCGCCGCACTCGCCCAGGCAGTAGTCGTCGGCGGCGAACGCGCTGGTGGTGGCGGTGGCGGCGGTGGTGGCCGGCGCGCCCACGGCGGGGGTCGGGGGGGGGGAGGCGACGAGCAGGGCCGCGACGCCGACGGCGGCGGTCGCGCCGGCCAGCAGGCGGCGCGTGGTGGTGGGACGGGGCATGGTGATCCTCCGGGGGGATGGGGATCATGGCGGGGGACGGGTGCCGATCATTACGTGAAGAACATTCAGTTACCGGATGGTAATCTCCGCGCCCCGATATTGGAAGATGGCAATCCGTGGATCAGCTGCCGGTCACCGCGAGTGTTGAGCCGGCCGGATTCATTCGATACCCTTCGATCCCCTGGGCGGCGCCGGCCGGACCCGGTCCCGCTGTCGAGAAGGGACGTCGGATGAGACCCGCCCGCCTGCTCACCCCCGTGGCGCTGCTCGCCGTTCTGCTGCCCCCGTCCGCGCCCGCCGTCGCCGCGCCCGCCGGGGCATCCGCGCCGGCGCCGGCCGCCGTCACGTCCGGCGCCTTCTCGGTGCTCACCTACAACGTCGCCGGCCTGCCCGAACCGCTGTCCGGCAGCAAGCCGGCGGTCAACACCCGGCCCATCGGCGAGCGGGTCAACGCGTACGACATCGTGCACGTCCAGGAGGACTTCAACTACCACGCCGACCTGTACGCCACCGACCGGCACCCGCACCGCACGCCGACCAGCGGCGGGGTGCCCATCGGCGACGGCCTCAACACGATGTCCAACTACCCGCTGTCGGACTTCGTCCGGGTCAAGTGGGACGACTGCAACGGCTTCGACTGCCTCACCCCGAAGGGTTTCAGCCGGTCCCGGGTCCGGCTCGCCGAGGGCGCCTTCGTGGACCTCTACGACGTGCACACCAACGCCGGCACGACCGAGGCCGACCTCGCCGCCCGCCGGTCCAACGTCAGCCAGCTCTCCGCCTACGTCACGGCCAACTCCGCCGGCAACGCGGTGATCGTGATGGGCGACCTGAACTCCCGCTACACCCGCGTCGGCGACAACGTCCGCGACCTGGTGTCCGCCAACGGCCTCACCGACGCCTGGGTGCGCCAGGAGCGCGGCGGGGTGCCCCCGGTGCTCGGCAGCCCGGCGTTGACCTGCGACCCGGCGAACGTCACCGACGCCTGCGAGGTGGTCGACAAGATCCTCTACCGGGGCAACCGGCTGGTCCGGCTGGACCTGACCCGCTACCACAACGAGCACGCCCGGTTCCTGGACCCGGCCGGCGAGCCGCTGTCCGACCACTACCCGCACGCCGCCTGGTTCACCTGGGCCCTCGACCCCGGCCTGCGGGCCAGCGACACCTGGGGCGGCCCGCACGGCACCCCGTTCACCGACGCGGACGCCGCCGGGCCCCGGGTCGCCACCGTCTCGCTGCGCGCCGGCGCCCGGCTCGACCAGGTCGGCGTCGGCCTCGCCGGCGGCGTCACCCGCACCCACGGCGGCGGGGGCGGCACCCCGGCCAGCCTCGCGCTGGCCGAGGGCGAGCACGTCACCCAGGTCACCCTCACCCAGGGGAAGAAGGACAACCGGACCCGGATCTTCTCCGCCCGGTTCACCACCAACCTGGGACGCACCCTGTCCGGTGGCACGCCGACCTCGGACGCGGTGACCTTCACCGCCCCGCCCGGCGGGCGGCTCGCCGGGTTCTTCGGCCGGGCCGGCAGCGAGGTCGACCAGCTCGGCGTGATCTGGGCTGTCGGGGCCGGCGGCTAGTCTTCCAGGCGTGGCTGATCCCTCCACCTACCGTCCCGCGCCCGGCACGATCCCCGACTCACCGGGGGTCTACCGGTTCCGCGACGGCACCGGCCGGGTGATCTACGTCGGCAAGGCGAAGAGCCTGCGCAGCCGGCTCAGCTCCTACTTCGCCGACCTGTGGGGGCTGCACCAGCGCACCCAGCAGATGGTCACCACCGCCGAGTCGGTCGACTGGGTCACCGTCGGCACCGAGGTCGAGGCCCTCCAGCTCGAATACACCTGGATCAAGCAGTACGACCCCCGGTTCAACGTCCGCTACCGCGACGACAAGTCGTACCCGTACCTCGCCGTCACGGTCGACGAGGAGTTCCCCCGGTTCCAGGTGATGCGCGGCGCCAAGCGCAAGGGGGTGCGCTACTTCGGGCCGTACTCGCACGCCTGGGCCATCCGCGAGACCCTCGACCTGCTGCTGCGGGTCTTCCCGGCGCGCACCTGCTCGGCCGGCGTGTTCAAGCGCGCCGGCCAGGTGGGCCGCCCCTGCCTGCTGGGCTACATCGGCAAGTGCTCCGCGCCCTGCGTGGGCAGCGTCTCCGCCGAGGAGCACCGGCGCATCGTCGACGGCTTCTGCGACTTCATGGGCGGGCGCACGGACACCATGGTCCGCCGGCTCGAACGCGAGATGACCGAGGCCAGCGAGGCGCTGGAGTTCGAGAAGGCCGCCCGGCTGCGCGACGACGTCGCGGCCCTGCGCCGGGCGATGGAGAAGCAGACCATGGTGCTCGGCGACGGCACCGACGCCGACGTGGTCGCGTTCGCCGACGACCCCCTGGAGGCCGCCGTCCAGGTCTTCCACGTCCGCGACGGCCGGGTCCGGGGCCAGCGCGGCTGGGTGGTGGAGAAGACGGAGGACCTGACCCCCGGCGACCTGGTGCACCACTTCTGCACCCAGGTGTACGGCGGGGAGCAGGGCGAGGCCGACGTGCCCCGTGAGCTGCTGGTGCCCGCCCTGCCCGCCGACGCCGACGCGCTGGCCGACTGGCTGTCGGGCCGCCGGGGCAGCCGGGTGTCCCTGCGGGTGCCGCAGCGCGGCGACAAGCGGTCCCTGCTGGAGACGGTGGAACGCAACGCCAAGGACGGCCTGGCCCGGCACAAGCTCAAGCGCGCCGGCGACCTGACCACCCGCGGCCAGGCGCTCGACGAGATCAGCGACGCGCTCGGCATGCGCACCGCGCCGCTGCGCATCGAGTGCTTCGACGTCTCCCAGATCCAGGGCACCGACGTGGTGGCCAGCATGGTCGTCTTCGAGGACGGCCTGCCCCGCAAGGGCGAGTACCGCCGGTTCATCGTCCGGGGCGCCACCGACGACCTGTCCGCCATGTCGGAGGTGCTGCGCCGCCGCTTCGCCCGCTACCTCGACGCCCGCGCCGAGACCGGCGAGCTGGGGGAGGAGACCGCCTCCGACCCGGACCGGCCTGGCATCGACCCGACGACCGGGCGGCCCCGCAAGTTCGCGTACCCGCCGCAGTTGGTGGTGGTCGACGGCGGCGCGCCGCAGGTCGCGGCGGCGGCCCAGGCCCTCGCGGAGCTGGGCATCGACGACGTGGCACTGTGCGGCCTGGCCAAGCGGCTGGAGGAGGTGTGGCTGCCCGACGACGAGTTCCCGGTCATCCTGCCGCGCACCTCCGAGGGGCTCTACCTGCTGCAACGGGTCCGCGACGAGGCGCACCGCTTCGCCATCACGTTCCACCGGCAGCGCCGCTCGAAGCGGATGACCGAGTCGGCGCTGGACAACGTCCCCGGCCTCGGCGAGGTACGGCGCAAGGCGCTGCTGCGCCACTTCGGCTCGCTCAAGCGGCTCGCCGCCGCGTCGGTGGATGAGATCATCGAGGTCCCCGGCGTCGGCCGACGCACCGCCGAGGCGATCACCGCCGCCCTCAACCCGACCCCGGACGCGACGCCCCCCGCGCCCCCCGACCCAGACACGCCGGGTGACGCCTAATCCGTATTAGCACCTTGACCCGCCTACGCCCCCGCCGCGCCGGCACGGTCGCTGTCGCAAGATCGCGCTCGATCCGGGCAAGAGTGGCCTCCTTCGCGCGGGAAGGCCACTCTTTCCGTGTTCGAGCGCGATCTTGGCCGGCCCGATCTGCTGGGGCGACGGCAGCGGGCCGCCCGTGCCCGGGACGGCCTCGCGGGCTACCTCTACGACGCCTGGGAGACGTACGAGGATGAGCCGGGCGAGATCGGCGGCGCGCTGCGAGCGGCCCCGTCCAGCTTTGTGAGCAGGTGCAGCTGGACCCCGATGCACTGGCCGCCCGGCTGGCCGACATCATCGGATCAGCCGAGGTCGACTCCTGCCTCGACGAGCCGTGGGACTACCTCGGCGTGCTCGGCCGCGACCGCGTCAAGACGCTGCGGAGTCGCCGCTGACGGCCGTCACGATGCGCGTCGCGACCTCAACCCGGCTCTGTCCCGGCCGGTCTCGCCGCTGGTGGCCGAGGCTCCGGTCACCAGCGGCGGCGTGCCGGGTCAGGCCCAGGGAGCCAGGGGATACCAGGGGATGATCTCGCGGCGGGCGAGCAGCCGTACGTCCCAGTAGAGGAACGTGAACGCGCCGGCGACGATGAACGCGACCGCGGTCAGCACCGCCAGTCGGGTCGGCCGCTCGGTGAACCACCGTTGCAGTCGGGAGCCGGCGAGCCAGGCCAGCAGCAGGAACAGCACCGCCATGATGACGATGTTGCCGATGGACTGGAGCGTGAACGCCGCCGCACCGTACAGCGGGTTGCCGCTCTCCGCGGCGTCGCGGAACATCTGCCGGAACAGTCCGAACGGCCGACCGATCAGGAAGCCGGCGATCAGCGCGCCCATGAAGATCATCGGGGCGTTGGGGTACCGGCGGGCGAGCCGGGCGAACGGGTCCCGTACCACGCCGATCGAGGCCAGTCCGAGATAGACCATCACCAGCCCGATCACGCCGAAGACGACCATCGACTGGATGCTTCTCGGCGACAGGCCGCCGGGCGTGGTGGGGGCGGTGGAGAACTGCGGCATCGAGGTGCCGACGATGCCGACGATCGCGCCGTAGACGGCCGACACGGCGATCATGCCCACCGCCATCCAGCCCAGCGGCTTCAGCGGCTGGACGAACCTGCTGAACCTGCTCCCGGTGGTGGTGCCGGTCAGCGGGGCGAGAGCGCCGAAGGCGGCGATGTTGCAGGCGGTGAACGTGCCGGCGATCCCGGAGACGAAGGCGAACACGATGCCCGCCGCGATCCCCTGGATCGGTGTCTCCTTGGCGTCGTGGCCGAGGAGGGTGTTGGCGACGTTGTCGCCGATGGTCTGGTCCACGAACTCCGCCGACCAGACCACGGTCAGCAGGAACCCGCCGAGCACGCTGAGCAGGACGATCAGCGCCCGCCGTCGGGGGAAGTGCCCGTTGACGAAGGCGGACGTCCCCTCCTGCCCGGTGTCCGGCCGGAGCCCTGCCGGGGCCTCGGGCCGTCGGGGGGAATTGTGGGTCTGCGTCACGCTGCGCTCCTCACGCTGGGGGGACGAGACCCGGGCGCGGGCGCGACGGCGACGCTGGCGACGATGCCCGGACCGGGAGGCCGGTGACCGCCGGCCGCGTGGACGCGCCCGCCCAACCACCGAAACGCAGTTGATTGACACGGATCAATGTCCAACCGCAGTGTGGCGGGGCTTTCGTCGACTGACTTCTTCCATCGTGCCCAATCCCGCCACCCCAACACCCCCACAGCCGCGATCTTGCACTTGCGGCCCTCGATATGTCGCTCACGCGCCCTATGTCTGGGCCGCAAGTGCAAGATCGGCGTGGAGCGGGGCTTGGGGGGTGGAGCGAGGGGGGTGGGTGGGGTGGGGAGGGTGGGTTGGGGCGTTGGGTGTGGGCTGCGCCGGGGGGTGGGGCTCGGCGGGATAGAGTCGCAGATTGGCTGTGCGCGGTCATCTCGACCGTGGCGTCATCCGTGGGGGAGTAGGCAGTGAACGAGGCGCGGACGCCCGAGGTTCCGGTGACCAGCGATCCGACATCGGAGGCGGAGACCACCCTGGTGGTGGTGACCGGCGTGTCCGGCGGTGGTCGCAGCACCGTGGCGCGGGCGCTGGAGAACGTCGGCTACTACGTGGTCGACAACCTGCCCCAGGCGCTGATGCTCGACATGGCCGAGCTGGCCGTCAAGGCCGGCGGCGCGGCCCGGCGTACCGCGATGGTGCTGGACGTTCGCTCGCGCGCCTTCTCCACCGACCTGGTCGGGGCGATCCGGGAGCTGAAGGAGCGGGGCTTCTCCCCCCGGGTGGTCTTCGTCGACGCCGACGACGAGGTGCTGATCCGCCGGTTCGAGAGCGTCCGGCGGTCGCACCCGTTGCAGGGCGACGGGCGGCTCGCCGACGGCATCGCCGTGGAGCGGGGCCTGCTGGAGGAGGCCCGGGACCAGGCCGACGTGATCATCGACACCAGCCACCTGAACGTCAACCAGCTCCGCCGCCGGATCGAGGAGTTGTTCGGCGGCGAGGACAGCCGCCGGCTGCGGGTCACCGTGCTCTCCTTCGGCTTCAAGTACGGCCTCCCGCCCGACGCCGACTTCGTCCTCGACGCCCGGTTCCTCCCGAACCCGTACTGGGTGCCCGAGCTGCGCGAGCACACCGGCCGGGAGGAGGCCGTCAGCGCGTACGTGCTCGGCCAGGAGGGCGCGGACGCCTTCGTCGGCACGTACGCGGACCTGGTCAACGCCACCACCGTCGGCTTCGAGCGGGAGGGCAAGCGCTACCTCACGGTGGCGGTCGGCTGCACCGGCGGCAAGCACCGCAGCGTCGCCATCGCCGAGGAGCTGGCCGCCCGGCTGCGTCACGCAGGCCTCGCCGCCAAGGCCCAGCACCGCGACCTGGGGCGGGAATGACGCCGACGCGGGTGGTCGCGTTCGGCGGCGGGCACGGCCTGTCGGTGTCCCTGCGGGCGCTGCGCCGCTGCGCGCCCGAGCTCGACCTGGACATCACCGCCGTGGTCACCGTCGGCGACGACGGCGGCTCCAGCGGTCGGCTGCGTGCCCGGCGCGGCGGCCTGCCGCCGGGAGACCTGCGCCAGGCGTTGGTGGCCCTCGCCGGCGACCACCCGGCCACCAGGCGCAGCGCGAGGCTGTTCCAGCACCGCTTCGCCGGCACCGCCGGTGACCCGGCGGACACGGACGACGGACTCGCCGGGCACGCCGTCGGCAACCTGGTCCTGTGCGGGCTGATCGAGCTGCTCGGCGACCCGGTCGCCGCGCTGGAGCACGCCGGGGCGATGCTCGGCGCGGTGGGCCGGGTGCTGCCGATGTCCCGCCAGCCGGTCGGCATCGAGGCCCGGGTGCGCGGCGTCGACCCGGCGTGCCCGGACGAGGCGCGCACGGTGAGCGGGCAGCACCAGGTGGCGGTCACCACCGGGCGGGTGGAGTCGCTGCGGCTCACCCCGACCGCTCCGGCGGCCTGCGCGGAGGCCGTTGCGGCCACCGCCGAGGCGGACTGGTTGATCTTCGGGCCGGGAAGCTGGTACACCAGCCTGCTGCCGCACCTGCTGGTGCCGGGGCTGGCCGCCGCCATCGTGGCCAGCCCGGCCCGCCGGCTGGTCACCCTCAACCTGGCGGCGGAGAAGGAGACCCTCGGGCTCTCCCTGGCCGACCACCTGGCCACCCTGCGGCACTATCTGCCCGAGTTGACGGTGGACGCAGTGCTGGCGGACTCCAAGGCGGTGGGCGATCCCGGCCCCGTCGAGCGTGCGGCAGAATCGCTGGGTGCCCGGCTGCTCCTCGCCCCGGTCGCCGTCACCGACGGCGGGCCCCGTCACGATCCGGCAGCCCTGGGCGCAGCCCTGGTGCCTGTCCTGGGCGCCGATCGTTAAGCACGTACGTAATCTCCGGCGACACGCCGGAACCGGTCCGTGAGGGGGCGCACAATGGCGATGACGGCTGCGGTCAAGGACGAGCTGAGCCGGGTCGACGTGCCCAAGCCCTGCTGCCGGCGGGCAGAGATGGCGGCGCTGCTGCGCTTCGCCGGCGGGCTGCACATCGTCTCCGGTCGGGTGGTGGTGGAGGCCGAACTCGACACCGGGGCGGTTGCCCGGCGGCTGCGCCGGGAGATCGCCGAGGTCTACGGCTATTCCAGCGAGATCCACGTGCTGGCCTCCGGCGGGCTGCGCAAGGGCAGCCACTTCATCGTCCGGGTGGTCAAGGACGGCGAGGCCCTGGCCCGGCAGACCGGGCTGCTCGACGTCCGGGGCCGGCCGGTACGGGGGCTGCCCCCGCACGTGGTGGCCGCGAACGTCTGCTGCGCGGTGTCCGCGTGGCGGGGGGCGTTCATGGCGCACGGCTCGCTGACCGAGCCGGGCCGTTCCAGCGCCCTGGAGATCACCTGCCCCGGCCCGGAGTCGGCGCTGGCGCTGGTCGGCGCGGCCCGCCGGCTCGGCATCACCGCGAAGAACCGCGAGGTGCGCGGCGTGGACCGGGTGGTGGTCAAGGACGGCGACGCGATCGCCGCGCTGCTCACCCGGGTAGGAGCACACTCCAGCGTGCTGGCCTGGGAGGAGCGCCGGGTGCGCCGCGAGGTGCGGGCGACGGCCAACCGGCTGGCCAACTTCGACGACGCCAACCTGCGCCGCTCGGCGCGGGCCGCGGTGGCCGCCGCCGCGCGGGTGACCCGGGCCCTGGAGATCCTCGCCGACGACGCCCCGAACCACCTCACGTCCGCCGGCCAGCTGCGCCTGGAGCACCGGCAGGCGTCCCTGGAGGAACTGGGCGCGCTCGCCGACCCGCCGCTGACCAAGGACGCCATCGCCGGGCGGATCCGCCGGCTGCTGGCGCTGGCCGACAAGCGGGCCCGTGACCTGGGCATCCCGGATACGGAAGCGGCCGTCACGCCCGACATGCTCGTGGTCTGATAGGACGGTGGCGGTAGGCGGACGGCGGCGCGAGCGGGGGCGGTCGCCGGCCCGCCCCGCCGCACGTCCCCGGGCCGGGACCCGGCCCGGGAACGCGAAGCGGATCACCACCCGGCGCAGCACGCCGCCACGCGCTCGGATAGGGTCGCTGCATACGGCAAGGGGGCCGGCACCGGCACTCCCCGCCGTGCTCACCGCCTCGGGCGGTCATGGTCTTGCGGACCGCGGCGGGGTGGCCGACATGAACTGTCAACGGCCGGCTCCAACGGCCGGCGCACATCACCTCGCCGGCCGAAGCTGACGCCGGCGGATCAGAACGCGAGGAGACGGGACCTGTGACCATCCGGGTTGGCATCAACGGCTTCGGCCGCATCGGCCGTAACTTCTTCCGGGCCGTGCTGGCGTCCGGCGCGGACATCGAGGTCGTGGCCGTCAACGACCTGACCGACAACGCGACGCTCGCCCACCTGCTCAAGTACGACAGCATCCTGGGTCGCCTGCCGCACGAGGTCAAGGCGACCGCCGACGAGATCATCGTGGGCGGCAAGGCCATCAAGGCGTACGCCGAGAAGGACCCGGCGAAGCTGCCGTGGGGCGAGGCCGGCGTGGACGTGGTCATCGAGTCCACCGGCTTCTTCACCGACGCCAACAAGGCGAAGGCGCACGTCGCCGGCGGGGCCAAGAAGGTCATCATCTCCGCCCCGGCGAAGAACGAGGACGTCACGGTCGTCGTTGGCGTGAACCAGGACCAGTACGACCCGGCCAAGCACACGATCATCTCGAACGCCTCCTGCACCACCAACTGTCTCGCCCCGATGGCGAAGGTGCTGCACGACACGTTCGGCATCCAGCACGGTCTGATGACGACGATCCACGCCTACACCCAGGACCAGAACCTCCAGGACGCGCCGCACTCCGACCTGCGTCGCGCCCGGGCCGCCGCGCTGAACATCGTCCCGACCTCCACCGGCGCCGCGAAGGCCATCGGCCTGGTGCTGCCGGAGCTGAAGGGCAAGCTCGACGGGTACGCGCTGCGGGTGCCGATCCCGACCGGCTCGGCCACCGACCTCACGGTCAACGTCAACCGGGAAACCACGGTGGACGAGGTCAACGCCGCGCTGAAGGCCGCCGCCGAGGGCCCGCTCAAGGGCATCCTGGTCTACAACGAGGACCCGATCGTCTCCTCGGACATCGTCACCGACCCGGCGTCGTGCATCTTCGACGCGCCGCTGACCAAGGTCGTGGGCAACCAGGTCAAGGTCGTCGGCTGGTACGACAACGAGTGGGGCTACTCCAACCGCCTGGTCGACCTGGTCAAGCTGGTGGGTTCCTCGCTGTGAGTATCCGCAACCTCGACGACCTGCTCGCCGAGGGGGTGTCAGGTCGGCGCGTACTGGTGCGCGCCGACCTGAACGTCCCACTCGACAAGCAGACCGGGGCCATCACCGACGACGGCCGGATCCGCGCGGTGCTGCCGACGCTGACCGCCCTGACCGGGGCCGGCGCGAGGGTCGTGGTTCTCTCGCACCTGGGGCGCCCGAAGGGCTCGCCCGACCCGCAGTTCAGCCTCCGCCCGGTCGCGGCCCGCCTCGGCGAGCTGCTCGACGCGCAGGTGCGGTTCGCCGAGGACACCGTCGGCGACTCCGCCCGGTCCGCGGTCGACGCGCTCGCCGACGGCGAGGTCGCCCTGCTGGAGAACCTCCGCTTCAACAAGGGGGAGACCAGCAAGGACGACGCCGAGCGCGGCGCGTTCGCCGACCAGCTCGCCGCATTGGGCGAGGCATACGTCGACGACGCGTTCGGCGCGGTGCACCGCAAGCACGCCAGCGTCTTCGACGTGCCGGCCCGGCTGCCGCACGTCGCCGGCCGGCTGGTGCTGCGCGAGGTGGAGGTGCTGGCGAAGCTCGCCGGCGAGCCGGCGCGGCCGTACGTGGTGGTGCTCGGTGGCTCCAAGGTGTCCGACAAGCTCGCGGTGATCGAGGCGCTGCTGCCGAAGGTCGACCGGCTGCTCATCGGCGGCGGGATGTGCTTCACCTTCCTCAAGGCCCAGGGCCACGAGGTGGGCACCTCGCTGCTGGAGAAGGAGATGGTGGAGACCTGCCGTAACCTCCTGGAGCGGTCCGAGGGCAAGATCATGCTCCCGGTCGACGTGGTGGTGGCGGACGCCTTCGCCCCCGACGCGGCGCACGACACGGTCCGCGCCGACGCCATCCCCAGCCACCGGCTCGGGCTCGACATCGGCCCGGAGACGGTGGCCGGCTTCGCGGCGGCCCTGTCCCAGGCGAAGACGATCTTCTGGAACGGGCCGATGGGCGTGTTCGAGATGCCGGCCTTCGCCAACGGCACCCGGGGCGTCGCCGAGGCGATCACCTCCGCCGACGCGTTCAGCGTGGTCGGCGGCGGCGACTCCGCCGCGGCGGTCCGTGCCCTCGGGCTGGACGAGACGTCCTTCGGGCACATCTCCACCGGCGGCGGCGCCTCCCTGGAATACCTGGAGGGCAAGACCCTCCCCGGCATCGCGGCCTTGGAGGACTGATGGCGGTGACCAACCGCCGGCCGCTGATGGCCGGCAACTGGAAGATGAACCTCAACCACTTCGAGGCCAACCTGCTGGTGCAGAAGCTGGCCGCGAGCCTGACCGAGAAGCAGCTCACCGACGTCGAGTGCGTCGTGCTGCCGCCCTTCACCGACCTGCGCACCGTGCAGACCGCGGTGGACGGCGACAAGCTGCTGATCGGCTACGGCGGGCAGGACCTGTCGCCGTACCAGTCGGGGGCCTACACCGGGGACATCTCCGGGACGATGCTGGCGAAGCTCGGCTGCACGTACGTGCTGGTCGGCCACTCCGAGCGGCGGCAGTACCACCACGAGGACGACGCGCTGGTCAACGACAAGGTGTCCGCCGCGCTGGCCAACGGGCTCACCCCGATCCTGTGCATCGGGGAGGGGCTGGAGGTCCGCGAGCAGCTCCGGCACGTGCCGCACTGCTGCGACCAGCTCGACGGCGCGCTGCGCGGGCTCAGCCGCGAGCAGGTGACCAAGGTCGTCGTGGCGTACGAGCCGGTCTGGGCGATCGGGACGGGCAAGACGGCCACCCCCGAGGACGCCCAGGAGGTGTGCGGGGAGGTCCGCAAGCGGCTGGTCGAGACCTTCGACCAGGCGACCGCGGACCAGGTTCGGATCCTCTACGGCGGGTCGGTGAAGTCCTCGAACATCGCCTCGATCATGGCCAAGCCGGACGTGGACGGGGCCCTGGTGGGCGGCGCGAGCCTGGACGGCGAGGAATTCGCCAAGATCTGCCGGTTCCCGGAGCACATCACCCGCTGACGGCTCGCTATCCTTGACTCCGCCCGTCCGTCGGCCGGTGCCGCAGTGCCCGACCTGTCCGGGCGAGGATCGCTATGAGAGGACTGACCCCAGCCATGCCGATCTGGTTCGCATACACGTTGATCGTGTTGCTGGTCATCACGAGCGTCATGCTCACCATGCTCATCCTGCTGCACCGCGGTAAGGGCGGTGGGATGTCGAGCATGTTCGGCGGTGGGGTCAGCTCCAGCCTCGCCGGCTCCTCGGTGGCCGAGAAGAACCTCGACCGCTACACGGTCCTGGTGGGTATCGTCTGGTTCGCCTGCATCGTCGGGCTGGGGCTCTGGCTGCGCCTCCAGCTCAGCAGCGGGGCCTGAGAGCGAGCCCGCCGAGTCGTACAATCTGCGCGCGGTCCGTCACCGACGGGCCGCGCGCAGTCGTTTTTCCCGCTGCACCGCGTCGCCCGCCGCCCGCCCGAGCGGCGGTCCCCTCCGATGACAGGAGCGAGCAGCCGTGGCGAGTGGCAACCTGATTCGGGGTGCCCGGACCGGATCCGGCCCGGAACGCTTCAACGAGCGGCACGCGCCGGCCCCGCGCCGGTCGGTCACCTACTGGTGCCGCAACGACCACCGGATCGACGTCCCGATCGCGGCGGATGCCGAGCCGCCGCCGCAGTGGGACTGCCCCCGCTGCGGGGTTCCGGCCGGCCAGGACCCGGGCAACCCGCCGGGCCGGGCGCGCCCGGAGCCCTACAAGACCCACCTGGCGTACGTGAAGGAACGGCGCACCCCGGAGGAGGGGGAGGCCCTGCTGGCCGAGGCCCTGGCGGCCCTGCGCCGCCGACGGGGCAGGGCCTGAGCGGCGGGGCCGGGGGCACCCGACGGACACGCGAAAGGGCCCCCGTGGGGGCCCTTTCGTAGGGCTCAGCGCAGGCTGCGCAGCCGGGGCGGGATGTCGGCCGCCGCCGCCCGGTCGAGCAGCCAGAGGGTGCGCCCGACGCCCTGCGCCCCGGCGGCCGGGAGTTGCATCGGGCCGGCCCCGGCCAGCGCCATGCTGACCGCGCGAGCCTTGTCCGCGCCGCTGGCGATCAGCCAGACCTCCTCGGCGGTGTTGATCGCCGGGAGGGTGAGCGTGGTGCGCACCGGCGGCGGCTTGGGGCTGCCCCGCACGGCGCTGACCGGCCGGCTGTCGTGGTGCACGGGATGCTCCGGGAAGACCGAGGCGACGTGCCCGTCCTCGCCCACCCCGAGCATCAGCACGTCGAAGTGGGGGAGCACGGCGTGCCCGGGGCGGGCCGCCCGGGCCAGCTCGGCGGCGTACCCGGCGGCGGCGGCCTCCGGGTCGGCCCCGGCAGGGCCGTCGGACGCCGGCATCGGGTGCACCCGGGCCGGGTCCAGCGGCACCGCGTCCAGCAGCGCCGCCCGGGCCTGCGTCTCGTTGCGCTCCGGGTCCCCGGCCGGCAGGAACCGCTCGTCGCCCCACCAGACGTCGACCCGGGACCAGTCGACCGCGTCCCGTGCCGGCAGCGCGTCCACCGCCCGGTACACGGCGGCGGCGATCCGGCCGCCGGTCAGCACCACCGCCGCCTGGCCCCGGTCCGCCTGCGCGTCGAGCAGCTTCACCAGCAACCGGGCCGCCACCGCCTGCGCCAGCAGTTCGGCATCGGCGTGGACGGCGACACTCGTCTCACTCATGTGTTGTGCCTTCGTCTCCGGACCGCCCTCGCGGTCCCTGTTCGTCGTGCCCGGGGGCCGGCGGCCCTCCGTCGCGCGGGCCCGCGGACCGGGCCGGCGGGCCGGACCCGGCCCGCCCACGCCGTCGTCAGGGCCTCGCGCTGGTGCCGGCGTGGGCGGTGACGCCCGCCTCGGCCCGCTTCGCGGTCGCCGGGTCCTTCCAGACGTGCACCCGCTGGGCGGGCCGCTCGTCCAGCCCGGAGACACCGGCCATCGCGCCCAGCGCCTCGGCGTAGACCTGGTCGGCGTCCAGCCGACGCAGTTCCTCGGCCAACTCGTCGCCGAGCGGCCGGCGGACCAGCGGCAACTGCCGGTCGTCCTGCCCGGTGCGCTGGAACGTGGCCAGGCTGTCCTCCCGGGTCAGGGTGAGCACTTCGCCGTTGGCGCAGCTCAGCTGCACCTCCCGCATCCGGGGGGACGCGTCGCTGGGCTCCCAACGCGGGGTGATCCCGAGCCGGCTGCCGAGCCAGCCGCACATCAGCGCGGCCGTCGGGTCGGTCGGCGGGGCCACCACCCGGGCCTCGGTGACCCGCGCGTCCGTGGTGTCGAACGCGCCGGCCACCAGGGTGCGCCACGGGGTGATCCGGGTCCACGCCAGGTCGGTGTCCCCCGGGGCGTAGTCCCGGGCCCGCTGGCGTAGCGCCTCGATCGGGTCGGCGGCCTGCGCCGTGTCGGTGATCCGCCGGTCGGCGACCACGCCGAGGAAGTCCGTCGCGATCTCCGCCGCCGGCTCGCCGTGCCACCACGTCACCACCGGAACGTCCGGCACCAGCAGCGGCATCACCACCGACTCGGCGTGCAGCGCCAGCCGGCCGTACATCCGGGTGACCACCGCCTCGCACGGGCCGAGCCGGCCGCCGACGACGATCTCCGCGTCCAGCCGGTTGCGCTCCCGCTCGACGTCGGTTCGGACCACCACGAGCAGCCGGCACGGGTGGGCGGCGGCGGCTATGGTCGCCGCCGCCTCCGCCTCGCGGACCCGCTTCTCGTCGACCACCACGATCAGGGTGAGCGCCATGCCGCTGGCCACCCCGCCCGCGCTGCGCCGCTCCGCGGCGAGCGCCTTGACCACCTCGTTGCCGGTGGTGTCCCAGAGCCCGATCAATGGAACCTCCTGGTTCGCTCGCTGTGCCCGCTCACGCTCTTCGCCACGCCCGGCCCTCGCGGGCCAGCATCTCGTCGGCGGCCCGGGGGCCCCACTCGCCGGCCCGGTACGGCTCCGGCTTCGTGCCCTCCCAGGCGTGCTCCAGGGGGTCCACCACCGCCCAGCTCTGCTCGACCTCGGCGGCGTCGGGGAAGAGGGTACGGTCGCCGATCAGCACGTCCAGCACCAGCCGCTCGTACGCCTCAGGGCTGGACTCGGTGAACGCCTCGCCGTACTGGAAGTCCATCGCGATGTCGCGGACCTCCATCGTGGTGCCCGGCACCTTGGAGCCGAACTTCAGCACCACGCCCTCGTCCGGCTGCACCCGGATGACGAGCTGGTTGTTGCCGAGCATCTCCATGTCGGCCGCGTTGAACGGCAGGTGCGGGGCCTTCTTGAACATGATGGCGACCTCGGTCACCCGCCGGGGCAGCCGCTTGCCGGCCCGGATGTAGAACGGCACCCCCGCCCAGCGGCGGTTCTGGATGCCGAGCTCCACGGCCACGTACGTCTCCGTGGTGGAGTCCGACGGGACGCCCTCCTCGTCCAGGTAACCGACCGCCCGCTGCCCGGCGACCCAGCCCGGCAGGTACTGCCCGCGTACGGTGCCCCGGGAGACCTCCTTCGGCAGGGTGATCGCCTTGAGCACCTTCAGCTTCTCGGCCCGGATCTCGTCGGCGTCGAAGCTGGTCGGCTCCTCCATCGCCACCAGCGCCAGGAGCTGGAGCAGGTGGTTCTGGAAGACGTCCCGGGCGGTGCCGACCGAGTCGTAGAAGCCGGCCCGGCTGCCGATGCCGACGTCCTCGGCCATCGTGATCTGCACCGAGTCGACGTACTTGGAGTTCCACAGCGGCTCGAACAGGCTGTTGGCGAACCGCAGGGCCAGGATGTTCTGGACGGTCTCCTTGCCCAGGTAGTGGTCGATTCGGAAGACGTCCTGCCGGGTGAACACGTCGTCGACGAGGTCGTTGAGCTCCTTCGCCGAGGGCAGGTCGTGCCCGAACGGCTTCTCCACCACCACCCGGCGCCAGCCGCCGCACTTCTCGTTGTCGGCCATCCCGGTGCGGGCGAGCTGCTTGAGCACCACGGGGAACGCCGCCGGGGGGATGGAGAAGTAGAAGGCCGCGTTGCCGTGGATACCGTGAGTACCGCGCAGCTCGTCCAGTGTCCGGTTGAGCTGGTCGAAGGCGTTGTCGTCGTCGAACGAGCCGCCGACGAACTTGATGTTGCCGGCCAGCCGGGCCCAGACCTCCTCCCGCCAGGGCGTCCGGGCGTGCTTCTTGGCCGCCTCGTGGGCCAGCGACTCGAAGTCGCCGTCACCCCAGTCGCGCCGGGCGAAGCCCAGGACCACGAAACCGGGTGGCAGCAGCCCCCGGTTCGCCAGGTCGTAGACCGCCGGTAGCAACTTCTTCTGCGCCAGGTCACCGGTCACCCCGAAGATCACCAGAGCGCAGGGCTCCGGGATCCGCGGCAGCCGCCGGTCCTGCGCGTCGCGCAGCGGGTTCACGCCGCCTCCTCGCTCCGCTGGTGTCACATCGTCCATCGTCAGGTTCGTAGTTGCCGGACCGCGTCGAGCAGCTGGGCCACTCCCGCCGACCGGTTGGTCAGGTGCAGCCGCAGCACCGGACGCCCCCGGCCGGCCAGGGTCTGCCGGTCGCCAGCAGCCTGGGCAGCCTGAAGTTCCCCGAAGGAGTACGGCTTCCCGGGCACGTGCAGATCATTGTCGACGGTACCGGTCACCTGGAGGTAACGGCCCACCTGAGGACCACCCCTGTGGTACTGGCCGGTGGAATGCAGGAAGCGCGGCCCCCAGCCGAAGGTGACCGGCCGGCCGGACGCCTCGGCGAGCAGCGGACGCAGCCGGGCCGCGTCGGCGTCGGCGAGCCGGTCCAGGTACGCCAGCACGGCGAGGTAGCCGCCGCCGACGCCGTCGATCAGGTGGCGCAGCGCGCCGGCCAGGTCGCCGGGGCTGCCCGCCGGGGCGTACACCTCGATCGCGCCCGTGGTCGACGACGGCGGCTCCGCCGGCGCGGCCGAGGCCAGGATGCGTGCGGTGTGCTCCTTGCTCTCGGCGACGTCCGGCTGGTCGAACGGGTTCACCCCGAGCACCGCGCCGGCCACCGCCGTGGCGTACTCCCAGGCCAGGAACTGGGCGCCGAGCGGACCGTTGACCGCGACGTCCGGCGCGCACCCGCCGCCGGGGACGGCCCCGGGGGGCAGCGCCCCGCCGTAGCTGACGGTGAGCACGTCCGGGCCGGTGCCGCCGGGGGCGTCGGGGGACTCCAGCACGACCGGCAGGATGCCGAGGCCGGCCTTGCCGGTGGACTCGGCGAGCAACTGCTCGATCCAGTCGCCGAGCCCGTCGATCCCGGTGCCGTCGCCGATCAGGGCGATCTTGTCCCGGCCCCCGGTGGCCGCCGCGCCGAGCGCGGCGCCCAGCGCCAGGCCCGGGTTGTCGGTGTCCCGGGCCAGCGACTGCGACAGCGCCTCGGCCTGTTCGAGCAGATCCGTCACCTCGACCCCGGCCAGCGCCGCCGGTACCAGCCCGAACGCGGTCAGCGCCGAGTACCGGCCGCCCACCTGAGGGTCGGCGAGCACGGTGACCGCGCCGAGCTCGGCGGCGACGGACTCCAGCGGCGAGCCCGGGTCGGTGACCACCACGAAGTGCCGGCCGGCCTCCGCCTCGGTCAGCCCGGCGTCGAGGAACGCCCGGAGGTAGGCCCGCCGGTGGCTGTCGGTCTCCACCGTGCTGCCGGACTTGCTGGCCAGCACGACCACGGTGCGCTCCAGCCGGTCGGCCAGCGCCGCCCGGACCTGGCCCGGGTCGGTGGTGTCCAGCACGGTCAGCGGCCGGCCCAGGGTGCGGGTGATCACCTCGGGGGCGAGCGACGAGCCGCCCATCCCGGCGAGCACCACGTGGTCCAGGTCCGCCAGTTCGGCGGTCAGCTCGGCGAGCTGGGGGAGCAGCTCCCAACTGCGCCGGTGGGTGTCCAGCCAGCCGAGCCGGGCCCTCGCCTCGGCCTCGGCCTCCGGCCCCCACAGCGTGGGGTCCTGCGCGGCCAGTCTCGCCGGGACGCCCCGGGTCACCAGGGCGTCCCGGGTCGACGCGGACGCGGACCGGTCGACCGCGCCCGCGCCGTGCACGACGAGCCCGGCGGACGCGTCCGCCGGGCCGGCGAGCAGGTCGCTCACGTGGCCGCCCCGGGGTGGTGCCCCGGGGCGCGTCCGCGAGCGTCGGTCACGCATTGCCCCCCGCCTGCTGGGCGGCCTGCGCGTTGCCCTGCGCGGCCTGGCCGGGCCGCCCGGTGCCCCGGCCCGCCGCGGCGAGCGACTTGCGCACCCCGTCGAGCAGCTCCAGCCAGCTCGCCTCGAACTTCTCCACGCCCTCCCGCTCCAGGACGGCGATCACGTCGGACATGTCGACGCCGGCGGCCTCCAGGTCGGTGAAGACCTCGCGGGCCGCGTCGTACGCGCCGGTGATGGTGTCGCCGGTGGTCTCGCCGTGGTCGGCGTACGCGTGGATGACCGACTCCGGCATCGTGTTGACCGTGCCGGGGGCGATCAGCTCCTCGACGTAGATGACGTCCCGGTAGTCCGGGTTCTTCGTCGAGGTGGACGCCCACAGCGGGCGCTGCGGGTGGGCGCCCGCGTCGGCCAGGGCCTGCCACCGGTCGGAGGAGAAGACCTCGCCGTAGCGCTCGTACGCGAGCTGGGCGTTGGCGACGGCGGCCTTGCCGCGCAGCGCCTTGGCCTCGTCGGAGCCGACCTTCTCCAGCCGCTTGTCGACCTCGGAGTCGACCCGGGAGACGAAGAACGACGCCACCGAGCCGATCTTGGACAGGTCGTGGCCGTTGGCCTTCGCCTGCTCCAGGCCGGCGAGGAACGCCTCCATCACCTGCGAGTACCGGTCCAGGCCGAAGATCAGCGTGACGTTGACGCTGATCCCCTCGGCCAGGGTCGCGGTGATCGCCGGCAGACCCGCCTCGGTGGCCGGGATCTTGATGAACAGGTTCGGCCGGTCGACCAGCCACCACAGCGCCTTGGCCTCGGCGACCGTCTTGTCGGTCTCGTGGGCCAGCCGCGGGTCCACCTCGATGGAGACCCGGCCGTCGACGCCGTTGCTGGCGTCGTACGACGGGCGCATCACGTCGCACGCCCACCGCACGTCGTACGTGGTGAGCATGCGCACCGACTCCTCCACCTCCACCCCACGGGTGGCGAGGTCGCGCAGCTGCCAGTCGTACTCGTCGGCGGCGGCGAGCGCCTTTGCGAAGATCGTCGGGTTGGTGGTCACGCCGACCACGTGCTTCTCCCGGCGGAGCTGGTCCAGCCCGCCGGAGCTGAGCCGCACGCGGGAGAGATCGTCGAGCCAGACCGCCACCCCGGCGGCGGTGAGCTTGCTAATCCTGTCCGTCATGCCGTCCACGCTCCCCTCAGTTGCCGGTCGTGAAACCGGTGATGTCGCCCACCCGGGTCAGCGCCGCGTGCGCGGCGGCCACGATCCGGTCGGGGGTGAACCCGAACTGCTCGAAGAGCACGGAGTGCGGGGCGCTCGCGCCGTAGTGCTCCAGGCTCACGCTCTCGCCGGAGTCACCGACGATCCCGCGCCAGGACATGCCGATACCCGCCTCCACGCTCACCCGTGCCTTTACCCCGCGCGGCAGGACCGACTCCCGGTACGCCTCGTCCTGCGCGTAGAACCACTCCTGGCACGGCATCGACACCACCCGGGTGGGGGTGCCGTCGGCCTCCAGCCGCTCCCGGGCGGTGAGGCAGAGCTGCACCTCGGAGCCGGTCCCGACGATGATCACCTGCGGCTTGCCGTTGGACGCCTCGGCCAGCACGTAGCCGCCCTTGGTGACGCCCTCGGCGCCGCCCAGCGTCGAACGGTCCAGGGTCGGCAGGGCCTGCCGGCTCAGCGCCAGCGCGGTCGGCCGGTCGGTGTGCTCCAGCGCCTGCCGCCACGCCCACGCGGTCTCGTTGGCGTCGGCCGGCCGGACCACGTCCAGGCCGGGGATCGCCCGCAGCGCGGTCAGGTGCTCCACCGGCTGGTGGGTCGGACCGTCCTCGCCGAGGCCGATCGAGTCGTGCGTCCAGACGTAGACCACCGGCAGCTTCATCAGCGCGGCGAGCCGCACCGACGGGCGCATGTAGTCGCTGAACACCAGGAACGTGCCGCCGTACGGGCGGGTGCCGCCGTGCAGGGAGATGCCGTTGAGGATGGCGCCCATGGCGTGCTCGCGGATGCCGAAGTGCAGCGTGCGGCCGTACTCGTGGCCCGGGAAGTCCTTGGTGGCGTGCGTCGCCGGGATGAACGACGGCTCGCCCTTCATCGTGGTGTTGTTGCTCTCCGCCAGGTCGGCCGAGCCACCCCACAGCTCGGGCAGCACCGGGGCGAGGGCCTCCAGCACCTTGCCGGACGCGGCCCGGGTGGCGACGCCCTTGGCGTCGGCCGGGAAGGTCGGCAGCGCCTCGGTCCAGCCCTCCGGCAGCACCCGCTGGGACATCCGGTCCCACAGCGCCTTGCGCTCCGGGTTGGCCTTCGCCCAGCCCTCGTACGCCTTCTCCCACTCCTGCTGGGCCTGCGCACCGCGCTCCAGCACCCGGCGGGCGTGGCCGAGGACCTCCTCGTCGACCTCGAAGCTCTGGGCCGGGTCGAAGCCGAGGAGCTGCTTGGTGGCGGCCACCTCGTCGGCACCCAGCGCCGAGCCGTGGATCTTGCCGGTGTTCTGCTTGTTCGGGG
The DNA here is from genome assembly GCF_040296145.1 of Micromonospora sp. NPDC002296. Lineage (NCBI taxonomy): Bacteria > Bacillati > Actinomycetota > Actinomycetes > Micromonosporales > Micromonosporaceae > Micromonospora > Micromonospora sp. NPDC002296. The sequence goes on from NZ_JBEOWQ010000030.1 coordinate 23,730, forward strand.
CGGGCCACCCGATGATGGTGCGCAGCGCGACGAACGAGGGGCGGCCGGTCTCGGCCTTCGCCGCCAGCAGCGCCCGGTGCAGCGCCTCGACGTCCTCGTGGTAGTCGCCCTGGTCGGCGTCGCCGGTGCGCCAGTCGACGGTCTGCACGTGCCAGCCGTACGCCTCGTAGCGGGCCGCGACGTCCTCGCTCTTGGCGATGCGGGTGTCGTCCTCGATCGAGATCTCGTTGTCGTCGTAGATCACCGTGAGGTTGCCGAGCTGCTGGTGCCCGGCGAGCGCGCTGACCTCGTGGCTGATGCCCTCCTCGATGTCCCCGTCGGAGACGATGCACCAGATGTCGTGGTCGAAGACCGACGCGCCGGCCTCGGACTCCGGGTCGAACAGGCCGCGCTCGCGGCGGGCCGCCATCGCCATGCCGACCGCGTTGCCCAGGCCCTGGCCGAGCGGGCCGGTGGTGGTCTCCACGCCCGGGGTGTGCCCGTGCTCGGGGTGGCCCGGGGTGAGCGAGCCCCACTGCCGCAGCGCCTTGAGGTCGTCCAGTGCCAGCGGGTACCCGGAGAGGAAGAGCTGGATGTAGAGGGTCAGGCTGGAGTGGCCGGCGGAGAGCACGAACCGGTCCCGGCCCGCCCAGTTCGGGTCGGTCGGGTTGTGCCGGATCACCCGGTTGAAGAGGAGGTACGCCGCGGGGGCGAGGCTCATCGCCGTACCGGGGTGGCCGTTGCCGGATTTCTCCACGGCGTCCATGGCCAGCACGCGGACGAGGTCGACGGCCCGGCGGTCGAGGTCGGACCAGTTGAGTGCGGGTTGCTCGGGTCGGTTGGCAGCCACGATGGTTGTGCTCCTCGGCAGTTGGGCGGAACCCTCACTGGTGACCCTATCGAGCGGCCCTAAACCTGCGCCCAGGGATCTCCGCATGCCGGTCCGTGCGGGTCCGACCGGGTCGGCCCTTCCACCAGGGTGTGACGGCCCGCACCGTTGTCGGGTCGCGCGGGCAGCCAAAACGACGACGCGTAGTGTGTGGATCGGTGTGTGGACCCGGACGGGTCCGATCGACCCAACCCCCCCTGCCGACGCCGGAAGGTGGCTATCCGTGAGCATGATCACCGAGCGCCCCGTCAGCAACTCTGCCGGGCAGCCGCCGGTGCGCACGGTGACCGAGACGCCAACGGCGTCCCGGCGGGACGTCCGGGCGGTGGTCTCGGCATACGTCTCGCTGACCAAGCCGCGCATCGTCGAGCTGCTGCTGGTCACGACCGTCCCGGCGATGATGCTGGCCCAGGGGGGCCTGCCGTCGCTGTGGCTGATGGCGGTGGTGCTGGTGGGCGGCTCGCTCGCCGCCGGCGCGGCCAGCGTGCTCAACTGCTACATCGACCGGGACATCGACCAGCTCATGCGGCGCACCAAGCGCCGCCCGCTGCCGACGCACATCGTCTCGCCGCGCAGCGCGCTGATCTTCGGGCTGGTGCTGGCGGTGGTCTCGGTGGCCCTGATGGCCGCGTTCACCAACTGGCTGGCCGCCGGGCTGACGCTGGCCGCGATCGCCTACTACGACCTGGTCTACACGCTCTGGCTGAAGCGGACCACGCCGCAGAACACCTTCTGGGGCGGCGCGTGCGGTGCGGCCCCGGTGCTGATCGGCTGGGCCGCGGTGACCGGCTCGCTGGCCCCGGCGGCGTGGGCGTTGTTCGCGGTGGTCTTCTTCTGGCAGATGCCGCACTTCTACCCCCTCGCCATGAAGTACAAGGCGGACTACGCGCGCGCCGGCATCCCGATGCTGCCGGTCGTCGCCTCGACCCGCCGGGTCAACGCCGAGATCATCGGCTTCGCCTGGCTGACCCTGCTCTCCTCGCTGGCCGTCTGGCCGCTCGGGATGAGCGCCATCTACGGCGTCACCGCGCTGGTGTCCGGCGGGGTCTTCGTGTATGAAGCGCACAAGCTGTGCCGCCAGGTGGCCCGGGGCGGGGCGGTCCGGCCGATGCGACTGTTCCACTGGTCGTACGTCTACCTGACCATCCTGTTCGCCGCCGTCGCCGTGGACGCCCTGATCTAGACGCGGTCTCCGCGAGGGCGCGGGCCGGGGCCGTCGGGTCCCGGCCCGCGCCGTATGCGGCTCCGGCGGTACGCCCGGCCTCCCGTATCGCTCCGACAAATCATCATCGTTGATGAGTTGTCCACCTTTGGTGACCTATCAGAATGATTTTCACCCTGAGTCGGGTTCACTCAACTCCGGTGACAACGGGTGACTTTGTCGCTGAGTTATAGCCGTTTAAGTCGGATAAATACGTGCGAAGCACCTGTGGGCTTCCTTAAACGGTCGGGTAATGGGCATCACAAATAGTTCATGGTTCTCGCACGTCACAAGGGAACTCTGCTTAGGCTTCGCGTCATGGCAGAAGGTTCCGATACGACGCTGGCGGCTCAGCAGACCGTCGCCGACCAGACCCCCGACGGTCTGGTCGCGGGCATCAAGTCTTTCGCCGCCGGGCACGGCGGGGCGAGGGCGGTCATCGAGTACGTCGGCAAGCGCGGCGCGCGCATCGTCCTCGTAGGCTCCGACGGGGCCTGGGGCGACCAGTTCGCGGAGGACACCGGCGTCGCGCGGGAGGCGTGCGCCAGGGCGGGAGTCACCGTCGAGAACGCCTGGGAGCGGGAGCTGATGGACCAGATGCGCCCGAGCAACGACCTGTGGCGGTCCATGGCCCGGCGCGCGATGGCCCGCTGACGCCCGGATGACCGAACACCACCACCAGCCGGCCCGGGGGGAACCCCGGGTCGCTCTCGTGACGTGCGCCGAGCTGTCCGACCTCGACCCGGACGAGCGGCTCCTGTTCGCCCCGCTGGCCGGGCGCGGCGTTTCGGTCACGGTCGCCGTCTGGGACGACCCGGCGGTCGACTGGGCCGCGTACGACCTGGTCGTGATCCGCTCGCCCTGGGACTACGCGCTGCGTCGCGACGAGTTCGTGGCCTGGGCCGACACCGTGCCCCGGCTGGTCAACCCGGCCGACGTGGTGCGCTGGAACACCGACAAGCGCTACCTCGGCGACCTGTCGGCCGCCGGCGTGCCCACCGTGCCGACCGGCTGGGTCCTGCCGGGGGAGAGCTGGGAACCGCCGACCACCCACGGCGAGTACGTGGTCAAGCCGGCGGTCAGCGCCGGCAGTCAGGACACCGGCCGGTACGACCTGGCCGACCCCGGGCACCGCGAGCTGGCCACGGCCCACGTGCGGCGGCTGTCCCGGGCCGGCCGGGTGACCATGGTCCAGCCGTACCTGACGGCGGTGGACACGGCGGGGGAGACCGCGCTGCTGTACCTGGCCGGGCCGGACGGGCTCCGGTTCAGCCACGCGATCCGCAAGGGCCCGATGCTGACCGGCCCCGACCTGGGCCCCGACGGGCTGTACAAAGTTGAGGACATCAGCTCCCGGACGGCCACCCCCGACCAGCTCGCCGTCGCCGAGCGGAGCCTGGCGGCGGTTCCCGGCGGGTCGGAGCGCCTGCTCTACGCCCGGGTCGACCTCATCCCGGGCCCCGACGGGTCACCCGTGCTGGTCGAGCTGGAACTGACCGAGCCGTCCCTGTTCCTCGGGTACGCCGACGGTGCCCCCGAGCGCCTGGCCGAAGCGATCCTCACCCACCTGTCCCACCCCCGGTGACCCCAACCGTCCGTCCCGCGCGGGCCCGCGCGGGACGGGACGGTCAGACGGTTGCCGGGACGGTGCTGATCCTGGCCGGCGCCGGGGTCTGGGTCGGGTGGCGTTCCCGGGTCGACCAGAGCACCGCCAGGGTGGCGAGCAGGACGAGGCAGGAGCCGAGCATGTGCGCTGCGACCAGCACCCCGGGCAGGTGGGTGAAGTACTGGACGAAGCCGATCAGGCCCTGACTCAGCTCCACCACGACCAGCACGACGGCGGCCCGCTCGGCCCGTCGGGCGCCGACCGCGCGGAACGCGAAGACCAGTGCCACCGAGAGCCCGATCAGCAGGAACACCCCGTCGGCGTGCACCTGCGAGATCGACTGCGGGTCGAGGCCGTTGCGGGCCGCGCCCTGGTCGCCGGCGTGCGGGCCGCTGCCGGTGACCCAGGTGCCGATCACCAGCACCGCGACGCTCACCACGGTGGTGACCAGCGCCAGCGTCCGCAGCGGCCTCGCCACCGTGGGTGCCGTCGGGCCGTCCGGCTCGTCGATGCGCCGCCAGAGCGCGTAGGCGACCGCGATCACCGCCATCGAGGCGAGGAAGTGCAGGCCGACCACCCACGGGTTCAGGTTGGTCAGCACGGTGATCCCGCCGAGGATCGCCTGCGCGGGGATGCCGAACAGAACCCCGATCGCCAGCGGCAGCAGGGCCCGCCGCCGCGCCCCGTGCAGCAGCACGGCCACTACCACCGCCAGCGCGATCGCGCCGACGGCGAAGGTGAGCAGCCGGTTGCCGAACTCGATGACGCCGTGCACGCCCATCTCCGATGTCGTCGTGTACGACGCGTCGGTGCACCTGGGCCAGGTGGGGCAGCCGAGGCCGGACGCGGTCAGCCGAACCGCCCCGCCGGTGACCACGATGGCCACGTTCGCGATGATCGAGGCGAGCGCCAGGCGGCGCAGCAGGGTGGTGGAGGCCGGGAACCGGACGGATCGCTTCACGGGGCAAATCCTACGCAACGTAGTGGACCCCGATCGGGTGACTCCGCCGCGCCGGTGGCTCGGATCACCGGGACCCCGGTTTGCGGGCCTCCGGCGAATTACGTAACGTTGGCGTTGTGAAAAACACGGCGGCGCTTTCCGGGCGACAGCCGGTGACCGGTCCGGTCGCCGGCACGCCCGTGTCCGCCGGTTCCGCCGCGACCGACCTCTCCACCCGGGACCGGGTGACCCAGCTGCTGCTGGAGCGGGGGGCGACCACCGCCGCGCAGCTCGGCTCGGCGCTCGGGCTCAGCCCGGCGGCGATCCGCCGGCACCTCGACGCGATGCTCGTCGACGGCGACGTGACCGCCCGCGAGCAGACCGTCCGGGGCAGCCGGGGGCGGGGCCGCCCGGCGAAGGTGTTCGTGCTCACGGACGCGGCCCGGGGCCGCTGCGGCACCCACCACTACGACAACATCGCCACCGCCGCGCTGCGCTGGATCGCCCGCAACAGCGGTTCCAAGGCGGTGGAGGCGTTCGCGGCCGACCAGGTCGCCGCCCTGGAGGGCCGCTGTCGGGCCGCCATGGAGGACGCCGGCGACGACCCCCTCGCGCGGGCCGAGGCGCTCGCCGGGGCGCTGACCGCCGAGGGCTACGCCGCCAGCGCGTCCACGATCGCCTCCGGCGGCCAGCTCTGTCAGCACCACTGCCCGGTGGCGCACGTGGCCGCCGAGTTCCCCCAGCTGTGCGAGGCCGAGACCGCGGTGATCTCCCGCCTGGTCGGCACCCACGTGCAGCGCCTGGCCACCATCGCGCACGGCGACGGGGTGTGCACCACGCACATCCCCGCCCAGCCGGGGCGTGCCCAGTCCGGTAGAACCGTCACCACTGTGAGGACAGATAGATGACCGAGCAGATCGTCCAGCCCCTGACCCAGGAGGAGCAGCTCGCCGCCCTCGGTCGCTACGAGTACGGCTGGTCCGACTCCGACGTCGCCGGCGCCACCGCCCAGCGTGGCCTCAACGAGGCTGTGGTGCGGGACATCTCGGCGAAGAAGAGCGAGCCGGCCTGGATGCTCGACCTGCGCCTGAAGGGTCTGCGGCTGTTCGGCCGCAAGCCGATGCCGGCCTGGGGCGCCGATCTCACCGGGATCGACTTCGACAACATCAAGTACTTCGTCCGGTCCACGGAGAAGCAGGCCACCAGCTGGGAGGACCTGCCCGAGGACATCAAGAACACCTACGACCGGCTGGGCATCCCCGAGGCGGAGAAGCAGCGGCTGGTCGCCGGCGTCGCGGCGCAGTACGAGTCCGAGGTCGTCTACCACAAGATCCGCGAGGACCTTGAGGAGCAGGGCGTCCTGTTCCTGGACACCGACACCGCGCTCAAGGAGCACGAGGACGTCTTCAAGGAGTACTTCGGCACGGTGATCCCGGTGGGCGACAACAAGTTCGCCGCGCTGAACACCTCCGTGTGGTCCGGCGGCTCGTTCATCTACGTGCCCAAGGGCGTGCAGGTGGAGATCCCGCTGCAGGCGTACTTCCGGATCAACACCGAGAACATGGGCCAGTTCGAGCGGACGCTGATCATCGTCGACGAGGGCGCGTACGTGCACTACGTCGAGGGCTGCACCGCGCCGCTGTACTCGTCCGACTCGCTGCACAGCGCGGTCGTGGAGATCATCGTCAAGAAGAACGCCCGGTGCCGTTACACGACCATCCAGAACTGGTCGAACAACGTCTACAACCTGGTCACCAAGCGGGCCGTGTGCCACGAGGGCGCGACCATGGAGTGGGTCGACGGCAACATCGGCTCCAAGGTCACCATGAAGTACCCGGCGGTCTACATGACCGGCGAGCACGCCAAGGGCGAGGTGCTCTCGGTGGCCATGGCCGGCGAGGGCCAGCACCAGGACGCCGGCGCCAAGATGGTGCACGCCGCGCCGCACACCTCCTCCACCATCATCTCCAAGTCGATCGCCCGGGGCGGCGGCCGCACCTCGTACCGGGGTCTGGTGCAGGTGCTGGAGGGCTCGCACCACAGCCGCAGCACGGTCAAGTGCGACGCGCTGCTGGTCGACACCATCTCCCGCTCGGACACCTACCCGTACGTCGACATCCGTGAGGACGACGTGTCGATGGGGCACGAGGCGACCGTCTCCAAGATCAGCGATGACCAGCTCTTCTACCTGATGAGCCGGGGCCTGAGCGAGGACGAGGCCATGGCGATGATCGTGCGCGGCTTCATCGAGCCGGTCGCCAAGGAGCTCCCGATGGAGTACGCCCTTGAGCTGAACCGCCTGATCGAGCTCCAGATGGAGGGCGCGGTCGGTTGACCCCGCCCGCCCCGGACGGCCGGTCGCACCGGCCCGTCCCCCCGCCCCAGACACCGTCGTCGCAGAACAGACCAAGGAAGAGATGACTACCCAGGCTTCCGCGCCGCCCAGCACCAAGTCGCAGGCGCTCCGCTCGTACGACGTCGCCGACTTCCCGGCCCTCACCGGCCTGGAGGAGGAGTGGCGCTTCACCCCGCTCAAGCGGCTGCGCGGGCTGGTCGGCGAGGCCCAGGCCTCGACCGGCGCGGTCCGGCACGAGTACGGCGACCTGCCCTCCGGCGTCGCCGTCTCCCGGATCGGCAAGGACGACCCACGGGTGGGCAGCGTGCTCACCCCGGTCGACCGGGTCAGCGCGCTGGCGTACGGCGGTGCCGGCGAGGCGCTGCTGGTGGAGGTGGCCCGCGACGCGGTGGTCGGCGAGCCGGTGGTCCTGCGGGTGGTGGGCGCCGGCGCCGAGCACCTGGCGTTCGGGCACACCTTCGTCGACGTGGGCCGGTTCGCCGAGGCGACCCTGGTGCTGGAGCACGTCGGCTCGGCGACCCTCGCCGACAACGTCGAGGTGTCGGTGGCCGACGGGGCGAAGCTGACCCTGGTCACCGTGGCCGACTGGGCCGCCGACGCGGTGCAGGCCCAGCACCTGCGGGTGAAGCTCGGCCGGGACGCCAAGGTGGTGCACATCCAGGTCAGCCTCGGCGGCGACCTGGTCCGGCAGTACACCTCGGTGGAGTACACCGGGCGCGGCGGCGAGGCCGAGCTGTACGGCGTCTACTTCGCCGACGGCGGCCAGCACCTGGAGCACCGCCAACTCGTCGACCACAACGTGCCCGACTGCCGCAGCTATGTCGGCTACCGGGGCGCGTTGCAGGGCGCGGACGCGCACACGGTCTGGGTGGGTGACGTGCTGATCCGGGCCGAGGCGACCGGCACCGACACGTACGAGATCAACCGGAACCTGCTGCTCAGCGACGGTGCCCGGGCGGACTCCGTGCCGAACCTGGAGATCGAGACCGGCGAGATCGCCGGCGCCGGGCACGCCAGCGCGACCGGCCGTTTCGATGACGAGCAGCTTTTCTACCTGATGGCCCGGGGTATCCCGGAGGGCGAGGCCCGCCGCCTGGTGGTCCGCGGCTTCTTCGCCGAGATGATCAACAAGATCCCGGTCGAGGAGTTGCGCGAGCGGCTCGGTGACGCGATCGAGGCCCGGCTGGCCAGGACGGGCGCCTGATGATCCGGATCTGTGCCACCGAGGACGTGCCGAAGGGCACGGTGATCAGCGCCGACGTCGACGGCACACAGGTCGCCCTCGTGCACGGCGAGGACGACCGGTTCTACGCCGTGCACGACGAGTGCTCGCACGCCGCGGTCGCCCTCTCCGAGGGCGAGGTCGAGGGCTGCACGCTGGAATGCTGGCTGCACGGCTCCCGCTTCGACCTGCGTACCGGTGAGCCGACCGGGCTCCCCGCCACCGAACCCGTTCCCGTCTACGCCGTCGAGATCCGCGACGGCGACATCTACCTTCCCGTGGGCGCCGACGGCCGCCCGATGCCGAGTAATGGAGTGACCCGATAATGAGCACCCTGGAGATCCGCGACCTGAAGGTGTCGGTCAAGCTGCCCGAGGGTGAGCTCAAGCCGATCCTGGCCGGCGTCGACCTGACCGTGAGGTCGGGCGAGACCCACGCCATCATGGGCCCGAACGGCTCCGGCAAGTCCACCCTGGCGTACTCCATCGCCGGTCACCCGAAGTACGAGATCACCGGCGGCTCGGTGACCCTGGACGGCGAGGACGTGCTCGCCATGTCCGTCGACGAGCGGGCCCGCGCCGGGCTCTTCCTCGCCATGCAGTACCCGGTCGAGGTGCCCGGCGTCTCGGTGGCCAACTTCCTGCGTACCGCCAAGACCGCGATCGACGGCACGGCGCCGAAGCTGCGCACCTGGGGCGGCGAGCTGCGCGGCGCGATGGAGCGCCTCCAGATGGACCCGGCGTTCGCCCAGCGCAACGTCAACGAGGGCTTCTCCGGTGGCGAGAAGAAGCGGCACGAGATCGTGCAGCTGGAGCTGCTCAAGCCGAAGATCGCCATCCTCGACGAGACCGACTCCGGCCTCGACGTCGACGCGCTGCGGGTGGTCAGCGAGGGCGTGAACCGGGTCCGCGACACCGGCGACACCGGCCTGCTGCTGATCACCCACTACACGCGCATCCTGCGCTACATCAAGCCGGACTTCGTGCACGTCTTCGTCGCCGGTCGGATCGTCGAGCAGGGCGGCCCGGAGCTGGCCGACAAGCTCGAGGCCGAGGGCTACGAGCGGTACGCCGCCGGGGCCGGCTCGGCGCGGGCCTGAGGAAGGGGCCGGTCACGCAGATGACCACCATCACGATCCCCGAGGGGATGCCGCAGTTCGACGACGTGCCGCGCTTCGACGTGGCGGCGGTGCGCGCGGACTTCCCGATTCTCGACCGGGAGGTCAACGGGCACCCGCTGGTCTACCTCGACAGCGCGAACACCTCGCACAAGCCGCGCCAGGTGCTCGCCGCGCTCGCCGAGCACTACGCGCTGCACAACGCCAACGTGTCCCGCTCGGTGCACACGCTGGGCACCGAGGCGACCGAGGCGTACGACGGCGCGCGGGCGAAGATCGCCGCGTTCGTCAACGCGCCGAGCGTGGACGAGGTGGTGTTCACCAAGAACTCCACCGAGGCGATCAACATCGTGGCGTACGCGTTCTCCAACGCCTCGCCGCGGCCCGACGCCGACCCACGCTTCCGGCTCGGCCCCGGCGACGAGATCGTGATCTCCGAGATGGAGCACCACTCGAACATCGTCCCGTGGCAGTTGCTGGCCGAGCGCACCGGCGCGACCCTGCGCTGGTTCCCGGTCACCGACCAGGGGCGACTGGACGAGTCGGGGCTGGACGACCTGGTCACCGAGCGGACGAAGATCGTTTCGCTGGTGCACATGTCGAACATCCTCGGCACGGTCAACGCCACCTCCCGGATCACCGCGCGGGTCCGCGAGGTGGGGGCGCTGCTGCTGCTCGACTGCTCGCAGTCGGTGCCGCACCAGCCGATCGACGTGGTCGACCTCGACGCCGACTTCATCGTCTTCACCGGGCACAAGATGTGCGGCCCCACCGGCATCGGCGTGCTCTGGGGCCGGGGCGAGCTGCTCGCGGCGATGCCCCCGGTGTTCGGCGGCGGCTCGATGATCGAGACGGTCACCATGGCCCGGTCGACGTTCGCCGCCCCGCCGGCCCGGTTCGAGGCGGGCACCCCGCCGATCGCCGAGGCCGTGGCGCTCGGCGCGGCGGTGGACTACCTCACCGGGATCGGCATGCGGGCGATCCAGTGGCACGAGAAGGAGCTGACGGCGTACGCGTTGGACGCCCTCGCCGCCGTGCCCGACCTGCGGATATTCGGGCCGACCGTGCCGGTGGGCCGGGGCGGGACGATCTCGTTCGCGCTCGGCGACATCCACCCGCACGACGTGGGCCAGGTGCTCGACTCGCTCGGCGTGCAGGTGCGCGTCGGCCATCACTGCGCCAAGCCGGTGTGCACCCGGTTCGGCGTGCCGGCCATGACGCGGGCCTCGTTCTACCTGTACACCACCACCGAGGAGATCGACGCCCTGGTGGGCGGTCTGGAGCAGGTGCGGAAGGTGTTCGACTGATGCAGCTCGACCAGCTCTACCAGGAGATCATCCTGGACCACTACAAGCGCCCGCACGGTCGTGGCCTGCGCGACGCCGAGGACCCGGCCGACCAGGTCGCCGAGGCGCACCACGTCAACCCGACCTGCGGCGACGAGGTGACCGTCCGGGTCGCCACCGACGGCGACGTGCTGCACGACATCTCGTACGACGGCCTGGGCTGCTCGATCAGCCAGGCGTCGGCGAGCGTGCTGCACGAGCTGCTGCGCGGTCGGGGCGCGGGTGAGGCGTTCGCGGTGCATGAGGCGTTCGTCGAGTTGATGTCCGGCCGTGGCCAGGTCACGCCGGACGAGGACGTGCTCGGTGACGGGGTGGCGTTCGCGGGTGTCGCGCGCTACCCCGCCCGGGTCAAGTGCGCGCTGCTGCCGTGGATGGCGTTCAAGGACGCCGCGGCACGCGCCGGGGTGGGCGCGAGCCCGGAGGTGAAGGCATGAGCGAGCGTCAGCGAGCGAATCATCGGCACAGTGCCGGCACAGCTCATGCCGGTGCCGAGCGAAACGAGGGGACGGCATGAGCAGCGAGGAAACTGCCACCACGCCGGGCGCCGGCGCCGTGGCGACCGACGGTTCGGCTCCGGCCACCGAGGGCCCGGCCACGTCGGCGGCCAACGGTGCGGCGGCCAACGGTGCGGCGGCCGGCGGCAAGGCCGCCGTCGCTGACGTCGAGGAGGCGATGAAGGACGTCGTCGACCCGGAGTTGGGCATCAACGTGGTCGACCTCGGCCTGCTGTACGGCGTCCACGTCGACGACGACAACGTCGCGACCCTGGACATGACGCTGACCTCGGCGGCCTGCCCGCTGACCGACGTGATCGAGGACCAGACCCGGCAGGCGCTGACCACCGGCCCCGGCGGTGGGCTGGTCGACGACATCCGGATCAACTGGGTCTGGCTGCCCCCGTGGGGCCCCGACAAGATCACCGACGAGGGACGCGACCAGCTCCGTTCCCTCGGTTTCAACGTCTGAAGTAGGCCCGCACCACATCGCGCCGCGAGCGTGTCCCCGCCCAGGGGGACGCTCGCGGCGTTTTCTTCGTCCGGAGCGCCTGCTCCGCGTCGCCGTCCCGGCGGCCCCACACCCACTTGCCGCCCGCCGGGGTTCCCGGTCTGCCGCCCGCCTGGCCGCCTGGCCCGCCGGCTCCTGACATGTCGGGGCGCAGATCGCGCCACCTCGCCCCACCGTCGCCGCCCGTGGGCGACACCCGCCAAGGCCACCTTTGCACTACTGCCCTCCATGCAACGCTCGCGGAGCGTGACGATCCCCGCCGTCCGTCCGTACTGGCCTGCGTCGTGAAGCGGCTGCTCGCTGCCGGTGTTGCTCTGACGGCAGCAGAGCAAAGGGGGCGAGGTCGTTCGGCGTTCCGAGGCGGCGGGATGACGCAGCGTGACCATGCGCATGGGGTGGTGCCGCCTGGGGCGCCAGGGCCAGGAAATCGCTCGCGAGCCGAAGGGCCAGGGCCGACGATGAGGCCATGATCGAGGCGTACTTGACGCAGGCCCCTGTCCGCGCGGCCGACACCGCGTCCCGACAGCGGACCTCGCCCGGCGGCGTCTCGACCCGCCGCACCTCGTCATGACGGCGGCGTTCCTCGCCGGCCTGGTGGCCGGCTACGGCGTCGCCGTGCCCGTCGGCGCGATCGCCGTGCTGATCCTGGGGCTCAGCGCGCGGACGTCGTTCCGGGTCGGCGCCGCCGCCGCGCTCGGCGTGGCGACCGCCGACGGTCTCTACGCCGCCGTCGCCGTGCTCGGTGGGGTGGCGGTCGCCGGCCTGGTGACCCCGATCGCCGGGCCGCTGCGGCTGGTGGCGGCAGTCGTGCTGTTCGCCCTCGCCGGGCACACCGCGTGGCGGGCGCTGCGCCCGCGCCCCACGTCTGCCGGTGCGGGCGGCGGCCGGGGCCTCGGCACCCCGGGGCGGGCCTTCGCCGGGGTGTTGGCGCTGACCCTGCTCAACCCGGCGACGGTGGTCTACTTCGTGGCGCTCGTGCTCGGGCGCGGCGAGGCGGTCGGCCCGGACCGCCCATCCGCCGCCCTCTTCGTGGCCGGAGCGTTCCTCGCCTCGGCGAGCTGGCAGTTGCTGATCGCCGGCGGTGGCACCCTGGTCGGCCGGGCGCTGACCGGGCCCAGGGGAAGGCTGGTGACCGCCCTGGTCTCCAGCGCGATCATCGGGGCGCTCGCGGTCGTCATGCTGCTCACGCGCTGACGGGCCGCCCTGGCCGAACGGGTGTCTCGACCGGAACCGGATGCTGCTCCCTGCGCGGCCCGGTCGTGCCGTACGGTCGGGCGGTGACCAGTCGACCCGCCGCAGGGGGCGGCCGGTGGGTCGAGGTCGACCCGGCCCGTGTCGCCCGCTGGATCGAGGGCTTCGCCGACCGGCACGGCCCGCCGACCACCAGCCCTCAGGAGTACGGCCTGCTGCTCGCCGCCCCGGACGGGGCGACGGCCGAGCTGCACGCCCCGCCGGGCGTACCCCCGACCCTCGACGTCGCCGGGTTCGTGGCCGCCGTCGTCGCGCCGCGCCGGATCGGGCTGCTGCTCGCCCGTAAGGGCGCGGTGGCGGTCGGGATCGCCGAGGGGGGCGACATCGTGGTGTCCAAGGTCGACACCCGGTACGTGCAGGGGCGCACCGCCGCGGGCGGCTGGTCCCAGCAGCGCTTCGCCCGACGCCGGGACAACCAGGCGAAGGCGGCGCTGGGCGACGCGGTCGAGCTGGCCGTCCGGCTGCTGCTGCCCGAGGCCGCCACGCTCACCGCCCTGGTCGGCGGGGGCGATCGGCGGGCGGTGGACACCGTGCTGGCGGACCGGCGGCTGGCCGCGCTGGCCGCGCTGCGCGCCGACCGGCTGCTCGACGTGCCGGAGCCCCGGCGCGCGGTGCTGGTCTCCGCGGTGGACGCGGCCCGCGCCGTGCGGGTCCTGGTCCGGGATCCCGGACCGGCCGCCCCCTGACCGATCGACGCGCGTGTACGGGCCACTAGGCTGGCGGCAGCGCGCGAAGGGGGTCGGGATGGAGGCGACGGACGGCGTCTCCGGTGGCGCCGGCCCGGGCGGGGAGCGTCTCGGCGACCGGATCCGCCGCCTGCGCACCGCCCGGGGGCTGACCCAGCAGCAGGTCGCCGCGCCCCGGTACACCCGGGCGTTCCTCGGCGCGATCGAGTCCGGCACCCGTACCCCCAGCCCGGAGGCGCTGACTCACGTCGCGGACAGGCTCGGGCTGCCGGTCGACGACCTGCGCTACGGGCGGCCGGCAGACGCGGCGGCCCGGCTGTCCGGGGAGTTGGCGGCGGCCCGGCGAGCACTGTCGGCCGGCGACCTCGACGCCGCGGACCGCGCGCTCGCCGACATCGGTCGCCGGGCCGACGACTACCACCTGCCTGAGTTGGGCGGCTGGGCGCGGTACTACGCGGCGGAGGCGGACCTGCACCGGGGCAGGGCACCGGCAGCCGCGGCGGGCTACGCGTGGCTGGCGGCGCAGCTGCCGGCGGACTGTTCCGCGCTGCGCGCGGCAGTGCTCGCCCGACAGTCCTACTGCCTGCTCGTCGACGGGGACGCCCCCCGCGCGGTGGCCGTGCTGGAGGAGGGGCTGCGGGAGCTGCGGGCGTCGCCGCCGGTGGACCCCGACGCCGAGCTGCGGCTGACCAACGCTTTGATGTACACGTTCCTGGAGCTGAGCTGGCGGCATCGGGCCCGCCGGCTGGAGCGGGACGTGCTGCCGCTGCTGAGCCGGGCCACCAGGGGAGAGTGGGTGGCCCAGTTCTACGCCGTCGCGGGCCAGCTCCGGCGCGACGGCGAGCTGGACGAGGCCGACCGCTACCTGCGCGAGGCGGTCCGCCGCTACGCCGAGCTGGGACTCACCCGGGAGATCGCGCTGTGTCACTGGGCCCGGGGGTACGTGCTGCGCCGGGCCGGGCGGCCCGGCGAGGCCGGTCCGGAGCTGCGCCGGGCCCGGGAGATGCTCGGCGCGGTCGGTGCCGTGCTCGACCACGCGGGGGCGACCCTGGAACTGGCCGAGTCCCGCCGCCGGGAGGGCGCGCTGGACGAGGCGGAGGAACTGGCCGGGGAGGCCGCCCGGACGGCGGCCGAGTGCCGGCACCGGGAGCTGATGGCGGAGGCCGACCTCGTGCTCGGCCTGGTGCACGCGGGCCGGGGCGTCGGCGCGGACGCCCGCCGGTTGCTGTCCCGGGCGGCCGACCGGTACGAGCAGGCCGGGCTGATGGGGGAGGTCGTCGTCGCCTGCCGGCACCTCGGCGAGTCGCTGCTCGCCGAGGGGGACCGCCCGGGGGCGGCCGAGGTGCTGCGCCGGGGCCTGCGCGCGGCGGAGCGACTGACGTGAGCGCCCGACACGCGGCGGGGTGCGGTGGGAGGGCTGACGCGGGCGGCCGTCGCGCGGCGGGGCGGCGTCGGTGACGCAGAAACGGGACCAGGTGGGTGCCCGCCTCCAGCGGCTGCGCGCCGCGCGGGGGCTCACTCAGCGAGCCCTGGCCGAGCCGCGCTACACCGCGGCCTACGTCTCCGCGGTGGAGGGCGGCCGGCGCATCCCCTCGGCAGACGCCGTCGCCCACTTCGCCGAGCGGCTCGGAGTCACCCCGGTCGATCTGACCACCGGCCGCTCCCCGGCCGAGGTGGTGTGCCTGCACCTGCGGCTGGTCGAGGCCGACTGCGCCGGGCCGGCCGATCCCGCCGGGGCGGGCACGGGCTACCGGGAGGTGATCTCGGCCGCCGCGTCGCTGGACGCCCCGGTCCTGGTCGCCCGGGCCCGGCTGGGCCTCGCCGGCCTCGCCCTGCGGCGAGGGGACGCCGGCGAGGCGGCGGCGCAGCTCGAACGGGCCGAGGAGTTGCTGGCGGAGGCGGCGCCGCACGTGCGCGCCGAGGCGACCGTCGTCCGCGCGGTGCTGGTGGGCCGCGGTGGCGACCTCCGGTACGCGACGTACCTGCTGGCGTCTGCCCGGGACGGGCTGGTGCGGGACGGCTTTCCGGATCCCGCTGCGCTGCTGACCCTGCACGCGGAGCTCGCGGTCTGCCACCTCCAGCTCGACGACGAGCCGGCTGCGGCGGAGGCTGCGGCGGAGGCCCTGGCCCTGGCGGTGCTGGCCGAGCCGGCCCGGGTGGCCGGGCTGCACCTGACGGTGGCGGGCAGCCTGCTGGCCGGGGGCCGCACGGCGGAGGCTGCCACGGCGGTGGAACAGGCCCGGCAGGCCGCCCGGCAGGCCACGCTGGACGTGCAGTTGGCGTCGTGCCACCGGGCCCGTGGGCGCGGCCGGTGGGCCGCCGGGGACGTCCCGGGCGCGCTGGCGGATCTCACCACCGCGTACGACGCGCTGCGCGCCGCCGGCCAGCCGGAGCTGGCCGGGGACGCCGCGGTCGAGCTGGCCGAGGCGTACCGGGCGCTCGGCCGGCCGGCGACGGCGGACGCCCTGGTGGGGGAGGTGCTGGACCGGGGCGGCGAGGGTCCCGGCACCGCCCGGGCGGCGCGGGTGCGCGGACTGCTCCGCGCGGACGCCGGCGACCGGCCCGGGGCGGAGCGCTACCTGCGGGCGGCGGCCGAGGGGTTCCGCGCCGCCGGCCGGCGGCGCGAGCTGGCGGGCACCGTGCTGGCGCTGGCCGATCACCTCGCCTCCGCCGGCCGGCCCGCCGAGGCGTTGGACCTGATGCGTGAAGGGTTGCGCGCGGTGGAGCGGCTCGGCGAGCGCCCGCCCTCGGCGGTGCGCCCGGCCACCTGACGCCCGCCAGCCGTCCTCGGTCGCCACCCTGCCGGGTGCGGCGGGCCGCCCGCCGGGCACCGCCCCGGCACGGCAGCCTGGTCAGCCGCTCAGTCGCGGGCCCAGAGCGCCGGGGTGTTCGGCGGTTCCCAGCCAGCCTGGGCGGTGTGTGCCTGGAGGCAGCGGTAGCCGGCGCCGCCGAACGTCACCCGGTCGCCGGCCCGGTACGTGGTCCCCGTCGCCCAGGTACCCGACGGCGGCGGGGTGCCGGTGGGGGTGGCGGTGGGGGAGGGGGAGGGGGAGGGGTTCTGCGCCACGTTGAGCACGAAGTCGAAGGTGGCCTCCCGGCCGCCGTCCACCGCGCGCACGGTCATCAGCAGGGCCGGGTCGAACAGCGAGTCGGTGCTGTTGCGGGGCTCGCCGGGGAAGTAGAGCTGGGTGGTGAGCACCGGTCGACCCGGGGCCTGGACCTTGACGTGGATGTGCCGGGTCCGGCCGGGGTAGAGGCCCGGCACGATCGTGGTCAGCCGGTACGCGCCGGAGGCGTCGGTGAACTGGTGCCCGCGAAACCGGTAGCCGGCGTTGTCGTAGCCGCCGTTGGCGTCGGCCTGCCAGAAGTCGAGCAGCACGTTGGGGATCGCCTGGCAGCCCAGGCCGAAGACGTAGCCGCTGACGGTCAGCCGGGTGCCGACCGTGCCGGCCTCGATCAGGGAGGTGCGGCGCGGCGAGTTGGGCTTGAAGTAGGGGCCCTCCATCTGCGCCGGCGTCGGGTCGTCGCCGTCGTCGCACATCGGGGTGGGCGTCAGCGCCGGCCCGGCGGGGCTGCCGCCCGTCGCCAGCGCCCGCGCCGCGCCGCCGAGGAGCAGCGGGGCGGGCAGGGTGAGGGCCACGGCCCTCAGCACGGTCTTGCGGGTGACACCGGTGGTGTCGCGGGGCTCGTCCGCGCCGGTGGATGCGCCGGTCATGGCAGCTCCTTGTCGCTCGGTGGTGACCTTCCGAGCCGACCCGGTCGGGCCGGCCGCTGCCACCGACCCTAGGGAGGCCTATCCGTCTACGTCGATGTAATCGATGCCCGGGTCGTGGTGTTTTCCACCGTGCCGGCGGAAGCCGCCGGGGGTGTCGCCGACCTCACGGCGGAAGAACCGGCAGAAGTAGGCGGCGTCGGCGAAGCCCAGCCGGGCGGCGATCCGGGCCACGGTGAGGTCGGTCTGGACCAGCAGCCGCTTCGCCTCCAGCACCCGGGCCTGGCGGATGAGCTGGGCCGGGGTGGCGCCGGTGGCCCGGGGGACCGCCTCGTTGAGGTGCCGCACCGAGACGCCGAGGCGGCGCGCGTAGGCATGGGTCGGTTCGCCGAGCAGGGCCGGCTCGGCGAGCAGCTCGTCGAAGCGGCGGGCCACCGCTGCGGCCCGGCCTGCGTGCGCCGGGCCGTCGCCGCAAGGATGAACCGCCGGTCCGGCCGGCGTCGAGCGGCCCACCTCGACGACGAGGATGTGCAGGTACGCCCGTAGCACGCTGCGGCAGCCCGGCTCGGCCCGGCGTCGCTCCCCGGCCATCCGTTCCAGCACCGACCGGATCCGGACCGCGTGTGCGGCGTCGCGCGGGTGCCACGAGCGGTGGCCCGAGCGGTGCAGCGCGTCCCGGTCGCCCGGGTCGGCCAGCAGGAACTCGGGGGTGCACAGCACGACGTCCCCCCGCAGGTCGTCCGCGTCGCGCCAGTGGTGCACCTGGCCGGGGGTGACGAGGAAGAGCTGGGGCGGCCGGACGGCGTACGCGACGAGGTCGACGACGTGGGTGGCGTGCCCGTGGGTCACGTACACCAGCTCGTAGAAGGTGTGCCGGTGCGGGAAGTCGGCGCGCGACAGCGGCCCGAGCTCGGCGAAGGAGCCGACGGCGAGCGGGAGTTCGTCGGACGCGGGGACGTCCAGCTCGTGGCGGGGCAGAGCCGGTGGCGGGCCGGGGTCTGCCCGGCGGCGGGCCGGGGCGGGGTGGGGCGAGGTGGACAACGGCCACTCCAGGCGGTCATGGCAGCCGGATGCGGCCGATCGGGGTGCGTATTGACGCATCCGGATACCTCACTTACCGTACTGGCAACAGAGTTAACAACAAAAGTTGGCTCGCCGGTAGCGCGGCGGGCGGGCGGTCAACCGCGCCCACCGCCCACCCGCTCCCTCCCCCGTCCCCGAGGAGATCCCCATGCGCCGACGACCCGCCACCATGGCCGTCGCCCTTCTGGGTGCCGCCGCCACGGTGCTCACCTTCACCCTGACCGCGCAGGCCGACCCCGGTGCCGGTCCGGCCGCCGGCGGCCCGGCCGGCGTGGCGGCCCCCGCCGGCATCGCGCCGGATATGTTCGCCGCACTCCAGCGGGACCTGCGGCTGACCCCGACGCAGGCCCGAGCCCGGCTCGACACCGATGCCCGGGCCGGCCGGGTCCAGCAGGTGCTGACGGCCACCCTCGGCAGTCGCTACGGGGGTGCCTGGGTGACGCCCGACGGCGCCGCCGTGACCGTCGGAATCACCACCGCCGCCGACGCGGCGACGGTGCGTGGCCTCGGCGCGGTCCCGGTGCGGGTGCGCCACGGCGAGCAGGCCCTGGCGGCGGTGGTGGACCGGCTGGACCGGCGGGCCGGCGACGCGCCCGACGGGGTGGTCGGCTGGTACGCCGACCTGCCCACGAACAGCGTCGTGGTGCTGGCCCGCCCCGGCGGCGGCGCCGAGGCCGAGGCGTTCGCCGCCGGCGCGCCGGCCGGCACGGTCCGGGTCCAGGCCACCACGGAGGACCCCCGGCCGTACGCCGACGTGATCGGCGGCAACGCGTACTACATCGGCAGCAGCCGCTGCTCGATCGGCTTCTCCGTGCAGGGCGGCTTCGTCACCGCCGGGCACTGCGGTAGCACGGGCGCCCGCACCTCCCAGCCGGGCGGCACGTTCCGGGGCTCCACCTTCCCCGGCCGGGACTACGCCTGGGTGCAGGTGGACGCCGGCAACACCCCGCGCGGGCTGGTGAACAACTACACCGGCGGCACGGTCGCCGTGGCCGGCAGCACCGAGGCCGCCGTCGGCGCGGCGGTCTGCCGGTCCGGGTCCACCACCGGCTGGCGCTGCGGCACCATCCAGCAGAAGAACGCCTCCGTCACCTACCCCGAGGGCACCGTCTCCGGGTTGACCCGCAGCAACGCCTGCGCCGAGCCGGGTGACTCCGGCGGCTCCTGGCTGGCCGGCAGCCAGGCCCAGGGAGTCACCTCCGGTGGCTCGGGCAACTGCACCAGCGGCGGGACCATGTACTTCCAGCCGGTGAACCCGATCCTGGCCGCGTACGGGCTGAGCCTGATCACCTCCGGTGGCCCGACGCCGACGCCCACCGCGACCGGCACCCCGCCGGGCGACACGACCTGGCAGGTGGGCACCTCGTACGCCGCCGGGGCGACGGTGATCTACGCCGGCCAGTCGTACCGGTGCCTGCAGGGGCACACGGCCCAGGTGGGCTGGGATCCGCCGAACGTCCCCGCCCTGTGGCAGCAGATCTGAGCCCTCTCGAGAAACGGGTCGGGCCCGGTCGCCACCACGGCGACCGGGCCCGACCCGCGTGTACCGGGGCGGCGGGTCAGAGGCTGCCGCCGAAGGTGTCGCAGGACTTCGGGTCGCCGGTGTCGTACCCCTTGGTGAACCACTGCCTGCGCTGCTCGGACGTGCCGTGGGTGAACTCGTCCGGGTTCACCGGGCGGCCCGAGCGCTGCTGGATGGCGTCGTCGCCGATCTTCTCGGCGGTGTCGATGGCCTCCTGGATGTCCTGCTCGGTGATGCTCTTGAAGATCTTCTGACCCTTCTCGTCGGCGGTGCCGGTGGCGTTCTTGGCCCACGCGCCGGCGTAGCAGTCGGCCTGGAGTTCCAGCTTCACCGACAGCGCGTTGGCGTTGTTCGGGTCGCGCTGCTGCTGGCGGCGCATCTGCGCCTCGGTGCCGAGCAGGTCCTGCACGTGGTGGCCGTACTCGTGGGCCAGCACGTACGGCTGGGCGAACTCGCCCTTCGCGCCGAGCTGGTCGGCGAGCTGCTGGTAGAAGGTCAGGTCGATGTAGACCAGGTCGTCGGCGGGGCAGTAGAACGGCCCGACGCCGGAGTCGGCCTGGCCGCAGCCGGTGTTGACGCCCTGGCTGAAGAAGACGGTCTTCGAGGCCTTGTACTGCTCGCCGAAGGCCTCCGGCAGCGCGGTGCGCCAGTACGCCTGGATCGAGTTGACGTACAGGTTGTTGCGGCAGTCGAGCTGCTTCAGCGCGTCGTCGGCCGAGCACTTCTGCTCCAGCGCGGTGTTGTCGCCCTGGCCGGCCCCGCCGTCGCCCCCGGTCATCGCGTTGAGCCCGAAGCCGCCGCCGACCAGGGCGACCAGCACCGCGACGATGATGCCGACGATGCCGCCGCGCCCACCGCCGATGGGGATGCCACCCAGGCCGCCGCCTCCCCCGGACCCCCGCCGATCGTCCACCTGACTGGTGTCGACCCGCGCGTTCTCGTTCAGCTCCATGTTGACCCCGATCACCGATTCATCACGTTTGGCGGTTGCGGTACCGGACCGGGTCCGGACGGCGTTTCTGGTACCCGATGATCTTGATCGGTAACCGTGGCGGCGTCCCCGGGGACGCCCGGTACAATTGCGGCGTGCTGCTCTGCGAAGGCTGAACCGCCCCGCGCCGACGGGAACCATCGACCCGCCGGCGCTTTCGCGTGCCCTGAGTCAGCCCTTCCAGAATTCGAGAGCGAGCCCCTTACATGATCACTGCCACCGGCCTGGAGCTGCGCGCCGGCGCCCGGATCCTGCTGTCCGACACCACCCTTCGGGTGCAGCCGGGCGACCGCATCGGCCTGGTCGGCCGCAACGGTGCCGGCAAGACCACCACCCTGAAGGTGCTCGCGGGGGAGGGGCAGCCGTACGCCGGCCAGATCGATCGGCGCAGCGCCGTCGGCTACCTCCCGCAGGACCCACGCACCGGTGACCTTGAGGTCACCGGCCGGGACCGGGTGCTCTCCGCCCGGGGCCTGGACGTGTTGATGGCCCAGATGCAGGAGGTCGAGGCCAGGCTCGCCGACAGCGTCGAAGACAAGCTGGTCCGCCGCTACGGCGCCCTGGAGGACCAGTTCGCCGCCCTCGGCGGGTACGCGGCCGAGGCCGAGGCCGCCCGGATCTGCGCCAACCTCGGCCTGCCCGACCGGGCCCTCGCCCAGACCATCGGCACCCTCTCCGGCGGTCAGCGCCGCCGCATCGAGCTGGCCCGGATCCTGTTCCGCGACGCCGGGGAGAACGGCGGCGGCATCCTGCTGCTCGACGAACCGACCAACCACCTCGACGCCGACTCGATCACCTGGCTGCGCGGCTTCCTCGCCAACCACAAGGGCGGGCTGATCGTGATCTCCCACGACGGCGCGTTGCTGGAGTCGGTGGTCAACAAGGTCTGGTTCCTCGACGCCACGCGTTCCGTGGTCGACGTCTACAACCTGGGCTGGAAGGCGTACCTGGAGGCGCGGGAGACCGACGAGCGGCGCCGCCGCCGGGAGCGGGCCAACGCCGAGAAGAAGGCCGGCGCGTTGATGGCCCAGGCCGACAAGATGCGGGCCAAGGCCACCAAGACCGTCGCCGCGCAGAACATGGCACGCCGGGCCGAGAAGCTGATCTCCGGGCTGGAGGAGGTCCGGGTCTCCGACAGGGTGGCCAAGGTCCGCTTCCCGAACCCCGCGTCGTGCGGCAAGACGCCGCTCACCGCGTCCGGGCTGTCCAAGTCGTACGGCTCGCTGGAGATCTTCACCGACGTCAACGTGGCGGTTGACCGGGGCTCCCGGGTGGCCATCCTCGGCCTCAACGGCGCCGGCAAGACCACCCTGCTGCGGATGCTCGGCGGCCTGCTCAAGCCGGACACCGGCGAGGTGCACGCCGGACACGGGCTGCGGCTGGGCTACTACGCCCAGGAGCACGAGACCCTGGACGTGAACCGGACGGTGCTGGAGAACATGCGCGCCGCCGCCATCGAGCAGACCGACACCGAGCTGCGGAAGATCCTCGGCGCGTTCCTGTTCTCCGGCGAGGACGTGGACAAGCCGGCCGGGGTGCTCTCCGGTGGGGAGAAGACCCGGCTGGCCCTGTCCACCCTCGTCTGCTCCGGCGCCAACGTGCTGCTGCTCGACGAGCCGACGAACAACCTCGACCCGGTCAGCCGGGAGCAGGTGCTCGACGCCATCGCCAACTACCCGGGCGCGATCGTGCTGGTCACCCACGACCCCGGCGCGGTGCTGGCGCTCAAGCCGGACCGGGCGATCCTGCTCCCCGACGGCGACGAGGACGCCTGGAGCGACGACCTGCTCGAACTGGTCGAGCTGGCCTGAGCCGCCCCGCCCCGCCGCGCCGATCGCGGAGCCGCGATGGGCGGAAAGCGACTTCACGCACCTTTCGCGAAGCGCCGCACTTCATGGTCTCCCCGGCGGGGCGGTGGTCAGGCGGCCAGGTGGGTCAGCACGCCGGAGCTGACCAGGATCACCACGCCGATGGCGACGAAGACGGCCGGGACCAGCCAGTGGCCGGCCCGGCCGACCAGCCGGACCACCGCCGGGTGGCCGCCGAGGCCGGCGGCGACCGCGCACCACAGCCCGACCAGCGCGGCGAACACCACCAGCCAGACCAGTCCGTCGACCGGGTCGAGGGCGCGGAACACCGGCACGTACACGGCGATGTTGTCGGCGCCGTTGGCGATCGTCACCCCGGTCACGCCGAGCAGCCCGCCGACCACGGCCGGCGGCTCGGCGTCGTCGCGCCGGGCCAGCAGGGCGCGCACGCCGAGCGCGATCGGCAGCAGGCCGAGCAGGCCGGTCCACGGGTCGGGCACCACGAGCAGTCCGGCGGCGACCACCACGGCGGCGGCGGCCAGCGCGCCGATGCCCAGGTACTGGCCGCCGACGATGTGCCACGGCCGGGGCCGGCCGGTGCTCCGGGCTGCCACGAAGAGCACGGTCAGCACGATGACGTCGTCGACGTTGGTGGCGGCGAACACCAGCGCCGCGGCGGCCGCGGTCGCGATCAGGTCGGTCACGCCAGGCAGGGTACGGCCGCCGTGCCCGCCCCGGCCGTGCCCACCGCTTTGACGCCCGCGGGGACGCAGTTTGACGCCCGCGGGGACGCAGTCAGCCGTCCGCCACCGTCACCCTATCGGTTAACCGACACTGCATAGCGTGTCGGTTGGCGAATAGTTGATATCTGGCGCATGATCGTTCGAGGCGGTCTAATAGGTGGGACCGTATCCGAACCGCACAGTCTGGGACGTGAGGAATCAGCATGGCAGCCACTGGCACAGCCACCAGCACTGAGAAGGGTCGCCGGATCGTCGGAGCCGAGCGTCAGACGCTCGCCAAGGACCTGGTAAAGCGGTACACCTCGGGGGAGAGCATCCGCGCGCTCGCGGCCTCCACCGGGCGTTCCTACGGGTTCATCCACCGGGTGCTCACCGAGTCCGGCGTCCAGCTGCGTCAGCGCGGCGGCGCCCGGCGTCGCAAGAAGGCGTGACCCGCCCACCGACGTCGTCCACCAGCACCGTCCCCCGGGCCGCCCGGTGACCCCCGGCGCGGTCGGGGTACGACTCGACTGCGACGGGCCGGTCGCGACGGTCACGTTGTGCCGGCCCGACGTGCTCAACGCCCAGACCCCGGCGATGTGGCGCGCGATGAGCGACTTCTCCCGCGACCTGCCCGGTGACGTGCGGATCGTCGTCGTGCGCGGCGAGGGGCGGGCGTTCTCCGCCGGTCTCGACCTGTCGGTGGCCGGTTCCTCCGGCCCGGGCTCCTTCGCCGAGCTGGCCACCCTGCCCGAGCAGGAGTGCGCCGACCGGATCGCGGAGTTCCAGGGGGGCTTCACCTGGCTGTACCGGCCGGACGTGATCTCGGTGGCGGCCGTGCAGGGGCACGCCATCGGCGCCGGCTTCCAGCTCGCGCTCGCCTGCGACCTGCGGGTGCTGGCCACCGACGCCAAGGTCTCCATGGCCGAGGTGACCCTGGGCCTCGTCCCCGACCTGGCCGGCACCAAGCGGCTGGTCGAGCTGGTCGGCTACGCCCGCGCCCTGGAGATCTGCGCCACCGGCCGGCGGATGGACGCCGCCGAGGCCGACCGGCTCGGGCTGGCCACCCTGGTGGTGCCGAACGCCGAGCTGGATGCCGCCGTGCGTGACCTCACCGCCGGTCTGCTCGCCAACGACCGGAACGCCGTGGTGGAGATCAAGGCGCTGCTCGCGGGCGCCGACGGTCGGTCCCACGCCGAGCAGCAGCGGGCCGAGCGGGAGGCCCAGACCCGTCGCCTCCGAGACCTCGCCGGCCGGGGCGAATAGCCGCGCGGGTGGGCCGGAACGGTCTCGCCGGGCGAGGCGAAACGGCCTTGTCGGGTGGGCCGGAACGGTCTCGCCGGGCGGGCCCGGACAGTAAGGACTGTCCGGGAAGAATCGGGTTACGGCCAAGGTTGTCGTAGGCGTCGGGAGAATCGACCTGACGGCACGAGTCCGCCCACGACCCGGAGGTGACGCGCGATGTCCGACGGCGGCATGGGCGGCTGGAACATGATCCGGTCGATGCGCAACCAGGACGAGATCTCCGCCCACCGGCTCAAGCGCGGCACCGCCCGGCGGATCGTCGAGTTCGCCCGGCCCTACCGGCGGGACATGGTCGTCTTCCTGGTCACCGTGGTGATCGCCGCGGTGATCGGCGTCGCCACCCCGGTGCTCGCCGGTGACGTGATCAACGCGATCAGCCGCAGTGGCCCGGACGCCGGGTCGACCGTGGTCCGGCTGGCCCTGGTCATCGCCGCCCTGGCGGTCGCCGACGCGCTCTTCTCGCTGGCCCAGCGGTGGTACTCGGCCCGGATCGGCGAGGGAATCATCCTCGACCTGCGGACCCGGGTCTACGACCACGTCCAGCGGATGCCGCTTCAGTTCTTCACCCGCACCCAGACCGGCGCGTTGGTCAGTCGGCTCAACAACGACGTGATGGGGGCGCAGCGGGCGTTCACCTCCACCCTCTCCGGGGTGGTCAGCAACGTCATCCAGCTGGTGCTCACCGCCGTGGTGATGCTGACCCTCTCCTGGCAGATCACCGTGCTGTCGCTGATCCTGCTGCCGCTCTTCATCATCCCGGCCCGCCGGGTCGGCCGACGGCTGGCCGACATCACCCGCGAGTCGTACGACCTCAACGCCAAGATGAGCGCCACGATGACCGAGCGGTTCGGGGTGGCCGGGGCGCTGCTGGTCAAGCTGTTCGGCTCGCCCGACGTGGAGGCGCGCCGGTTCGCCGGCCGGGCCGAGCGGGTCCGCGACATCGGCATCCAGTCCGCCATGTACTCCCGGACCTTCTTCGTGGCGATGCTGCTGGTCGCCTCGCTGGCCCAGGCGCTCACCTACGGCCTCGGCGGCTGGCTCGCCGTCACCGGCAGTGTCAGCGCCGGCACGGTGGTGACACTGGCGCTGCTGCTCACCCGCCTCTACGGCCCGTTGACCGCGCTGTCCAACGTCCGGGTGGACGTGATGAGCGCGCTGGTCTCCTTCGACCGGGTCTTCGAGGTGCTCGACCTGCGCCCCGGCATCGAGGAGAAGCCGGACGCCGTGGCCGTGCCGCGCGGCAACGGCCGGGTCGAGTTCCACGACGTCCGGTTCCGCTACCCGAGCGCCGCCGAGGTGTCGCTGGCTTCCCTCGAGGAGGTCACCACGCTGGACCGCACCGTCAACGAGCCGGTGCTCAAGGGCGTCTCGTTCGCCGTCGAGCCGGGCCAGATGGTGGCCCTGGTCGGCCCGTCCGGCGCCGGCAAGTCCACCCTGTCCATGCTGATCTCCCGGATCTACGACGTCAGCGACGGCCAGGTGCTGGTCGGCGGGGTCGACGTCCGGGACGCCACGCTCGCCTCGCTGCGCGACGAGATCGGCGTGGTCACCCAGGACTCCCACCTCTTCCACGAGACGATCGCCGAGAACCTGCGTTACGCCAAACCGGGCGCCACCGACGACGAGATCTGGGCGGCCCTCGCGGGGGCACAGGTCGCCGACCTGGTCCGGTCGTTGCCCGACGGGCTGGAGACCACCGTCGGCGAGCGGGGGTACCGCTTCTCCGGCGGCGAGAAGCAGCGCATCGCGATCGCCCGGCTGCTGCTCAAGGCCCCGTCGATCGTGATCCTCGACGAGGCGACCGCGCACCTGGACTCGGAGAGCGAGGCGGCGGTGCAGCGGGCCCTGTCGGTGGCGCTGACCGGGCGTACCGCGTTGGTGATCGCGCACCGGTTCTCCACCGTCCGGGACGCCGACCAGATCCTGGTCCTCGACGAGGGCCGGATCATCGAGCGGGGCCGGCACGAGGAACTGGTCGCCGTCGGCGGGCTCTACGCCGAGCTGTACCGCACCCAGTTCGCGTTGGCCGAGTCGTCCGCGCCGTACGCCGACGCGACCGGGCGGGAGACCGTGATCACCATGCCGATGGCCAACTACGTCGCCGACGAGGCGATGCCCCCGGCCACCGCCAACTGACCGGCCTATCCTGCCGGCCGGGTCAGGCCGGGGCGGCGGTCGCGGCGCGTAGCTCGCCGAAGGCCACGCCCAGCGTCTCCGCCGTGAAGTGGGCGTTCAGCCCGCTCGGGTTGGGCAGTACCCACAGCCGGGCGTCGCCGAGCAGTTCCGGCTGCGGCCCGAAGGCCGCCTTCGGTCGACCGAACCCGATCCGGTACGCGGTCACCCCGACCACCGCCACCCAGGCAGGCCGGTGCCGCCGCACCTTGTCGGCCAGGATCTCCGCCCCGTCGACCAGTTCGGTGGCGGTCAGCTCGTCGGCCCGGGCGCTGGCCCGGGCCACCATGTTGGTGATGCCCAGCCCGTACCCGGGCAGCGCGTCCTGTTCGCTCGGGTGCAACTGCCGGGGCGTGAAGCCGCCCCGGTGCAGGGCCGGCCAGAACCGGTTGCCGGGCCGGGCGAAGTGCCAGCCGGTCGCCGCCGACCAGAGCCCGGGGTTGATCCCGACGAAGAGCACGGCCAGCCCCGGCGCGATGACGTCGGGGATGATCCGGTCCGCCGCGGCGGCCAAATCCTCCCGCGTGGGCCGCCGGCCCCGGTCCGCCCCGCCGTACCTTGCCGGGACCGCTCCGGCGGGCTTCGCCCCGGTCGGCTTCGCTCCGCTTGGCGCCGCCCCGGTCGGCTTCGGTCCGGTCGGCTTCGGTCCGGTCGGTGCCGGGGAGGTCGGCGTCGGCTCCCGGCTGGGCCTGGGCGCGCGGGCGGGCATCAGAGGCCGCGCAGCGCGCCGCCGTCGACCGGGAGGGTGATCCCGGTCAGGTAGCCGGCGGCGGGGGAGAGGACGAACGCGGCGACCCGGCCGAACTCCGCCGGTTCACCGATGCGGCGCAGTGGGATGCCGGCCTCGGCCTCGGCCCGGGCCCGCCCCGGATCCCCGGAGGCGGCGAGCAGCTCCCGGTTCCGGTCGGTCATGATCCGCCCAGGGAGCAGGCCGACGACCCGCACGCCCCGGGGGCCGTACTCGTCGGCCATGTCCTTGGCCACCCCGGCCAGGCCCGGCCGCAGCCCGTTGGAGATGCCCAGCCCGGCCAGTGGGCCGCGCACCGAGCTGGACAGGACCAGCCCGATCGCGCCGCCGTCGGACAGCCCGGCGGCGACCGTCCGGGCGGTGCGGACGGTGCCGAGGAAGACGGTCTCGAAGGACTCGCGCCACTGCGCGTCGGTCGCCCCGGCCGCGGTGCCCGTGGGTGGGCCCCCGACCGACACCAGCGCGCCGTCGAGCCGGCCGAAGTGTTCCCGGGCGGCGGCGACCAGCCGCTCGGGGGTGGCCGGGTCGGCCAGGTCGGCGGCCAGGCCGATGGCCCGCTCCGGGCCGCCGAGCCGCCGCACCGCCTCGGCCACCTGCTCGGGGGCCCGGGCGGAGACGACCACCCGCGCCCCGTCGGCGACGAGACACTCGGCGGTGGCGAAGCCCAGCCCGCGCGAGGCCCCGGTCAGCACGTACACCCGGTCGGTGAGTCCCAGATCCATGGGACCGATCCTGCCGTACGAGGTGGGAGGAGGTCAGCGTCGGGCCGGGCGAAGCAGACGTACCCGCCCGGCGAGCTGCACCGCGACGGCGCCGCCGGTGCGGGCCACGGCCGGCAGCCGGCGGCGGCGCGGCTCGCCCGCGCCGTCGTAACGGCCGGCCGCTTCCCGGGCGGCCAGCTCCTCCGCGCCCAGCGGCGGCAGCTCCCCCCGTTCGCGCAGCTCCCGGGCCAGGTCCCAGCCGTCGCGCAGCGAGCCGTTGGTGGGCCGGCCGGCGGCCCATCCGGCGAACGCCGCCGGCCAGGCCGCGCCGAGGCCGGCGGCGAGCAGTGGCCAGTGCCGGGCCACGTCGCCGGCCCGCTTGCGCAGCAGGGCCCGGCGGGCGGCGTCGACCGGCCCCGGGGCGAACCCGGGCGGCAGCGGCCCGCCCGCGACCAGGGCCGCCACCAGCTCGGCCTGCCGGGCGGCCAGGGTGCCGGGCCGGTGGGACGAGGCGGGGTGACCCCGGTCGTCGCTCACGTCACCACCGGGTACCCGGACGCGGCGGCGATCGCGTCCAGCTCGGCGCGCAGCTCCGGCGCGGGCGGCCAGTGGCCGTCGCGCTCCAGCAACAGCGCAGGTGGGCGGTGCCGGGCGCACAGCGCGCCGACCAGGTCGAGCACGACCGGCGGCACCGGGTCGGTGTGCGTGTCGTGGTAGAAGCCGCCCTGCTCGGCGCCGCCGGCGACGTGCACGTACGCGACCCGGTCCAGCGGCAACCGGTCCAGCAGGGCGAGCGGGTCCGTGCCCCGGTTGCGGGCGTTGGCGTGCACGTTGGCGATGTCCAGCAGCAGCATCGCGCCGGTGGCGTCCAGGATCTCGGTGAGGAAGTCCGCCTCGTCCAGCTCGTCGTCCGGCCAGTCGAACAGCGCCGCGATCGGCTCCAGCGCCAGCGGCACCGGCAGCTCGGCCTGCGCCCTGCGGACGTTTGTCACCACCGCGGCGACGGCCTCCCGGCTGCGCGGCAGCGGCAGCAGGTGGCCGGCCTCCAGCCCGCCGGCCCGGACGAAGGCGATGTGCTCGCTGACCAGCGGCGCCCCGACCAGTTCGGCCACCCGCGCCAGGTGGGCGACCCGGGCCGGGTCGACCGGCTCCGCGCCGCCGAGGGAGAGCCTTACCCCGTGCGGTACGACGGTGACGCCGCGCTCGACCAGCTCGGCGAGCCCGGCCGGCGGCGGCCCCTGCGGAGCGATGGCCTCCGCCACCACCTCGACGAACCGCAGCCCCGGCAGCTCGGCGACGAAGCCGGCGATCTCCGGCCGCCAACCGATGCCGACCCCGGCGGGACCCGGGCTGCCCCCGGCCGCCCCGCCCGCGTCCCGGCCCGCCCGGGCACCCGGGTCGGTCGTGGCGGTTGCCGGACCGGTCATCCGCCGCACCCGCCTCCGCAACCGCCCCCGCCGCCGCAGGAACTGCCACCGCTGCACGAGCTTCCCCCGCCGCTGCACGAGGTGCCGCCGCTGGAGGCGCCACCGGAGGAGAGCGCCTGCCGCTGGATCTCGGCCTGCTCGGCGAAGCCCGGGTCCATCGCCCAGAGCGAGGCGGTGCCGAACAGGGCGACGCCCAGCGCCGCGCCGGCCGCTCCGTAGGTGGCGTAGGCCGGGGCGGACGCGGGGGCGAGGTGCAGGTTGCGCCGGCGCAGCTCGCGCAGGGCCACGTCGGCGGCCCGGGTCCGCCAGGGCACCCGGGCGATCAGCGCGGCGGCGACGGCCAGCGGGATCAGGACGAGGAGCAGGAAGCCGACCGGGTGGTCGTTGGCCAGCCCGGCGACGACCCGGGCAACGCCGAGCAGCACGAGCGAGAGCAGCAGGAACGACCCGCGCCGGGCGGAGAGCCGCTGCGCCTGCGTCAGCGCCAGGCCCTGCCGCTGCAGGCCGTCACGCAGCTGTTCGAGCGCCCGCAGCACCGACCTGTCGCGGCCCAGCTCGCTGGCGTACAGGTTGCGGCCGGCGGCGTAATGGATCGCCCGGTCCAGCGGGGTGGACCCGGGCGGCAGTTGGCCGCCGACCGCCAGCCGCCGGTTGGGTTGGACGCCGACGATCCCGGCGCCGCGCAGGCCGCCGAGCGAGGCCCAGATCGCGAGCTGGTTGCCGCCGTTGAGGAAGGCCGCCTGCTGGGGACCGAGCTGGCTGACGTCGGCGGCCGGGGGGCCGGCGAGGATCCGACGCCGGTGCACGATCGAGCCGACGACGACTACGAGGGCCGCCAGCAGGTAGACCCGGAGGAAGGTAGGACCGGAGATGCCCCAGGTGTCGCCGGGCGCCGCGATGACGGTCATGCTGCTCTCCTGTCGCGCGAGGGAACGCGGCCCCATTGTGGAACAGGCCCGCCACGTCGGGCCTCGGCCGGGGAGCGCAGTTACCGGACCGAGACCGGGCCGGGCGGGTGCCGGTCAGCGGCGACGGACGGCCTCCTCGACCAGGTCGAGCACCGGGCCCAGGTCGCCGGCCGGGCGCCCCATCGCCAGGTGCAGCACCAGGCCGTCGTAGGCGAGTTCGAGGAACTGGGCCAGGACATCGATCGACACGTCCTCGCGGAGCACGCCGGCCTCCCGCTGGCGGACCAGCCGCTCCCGGGTGGCCTCGGCGATGGCGGCGGAGCGCTCGGCCCAGCGCCGGGCGAACGCGGGGTCGGTGCGCAACCGCCGGGACACCTCCAGCTGGCTGCCGAGCCAGCCGGTGGTGTCGGGCGAGACGGCCCGGGCCAGCAGGTCCCGCATCACCTGGACCAGGCCGTTGCGGGCGACCGTCTCCACCATGACCGCCGCGTCGTCCTCGGCCACCGCCAGGAAGAGCGAGTCCTTGTCCCGGAAGTGGTGGAAGATGGCGCCGCGGGAGAGCCCGGTGGCCTCCTCGAGCCGCCGCACCGTGGCGCCCTCGTACCCGTGCCGGGCGAAACACGCCCGGGCCGCGGTGAGGATCTCCTGGCGGCGGGCGTCGAGCTGGTCCTGACTTACTCTGGGCACGACACGATCGTGTCAGGTGCCCGGACGCTCTGCAAACCGTACGTACGGCTTGGAGGCGGTGGCGGGAGGACGACCGCAGCGGCGCCGGGTGCCGGTGGGCCGCACGCGATGATCGACCGCACGCTGCCGGCTACGATCGCCCGGTGATGACGCCCCCCGCCGCCCCCGCCGCGCCGCTGACCGTGGCGGCCGTCCAAGCCGACCCGGTGCCCGGGGACGTCGCCGGCAACGCCGTCACCGCCGCCCGGCTCACCGGCCGGGCCGTTGCCGAGGGCGCGCGGGTGGTGGTGCTGCCGGAGCTGTTCCTGCCCGCGTACCACCCGCCGACGCTGGCCGCCGACCCGGCCGGCACCGACCTCGCGGTCGCCGAGGACGGCACGGTGGACGACGCCCGGCTCGACCCGCTGCGGGCCGCCGCCCGCGACGGCGCCGCGGTCGTGGTGGTCGGCGCGGCGGCCCGGCACCCGGACGGCCGGCGGACCGTCTCCGCCCTGGTCGTCGACCGCGGCGGCGTCGCCTGCGTGGCGTACGACAAGCAGCAGCTCTGGGGCGACGAGCGCGAGCTGTTCCAGCCCGGCGGGCGTGGGGCGACCCTGCTCGTCGACGACTGGCGGTTCGGCCTGGGCATCTGCTACGACGGCTGCTTCCCCGAGCACGGCCGCGCCGCCGCGGCCGACGGCGCGCACGGCTACCTCTGCCCGAGCGGCTATCTCGCCGGCTCCGCGCACCGTAGGGACCTCTACTACGCGGCGCGGGCCCTGGACAACACCATGTTCGTCGTGTTCGCCAACGCCGTCGACGGCGCTGACCCGTGGCGGTTCAACGGCGGCGCGGCGGTCTACGACCCGGAGGGCCGAGCGCTGGCCCGGGGCGCGGACACCGGCGAGGACGTGCTGGTGGCCGTCCTAGACCCGGCGGTGCTCGCGGAGACCCGGGCGGCGCACTCCATGCTGGCCGACCTTCCCGCCGACGCCGGGGCGGCCCGCGCGGTGCTGCGCGGCTGAGCCGACCGAGGTGGCCGCAGGCTTCACCCTGTCGGCCGGCGGCTCCGCTGCCTTAAGGTGCCCGAGTGCCGTTGCTCCTGTTGGATCTGGACAACACCCTGCTCGACCGGGCCGGCCCGTTCCGTGCGTGGGGCGAGCGCTTTCTCGACGGTGTCGGCGCCCCGGCCTCCGACATCGACTGGCTGCTGTCCGTCGACGCCGACGGGCTGAGCGACCGTTGGGACGTCGCGGACGCGATCCGGGACCGGTACGGGCTGCTCATCCCCTCGGTCGACCTGGTCGAGCAGCTGCACGACGGGGTGCTGGCCAACAGCCGGCTGGACCCGCTGGTGGCCTGTGCACTGCGCATCGCCGACGGGGCAGGCTGGATGCCGGTGGTGGTCAGCAACGGTGCCGCGCGCCAGCAGGACGCGATGATCCGCCGAACCGGCCTCGACCGGTACGTCGCCGACTGGGTGATCTCCGAGGAGGCCGGGGTCAGCAAGCCCAACCCGAGGATTTTCGCGCTGGCGGCCCGGCGGGTCCGGATGCCGCTGCGCGGGGCCTGGGTGGTGGGGGACAGCCCGGAGGCGGACATCGGCGGGGCGGCGGCGGTGGGTCTGCCCAGCGTCTGGCTGCACCGGGGCCGTTCCTGGACGGACACCCGCTTCGCCCCGACCTTCACCGTGGACGGCCTGATCGCCGCCGTCGCCACGGTGCTCGCCGCCTGAGTCCTGGTCGACGCCCTGGTGGTGCTGGCCCGGGACGTCCGAGTGGTGGCGGCCTGGTTCGCGGCGCGCGGCCTGCCGGCCGAGCGGACCGACCCGGCCGCCCTGACCGGGTTGCTGCGGCACGAGGCCGGCATCCGCTGAGTCGGCCGTCGGCTCCGGGGACGGGCGGTGCGCCGTCCGTCCCCGGCGTCGGCTACTGCAGGTACCGCTCCACCTCCGGCCTGGGGCGTACCCCCGAGGCGTCCGGGTCGCCGTGGGTCTCGCGCGCGGCCCGTCGCCGGCGCAGCAGGTCCCAGCACTGGTCCAGGGACTCCTCCAGCGCGCGCAGCCGGTCCCGGTCGCCCTCGGTGCCGGACTCGTGGGCCTGCGCCGTCGAACGGAGGCGGTGCTCCTCGTCGACCAGCTCGGAGATCCGGTTCAGGATGGTCTTGTCGTCCATGACCTGAGCCTGGCACAGCGGCCGGGGGCGTGCCCGCTTCTCTCGCGGGCCGGGCCGCCGAAAGCTGTCGCGCGGGCCGGGCGGCTGCGGTACGTTGCCACGCCATGACGCCAACCGTGCGGCCGTTCGCCGACGCCGACGTCTCCGTCGAGGTGCTCCGGGCGGCCCAGCCGCACCTGGTGGCGACCCCCGAGCTGATCCGCCGGCAGGTCGGCGGCGTCCGCGCCGCCGAGCGTTCGGCGCCCTGCTGGCCGAGGTCGACGGCGTGCCGGTCGGGCTGGCGCGCACCGGGCTGTTGCACGGGAGCGCCGAGCCCGGGCTGGGGTTCGTCAACCTGGCGGTGCGGCCGGACCGGCGGGGCCGGGGGGCCGGGTCGGCCCTGCTCGCCGCCGCCGGGCGACGGCTGGCCGGGCTCGGCGTCCGGAGGGCGTACGCGACGGTTGCCGGGCCAGGGCAGCCGGTTCTCCGCCACGCGGTGACGGTCAACGACGCCGGCAACGACGCGATGCTCGGCCTCAACACCTGGCTCGGTTACCGGCCGGTCGCGGACCAGTGGCGCTGCCGGCGGGATCTGCGCTGGTAGGAAGCCCACGTTAGGTCTTTTGTGGACTCGTCAAATTTCGTCCGCGAAAATTTCTCCCCCTGCCTATGGAGAAGTTGACCTGCTCAGTGGCATGCTCGGGCAGACCGTGACTTTGCACAGTCGTCCCGCGACGCTTTGCGATAAGGGGAGCTCAACCAGCCGTGGCAACCCCACACACCGCCCCGACCCGCGCCCGGCGAGCGAGATCCGTTCCACTGTGGCACGTGCTGCCGGGCCTGGCACGCGACCCGGTTCGGGCCCTGCTCGGGTTCGGCGAGCGCGCCGCCGGCGAGGTCGTCCGGCTCAATCTCGGTTCGTTCCGTCCCTATCTGGTTACCGACCCGGCCCATGTGCAGCAGGTGTTGGGCGACCGGGCCGACAACTTCGGCCGCGCCGGTGACGGGCCGTTCTGGGGCCCGCTGCGCCGGTTGTTCGGCGATGGCATCCTCAGCGACGGTCCGGCGTGGTCGGACAGCCGGCGCATCCTCCAGCCCCTGTTCACGGCCAGACGGGTCGAGGCGATGATGGGCGGGATCGCCGAGACGATCGCCGACGCGGTCGCCGAGCTGGACGTACCGGCCCGGGCCGGCAGTCCGGTGGACATCGGGGCCGAACAGGCCCGGATCGTCTGCCGGGCGATGATGAAGGCGTTGTTCGCCGACCGCATCTCGGTCTCCGACGCGCTGCGCGTCATCGAGGCCCAGGACGCGATCGCCACCTCGGTCATTCCCCGGGTGCTGGTGCCGTTCGTCCCGCTCTCGCTGCCCATGCCGGGCGACCGGACCTTCCGTGACGCCGTCCGGCGCATCGACGAGGTGCTGGTGCCCATCGTCCGCTCGGCGCGGGCCACCGCCGCGCACGGCGGCGACGACATCATCTCCACCCTGTGGCGGGGCACCACGGACGACGGGCGGCCACTGGACGAGCGGCAGGTCCGCAACGACACCGTCGCGATGGTCGCGGTGACCACCGAGACGACCATCAACGTGCTGACCTGGCTCTGGCCGCACCTGGAACGCTCGCCCGAGGTCGCCGCCCGGCTCCAGGAGGAGATCGACCAGGTGGTCGGCGGCGACCGGGTCGGCCCGGAACATCTGCCGCAGCTGCGCTACACCCGGATGGTGCTGGACGAGCTGATCCGGCTCTACCCGGTGGCCTGGCTGGCCCCCCGGCAGGTGATCCGGTCGGTCTCCCTCGGCGGTGTGGAGCTGGAGGAGGGGGCGACGCTGCTGGTCAGCCCGCTGATCACCCAGCGGCTGGAGCGGTACTGGGAGCGACCCGAGGTCTTCGACCCGGACCGGTTCGCCCCGGACCGGGTCCGGGCCCGGCACCGGTACGCCTTCTTCCCCTTCGGCGGCGGCCCGCACCAGTGCCTGGGGATGCACCTGTTCTATCTGGAGGCACAACTGATCGTGGCCAACGTGCTGAGCCGCTACCGGCTGCGAGTGCGCAGCTCACGCCTGCCCACCATGCAACTCGCCGCCGCGCTGCGCACCAAGGACCGCGTGGAGCTTGAACTGCGCCCGGCCCACCCCGTGGGCGTCGCATGAACGTCTCCGCCCGCCCCTCGGCGGTGCTGCCCGACCAGCTCTCCGCCGCCGCCGAGCAGGGCCGGATCTGCGCGCTCGCCGCCAAGGGCCAGCGGGACCTGCAACGGCAGGCCGCCCGGTACCCGGACCTCTTCTCCGGCCCGCCCTTCGACGGCGCCCTGTTCAGCAACATCGCCCTGGCCATCGCCTTCGGGGCGCCCTGGTGCACCGCCGAGCAGCTGCGACTGACCAACCGGGCGGTGCTGTGGGGGTTCGCCCTGGACTGGCAGATCGACTACCTGGCGAAGTCCCGGGCGGACGTCGACCGGGTGGTGGCCGGCGCCCTGGCGGTCGCCGACGGCGCCAGCCCGGACGCCGACGACCCGCTCGGCCGCCTGCTCGCCGACCTGCGCGACGAGCTGGCCGGAGTCCCGGCCTTCGCCGAACTGGGCGACGCCTGGCGTGCGGCGGTACGCCGGACGGTCACCGCGATGGCTCGCGAGTGGGACTGGAAGACCGGCCGGGAGCGCGACGGCGCGCCGCTGCCCGGCTTCGCCGAGTACCTCGACAACGCCGACAACCTCGCCTGCACGGTGGTCAACGTCGCACACTGGATCTGGACGGGGGACGCCGAGACGCACCGGAGGCTCGACCGGCTGGTCACGGTCAGCGACGAGGTTCAGCGGGTGCTGCGGCTGGTCAACGACCTGGCCACCTACGAGCGGGACCTCCAGTGGGGGGACCTGAACGCCCTGCTCCTCGTCGCCGACCGCGCCGAGGTGGACCAGCGCATCGTCGAGCTGGTCGAGCGGTGCACCGAGCTGCTCGCCCCGCTGGCCGGCGGCTGCCCGTTGCAGGCGGCGTACCTGTCCCGGCAGATCGGCTTCAGCAGCGGCTTCTACCGGTCGGCCGACTTCTGGGGGGAGCGGTGACGGCAGTCCGGTCGTGGACCCGCCGTGACGGCGGGTCCGGGAGCGCCGCCCACCGGCCCCCGCAGGCCACCGGCGACGGCGCTGACCACCGGCCCCGACAGGACCCGGAGTCCGCGGCCGACGCCCGCGAGCTGGTCTCCGCGATGACTCTCACCTCCTCGGGGCAGTCCTCCGTGTCGGTCTACGAGACCGCCCGCCTGGTCGGCATCGCGCCGTGGCTGACCCACCACGTGGAGCGGATCGCGTACCTGCTGGACGCCCAGCGCCCGGACGGGGCGTGGGGCGGCCCGGAGGGGTACGCCCTGGTGCCGACGCTGAGCGCCACCGAGGCGCTGCTCACCGCCCTGCGTCGCGGCGACGCCGCCTGGCTGCGCAAGGCCCGCGCCGCCGAGCGGCTGACCCGCGCCGTCGACGGCGGCCTGCGCGTCCTGTACGCCCGGCTCACCGGCCCGGTCGTCCCCGAGCTGCCCGACCTGCCGGCCATCGACCTGACCGTCCCGGCGCTGGTCGGCTCGCTCAACGCGCACCTCGACGCGCTGCGTGCCGACCCGCTGCCCGGCCTGACCGACTGGCGCGAGTGCCCGGCGCTGCCGCTGCCGTCGGGGCTGGACTGCGCACGGCTCGACCGGGTCCGCGCGTTGCTCACCGCCGGCCGCCCGCTGCCGGAGAAGCTGCTGCACGCCCTGGAGGTCGGCGGCCCGGCGGCCCACCGCGCCGCCGATGTCGCCCCCGTCGGGCCGGGCACCGTCGGTGCCTCGCCGGCGGCCACCGCGGCCTGGCTCGGCGTGCCCGTCCCCGGGGCCGGGGTACGCGCGGCGGTGTCCTACCTGGAGGACGTGGCCCGTCAGCAGGGCGGGCCGGTGCCCTGCGCCACCCCGATCACCGTGTTCGAGCGGGCCTGGGCGCTGAGCACGATGAGCCGGGCCGGCATCGCGCTGCCGGTCCCGCCCCGGCTGCTGGCCGGCCTGGTGGCGACGGTCGGTCCCGCCGGTACCGCCACCGCCCCCGGCCTGCCCGCCGACGCCGACACCACCGCCGTGACCCTGTACGCGTTGGCCCGGCTCGGCCGCCCGGTCGGCCCGGACAGCCTCTGGGGGTACGACACCGGCGAGCACTTCTGCACCTGGCGGGGGGAGGACGGGGCCTCGGTCACCACCAACGCCCACGTGCTCGACGCGTTCGGCTGGCACCTGGGGCACCGGGCACCGGACGACGCCCGGCTCGTCGAGGTGGTGCGGCGGCTCACCGGTTGGCTCGTCGAGCGGCAGCAGCCCGACGGTCGGTGGTCCGACCGCTGGCACGCCTCGCCGTACTACGCCACGAGCTGCGCGGTGCTCGCCCTGGCCGCCTACGGCCGGGGGGCGGCCGTGGCGGACGCGGTGACCCGGGCGGCCGGGTGGGTGCTGGCTGGGCAGCGTGCCGACGGCTCCTGGGGGCGTTGGGGCGGCACGGTCGAGGAGACCGCGTACGCCGTGCACGCCCTGCACGCCGCCGGGCCGGCCGCGTCGACCGGCGTCGGGGCGGCGCTCGGCCGCGCCCGGTGCTACCTGGCCACCATGGAGGGACGAGACGGGGAACCCGCGCTCTGGCACGACAAGGACCTGTACCGACCCGCCGTGATCGTCCGCGCCGCCGTCGTCGCCGCCCGCCATCTCGTCCGCGCCGGGGCCGGTGACGGCACCGCCGAGGGGCCCGGGAATCGGACGCCCTCGTTGATCAGTGCCGCTTGAGTGATCAATCGGACGCTGCTAGCGTGCGCCCGTGGCCGACGGTGTACCGGCCACGGGCGCTCCGGCATCCCCCTCGAACACCCGGCCAGGACGGTGTGATGCGTTCCCGCAGTACGAATCTCCGTACCAAAGTCGTCGCTCTGCTGGCGTCGCTCGTCGCGCTCTGGGCCTTCGCGGCGTGGGTGACCGTGCGGGACGGGTTCAACCTCCTCGGTGTGCAGACGCTCAACGAGTCGGTGTCCGAGCCGAGCGAGACGCTGGTGCTCCAGTTGCAGCGGGAACGCCGGACATCGCTGGCGTACCTCGGGCGACCGGACGATGCGCGGCGGGAGACGCTGGGCGCGGAGCGGCGGCGCACCGACGAGCTGGCGGCGGCGTTCCGCGAGTCGTCCGGCGAATGGCTCGCCACCGTGGCCGCCAGCGACACCCTGGAACAGCGGCTCGACGTGGCCTACGGGCAGTTGTCCCGGCTGGGGCAGGCCCGCTCCGAGGTGGACGCCCGTAGCGCGGACCGCGCGTCCACCTTCACCGCGTACGGCAGTGTGGTGCGGTCCATCTTCGACGTCTACACGGCCCTCGGCCTGCTCGACGACGAACAGGTCGCCGAGGACACCACCGCGCTGATCGAGCTCAACCGCGCCCGCGAGCTGCTCTCCCAGGAGGACGCCCTGCTCACCGGGGCGCTCGCGGCGGGCCGGGTGACCGACGCCGAGCGGGCCCAGGTCGCCCAGATCATCGGCGCGCAGCGGTTCGCCGCCGACCTCGCGGTGAGCCGGCTGCCGGCCGCCGACCGTCAGCGCTACGACGCCATGGTCGGGGGTTCGGCGTTCGAGAAGCTGCGCGCCCTGGAGGACGGCATCCTCCAGGGCCGGGGCAGCGATCCCCGACTGGGGTTCGAGGCCCCCGAGTGGGACGAGGCCGTGGCGCCGGCGCTGGCCCGGTGGGGCGAGGTGGTGCTCGCGGGCGGCGACGACGTCGTGGAGCGGGCCGTCCCGGTCGCCGTCATGGTGGTCATCCGGCTGGTGCTCGCCACCGGCCTGGGCCTGCTCGCCGTCGTGGCGTCCATCATCGTGTCGATCACCACCGCCCGGGCGCTGCTGCGGCAGCTGGAGCGGCTGCGCGACGCGGCCTTCACGCTCGCCAACGACCAGCTGCCCAGCGTGGTCGAGCGGCTGGGCCACGGCGAGGAGGTGGACGTCGCCAAGGAGGCGCCTCCGTTGGAGTTCGGCGACGACGAGGTCGGGCAGGTGGGCAAGGCGTTCAACGCGGTCCAGGAGACCGCGCTGCGCACCGCCGTCGAGCAGGCCGAGCTGCGCCGCAACGTCCGCGAGGTCTTCCTCAGCCTGGCCCGGCGCACCCAGGCCCTGGTGCACCGCCAGCTCACCCTGCTCGACGCGATGGAACGGCGCGAGCACGACGCCGAGGAGCTGGAGGACCTGTTCCGGGTCGACCACCTCGCCACCCGGATGCGGCGTAACGCCGAGAACCTGATCGTGCTCTCCGGCTCCACCCCGGGCCGGGCCTGGCGACGCAACGTCCCGATGGTCGACGTGGTGCGCGGCGCGGTCGCCGAGGTGGAGGACTACACCCGGGTCAACGTGCTGCCGCTGGGGGCGGTGTCGCTGACCGGCCGGGCCGTCGGCGACGTCATCCACCTGCTGGCCGAGCTGATCGAGAACGGCCTGTCCTTCTCGCCCCCGCACACCACCGTCGAGGTGCGCGGCCAGATGGTGGCCAACGGCTTCGTCCTGGAGATCGAGGACCGGGGCCTCGGGATGAGCGACGACGACCTCGCAGCCGCGAACGACCGGATCGTGGACCGGTCCGAGCTGAACCTGGCCAACGCCGCCCGGCTCGGGCTGTACGTGGTCAGCAGGCTCACCGAGCGGCACGGCGTCCGGGTGCAGCTCAAGGAGTCGGCGTACGGCGGCACCACCGCGGTCGTGCTGATCCCGCCGGACATGGTCGCCGACCCGAACGGCGACGCCGCCGCTACGGAGCGTCCCGGTCTGCCGGGGACCTCCGCGCCGGTCGCGGTGGCCCCGCCGGCCGCCCGCCCGGCCGCGCCCGTCGCGGTGGCGGAGCCCGTGACGGCCCCGGTCGCGCCGCCGGCCCCGGAGCCCGCCGGAACCGGCGGCGGACCGGCCCTGCCCACCCGCGCGCGCCCGCGCACGGCTGCGGCCACCCCGGCCGGGGAGGGCGCCGGGCTGCCGGTACGCCCGCGCCGTCCGGCCGGGCAGTCGGCGTTGGACGCGCCGACCGTGACGGGCGGGTTCCCGATGACCGCGCCCCGGTCGGCCTCGGACGAGGCCGGCCCGCCGGCCCCGGACAGCCCGCACGCCCCGGACGCGTCGGCCGGGCTGACCCCGGCGGCGTCGCCGGCACAGCGGACCGGCTCCGGGCTGCCGGTGCGGGTCCGGCAGGCGAACATCGTGCCCGAGCTGCGGGAGGATCCGTCCGCGCAGCCGGTGGACGACGACGAGGACACGATCCGGCCGCCGGAGCAGGTCCGCCGGATGATGAGCTCCTACCAGACCGGCACCCTCCGCGGCCGCACCGACGCGGCCCGGCTGCTCGACGGTGCCGGCGGGACCGATGGGACGGAACCCGCCGACGGCGACGCCGGTGGGCGCGAGGCCACCTGAGGGGCGGCGCGGCGAACCCGCGCCCTTGGCGGGACGGCAGGTCCCAGACGACAACGGCGACACCAGCCGGGAAGAAGAGGACGACGAGTGGGGCAGAAGACGGCATCGAGTGCCGACCTGACGTGGTTGCTGGATGATCTGGTCGGCAGGGTGAAGCAGGCCGAACACGCTGTCGCGCTCTCCACAGACGGCCTGCTGATGGCGTCGTCGCGGGAGTTGGGCCGGGACGACGGCGAGCACCTCGCGGCGATGGCGGCCGGGATCCAGAGCCTGGCCCGGGGCGCGGGGAAGCGGTTCGGTGGCGGGCAGGTCCAGCAGACCATCATCGAGATGCAGTCGTCGTTCCTCTTCGTCACAGCCGCCGGCCGCAACGCCTGCCTCGCGGTGCTGGCCTCCGAGGACGCCGACGTCGGCCTCATCGCGTACGAGATGGCCATGCTGGTCACCCGGGTGGGCAAGTACGTGGCCTCCCCGACCCGGCTGCCCGAGCCGCCGGTCGGCGAGAAGTAGCCGCGATGACGGCCCCAGGGGAGTCCACGGAGGAACAGTGGGTCGACGACCACGCAGGCCCGGTGGTCCGCCCGTACGCGGTGACGCGTGGCCGGGCCCGGCCGGTCACCGGCACGTTCGACCTGATCTCCCTGGTGACGGCCACCCGCGTGGAGGCGTCACCGGAGGTCGGGCTGGGCCCCGAGCACCTGGCCATCGTCGCGCTCTGCCAGCGGATCCAGTCCGTCGCCGAGGTCGCCGCCCACCTGGACCTGCCGGTGGGCACCATCCGGGTCCTGCTCGGCGACCTGGTGGCCCGTGACCTGGTCGAGGTGCGCGAGCCCCGGGTCACCGCGGGCCTTCCCGACGACAGCATTTTCGAGGCGGTTATCAATGGACTACGGGCACTCTGAGCGGCCGGCGGGAGCCGTGCCGCTGCCCACCGCGATCAAGATCCTGATCGCGGGCGGTTTCGGCGTCGGCAAGACCACCATGGTCGGCGCGGTGAGCGAGACTCGGCCGCTGCGGACCGAGGAGGTGCTGACCGAGACCGGGGTCGGGATCGACGATCTGTCGGGCGTGGAAGGCAAGACCACCACCACGGTGGCGATGGACTTCGGCCGGATCACCATCAGCGACGACCTGGTCCTCTACCTGTTCGGCACGCCCGGTCAGGACCGCTTCTGGTTCGTCTGGGACGAGTTGGCGCTCGGCGCGCTCGGCGCGGTGGTGCTCGCCGACACCCGGCGGCTGGCCGACTGCTTCCCCTCGATCGATTACTTCGAGGGGCGCGGCACCCCGTTCGTGGTGGCGGTCAACTGCTTCGAGGGGGCCCGCCAGTACCGGCTGGACGAGGTGCAGGCCGCGCTCAACCTCGACCCGGGGGTGCCGGTGCTGCTCTGTGACG
The DNA here is from genome assembly GCF_040296145.1 of Micromonospora sp. NPDC002296. Classification (NCBI taxonomy): domain Bacteria; kingdom Bacillati; phylum Actinomycetota; class Actinomycetes; order Micromonosporales; family Micromonosporaceae; genus Micromonospora; species Micromonospora sp. NPDC002296. The sequence continues at coordinate 66,082 of NZ_JBEOWQ010000030.1, forward strand.
CCCGGCAGCGGGAGTCGAGCAAGGAGGTGCTCATCACGCTGATGGAGCACGCCATGAAGACCCGCGACGCCCGCCGCGCCGCGTCGGCCGAGTAGCCCGGCTCCGGCCGGCGCGGGTCGCCGGACAGCCGCTCCGTTCCACGACGAGGGGCCCCTGCCGCGGCAGGGGCCCCTCGTCGTGCGGGTACGGGTCAGTTGGCGATCATGCGGCGCAGGACGTACTGCAGGATGCCACCGTGGCGGTAGTAGTCCGCCTCACCGGGAGTGTCGATCCGGAGCACGGCGTCGAACTCGACGCCGGTGTCGGTGGTGACCTTCACGGTGCGCGGGGTCTCGCCGTCGTTCAGCGCGGTCACGCCGGTGATCGAGAAGGTCTCGGCACCGGTGAGGCCGAGCGATTCGGCGGTGCAGTCGACCGGGAACTGCAACGGCAGGACGCCCATGCCGATCAGGTTCGAGCGGTGGATCCGCTCGTACGACTCGGCGATGACCGCCCGTACGCCGAGCAGCATGGTGCCCTTGGCCGCCCAGTCCCGCGACGAGCCGGAGCCGTACTCCTTGCCGGCCAGGATGACCAGCGGCACGCCCGCCTCCTGGTAGGCGGTGGAGGCGTCGTAGATCGAGGTCTGCTCGCCGGTCAGGTGGTTGACCGTGAAGCCGCCCTCCACACCCGGGACGAGCTGGTTGCGCAGCCGGATGTTGGCGAACGTGCCCCGGATCATCACCTCGTGGTTGCCCCGGCGCGAGCCGTACGAGTTGAACTCGTGACGCGGCACGCCGTGCTCGGCGAGGTACGCCCCGGCGGGGGAGTCGGCCTTGATCGAGCCGGCCGGGGAGATGTGGTCGGTGGTCACCGAGTCGCCCAGCTTGGCCAGCACCCGGGCGTCGGCGATGTCGACGACCGCCTTCGGCTTCCGCTCCATGCCCTCGAAGTACGGGGGCTTGCGGACGTAGGTGCTCTCGCCCTCCCAGGCGAAGGTGTCGCCGGTCGGGGTCGGCAGCGACTGCCACCGCTCGTCACCGGCGAACACGTCCGCGTACGCCGCGCTGAACCCGGTCGCGCCGATCGCCTGGGCGATGACGTCCTGGATCTCGGCGCTGTTCGGCCAGATGTCGCGCAGGAAGACCGGGTCGCCCTGGCTGTCCTCGCCGATCGGCTCGTTGGCCAGGTCGATGTCCATGGTGCCGGCGAGCGCGTACGCGACCACCAGCGGCGGGGACGCCAGGTAGTTCATCTTGACGTCCGGGTTGATCCGGCCCTCGAAGTTCCGGTTGCCCGACAGCACCGAGACGACGGCGAGGTCGGCCTCGTTGACGGCGGCGGAGACCTCCTCCGGCAGCGGGCCGGAGTTGCCGATGCAGGTGGTGCAGCCGTAGCCGACCAGGTTGAAGCCGAGCTTCTCCAGGTACGGCGTGAGGCCGGCGCGGTCGTAGTAGTCCATGACGACCTTGGAGCCCGGCGCCAGCGTGGTCTTCACCCACGGCTTGCGGGACAGGCCCTTGTCGACCGCGTTGCGGGCCAGCAGCGCCGCGCCGATCATTACCTGCGGGTTCGAGGTGTTGGTGCAGGAGGTGATCGCGGCGATCACCACGGCACCGTGGTCCAGCTCGTAGGAGACGCCGTCGGGGCTGGTGACCCGGATCGGGTTGCTGGCCCGGCCGCCCGAGCCCACGGCGGCGGTCTCCAGGTCACGCGGCTCGTCGGCCGGGTCGCTGAACTCGTTGGCCGGCGGGTCGCTGGCCGGGAACGACTCGGCGCTGGCCTCGTCGGCCGGGCCGTTGGCGCCCCGGGGGAGCTGCTCGCGGGCGACGCCCGGATTGAGGTCCCGCTCGCCGGCGGAGTCGTCGGCCACGTAGTCGGTCAGCGCGGAGCGGAACAGGGTCTTGGCGCTGCCCAGCGGCACCCGGTCCTGCGGGCGCTTCGGGCCGGCCAGGGACGGCTCGATGGTGCCCAGGTCGAGTTCCAGCCGCTCGGAGTACTCCGGCTCGGCGGCCGGGTCGTGCCAGAGGCCCTGCTCCTTGGCGTACGCCTCGACGAGCGCGACCTGCTGCGGGTCCCGGCCGGTCAGCTCCAGGTAGCGGATCGTCTCGGCGTCGATCGGGAAGATCGCCACGGTGGAGCCGTACTCCGGGGACATGTTGCCGATGGTGGCCCGGTTGGCCAGCGGCACCGCGCTGACGCCGGGGCCGTAGAACTCGACGAACTTGCCGACCACGCCGTGCTTGCGCAGCATCTCGGTGATGGTGAGCACCAGGTCGGTGGCGGTGGTGCCGGCCGGCATCTCGCCGTGCAGCTTGAAGCCGACGACCCGGGGGATCAGCATGCTGACCGGCTGGCCGAGCATCGCGGCCTCGGCCTCGATGCCGCCGACGCCCCAGCCCAGCACGCCCAGGCCGTTGACCATGGTGGTGTGCGAGTCGGTGCCGACCACGGTGTCCGGGTACGCCTGGCCGTTGCGCTCCATGATCGTACGGGCCAGGTACTCGATGTTGACCTGGTGCACGATGCCGGTGCCCGGCGGGACGACCTTGAACTCGTTGAACGCGCTCTGGCCCCAGCGCAGGAACTGGTAGCGCTCCTTGTTGCGCTCGTACTCCAGCTCGACGTTGCGCTCGAAGGCGTCCGCGCGGCCGAACAGGTCGGCGATGACCGAGTGGTCGATGACCAGCTCGGCCGGGGCGAGCGGGTTGACCTTGGTGGCGTCGCCGCCGAGGTCGCGGACCGCCTCGCGCATGGTGGCCAGGTCGACCACGCAGGGCACGCCGGTGAAGTCCTGCATGAGCACCCGCGCCGGGGTGAACTGGATCTCCACGCTCGGGTCGGCCGCCGAGTCCCAGGCGCCGAGCTGGCGGATGTGGTCGGCGGTGATGTTCGCACCGTCCTCGGTCCGCAGCAGGTTCTCCAGCAGGATCTTCAGGCTGTAGGGGAGCCGCTCCTGCCCCTCCACCTTACTGATCTTGAAAATCTCGTAGCTCGCGTCTCCGACGCGTAGCTGGGTCTTCGCACCGAAGGTGTCGAGGCTCGCCACGTCGTACTCCTTCACACCAGCGACCGTGAGTAGTCCTGAGCAGTCTTTCGCACCGTCCGGGACGACGCCCCGGTTAGGTGACACTTACCGCGATTCCCGCTTCCTACAAAACCGTACGTCCGTCTTGCTATCGACGCAACCTCGTGCCAGGCTCCGGGACGAGGAGGTGTCACCATGATCCATCACGTTCTGCTCGCCTGCCCACCCGGCTCCGGGGCCGCCTCCCGGGCGTTCCACGGCGGGCTGCTCGGCATGGCCGAGAAGCCCGAACCCCCGGCCCTCGCCCGCCGCCCACGGTAACCGCCTGGAGTTCGTCACCCCGCTCTGACCGGCCGCCGGGCCGCCCGAGTGGGTGGTGCCGGCGGGGAGGGGCCGCGGTGTCCCGGTGCCGCGGGTAGGGTTCGAGGCCCGGACCTGAGAGGGGGGGCCTTGATCGATGTGTCGCACTGGCTGTCCGCGCTGCCCCCGGTCGCGGTCTACCTGATCGTCGCCGGGGTGATCGGCGTGGAGAGCATGGGGGTCCCGCTGCCCGGCGAGATCGTCCTGGTCAGCTCCGCCCTGCTCGCGGCCACCGGCGTGGTCGAGCCGGAGTGGGTGGCGATCGCCGCGGCCTTCGGTGCCATCGCGGGCGACTCGATCGGGTACGCGGTGGGCCGCCGGGGCGGCCGTCCGCTGCTGGCCCGGCTGGGCCGGCGCTTTCCCAAACACCTCGGCCCCGCACATCTCGCCCGCGCCGAGCAGAGCTTCGCCCGGCACGGGGTCTGGGCGGTCTTCTTCGGCCGGTTCGTGGCGCTGCTGCGGATCCTCGCCGGCCCCCTGGCCGGTGCGCTGCACGTGCCCTACCGCCGGTTCCTGCTGGCCAACGCGGCCGGCGGCCTGGTCTGGGCCTTCGGCACCACCTACCTGCTGTACAGCGTAGGCCGGGCCGCCGAGCACTGGCTCAAGGACATCTCCTGGGCCGGGCTGGTCCTCGCGGTGCTCGCCGGCCTGGGCAGCACCTGGTGGCTGCGGCGGCGGGCCCAGCGGCTGGAGCCGGTGGGGCCGGTCGACGCGGACGACGACGCCGAGCCGGTCAGCGCGGGCACCGACCGCTGACCCCCTCGTACGACGACAAGGGCCGGCTCCCCGGAGTGGGGGCCGGCCCTTGTGATCGTGGGGTCAGGAGGTGGCGTAACCGCGGGTGGCGATCCAGTCGGCGAGGTTGTCGACGGTGATCTCGTAGCTGGCCTGGGTGGGGTTGGCCGAGTCGGCGATCCTCACGATGTGGCCGTTGTCGCGGTAGCCGACGGCGCTGATGTAGTGGCCGCCCTCGAAGGAGTGGACGCCGCCGTCGACGTCGGACGTGGTGCCGGCGATGTTGGCGACCACCGCACGGCCGTTGTCGACGGTGCGGACGACGTCGGCGCGCAGCTTGTCGGTCTGGCCGTCGTCGGCCTTGCCGCTGGTGATCTCGACGCTGCGGTACGC
>NZ_JBEOWQ010000031.1:0-69645 GCF_040296145.1 Micromonospora sp. NPDC002296
GCCCGGGCCCTCGGGCGGGTGGCGCGGGAACGGGCCGGTCAGCGCCGCCCGGGGGCGGGGACGTGCTCGCGGGGGCGCTCCGGCGTCGGGGCGGCCGTCGTCGCCGGTCCGGGCGGCCCCGCCGGGTCGCCAGGGGCCGTCCCGCCACCGGGCACCGTCCCGCCACCCGAGGCCGTCCCGCCACCGGTGGCCGGCGGGCGGGGTCGGCGGGGCGGCCCGAGCCGGCGGGTCAGCGGCATCTCGACCCACCGATGCAGCAACGCGGCCAGCCCCAGGTTCACCAGCAGGAAGCCGACCACGGCCAGCGGTCCCCACCAGCCGGGCAGCCCCGTGCCGAGCCGTTCGGCCAGCCGCAGCACGGTGACCATGACGAAGACGTGCACCAGGTAGAAGGCGAAGGAGACCTCGCCGAGCCAGACCATCGGCCGGGACCGCCACGGCGTCCGCGCCCCGCGCACGTCCGCGTCGGCGGCGGCGGCGATGACCAGCAGGTACGCCGCCGCGAGCAGGGCCGCCCACAGTTCGGCGCGGATCCACTGCGATGCGACGACCCAGGTGGCCACGAAGATCACGCTGGCCGCGGTGAGGCCGGGGCCCCGCCAGCGCCCCCGACGCAGCAGCTCGGCCGCGGCGACGCCCATCCAGAACTCCAGGGACCGCACGACGGGGAAGACCTGGGTGAACCACCAGGTGCTCTCCTGCGGCACCAGTCGCTGACCGGGCCAGAGCGCCACGATCAGCAGCGGCACCGCGACCACCACCGCCCACAGCACCCCGGGCCGCACCCGGCGGACCAGCGGCAGCGCGAACGGCAGACAGAAGTAGAAGAACAATTCGCAGGAGAGCGACCAGCTCACCGAGTTGACGCTGTAGAAGTAGCCGGGGGTCGGGTCCCAGGCCTGGAGCAGCAGGAGGTTCTCCACCGCGGCGCGGGTGTTGACCGGGTCGGCGAAGACCCACAGGCCGGTCAGCAGCACCACCGCCCACATCAGCAGGTGGTTGGGGTAGATCTTGGCGAGTCGGCGGCGCCAGAAGTCGCGTCGGCGATCCCCGTCGCGGGCCGACCAGACCAGCACGAACCCGCTGAGGATGAAGAAGAACTCCACCCCGGACAGGCCCAGGGTGAACAGCCGGTCGAGGACGGCCTGGTAGTCGGGCTCGGCGACGATCCGCATGGTGCCGACGTGGTACCCGAAGACCAGCAGGGCGGCGATCCAGCGGAGCCCGGTCAGCGAGGGCAGCCTGCTCGCCGCGCGGGCCGACGGCTCGGGTCGTACGACGGTTGGTGCGCTGGTCATGCCGGCGGCCCGTCCGTCCGCAGGGTCACCAGCACCGCGCCTCCTCGCCTCGTGTCGCGCCGGGCGGCCGGCACCGCCGCGTCGTGGCAGGCCGGTGGGCGCCGCCCGCCGGGCACCCTACCCGCTGGGCCCACCCGGCCCCCGCGTCGGCGGTCGCCCGGAGACGCGAATGCCGGGAGCGGATGCCCGATGGCCTAATATCGCGGTCTCGGAACCAACGGGCGTGGCCGGTCTCGTCACGCACGCCGGGTCGGCGCCCGCCGACGCACCCCCGACGGGGCGGACACGACGAGAAGGACGACACCGATGCATCAGCGGATCCTGCTCCGGGCCAAGAAGGGCCCGTTCGACGTCTACTCGCCGGAGGAGACGTTCGAGCGCAACTGGATCGGCGACAACACCGGCAACCTCGTGTTCAGCCACTCGGCGCACAAGATCCTCCAGACCTCGACGGCGCAGATCACCCCGTCGGAGTTCCGTGCCAACCCGCGCGAGGCGGACGAGATCAACGAGCGGTACGACGTCTTCGTGGTGCCGTTGGCGAACGCGTTCCGGCGCAGCTACGCCAGCCGGCTGGGCACCATGACCCGGCTCATCGAGCGGCTGAAGATCCCGGTGGTGGTGCTGGGCGTCGGCGTGCAGACCGACGTCAAGGGCGACCGGGAGTACCTGCGGCCGATCGACGACACCGTGAGGGCGTTCACGAAGGCGGTGCTCGACCGGTCGCACAGCATCGGCGTGCGCGGCGAGATCACCGAGGGGTACCTGCGCAGCCTCGGCTTCTCCGCGGTCGACGTGATCGGTTGCCCGTCGATGTTCCTGCACGGCGACAGCCTGCGGGTGGAGAAGCGAAAGGCGACGCTCACCGTCGAGGACCGGGTGGCGCTGACCGTCTCGCCGTACGTCAAGTCGATGGCGAAGGTGATCAGCTCGCACCACCAGCGCTACCCGAACCTGCGCTACCTCCCGCAGGACCTGAAGACCCTCGGCACCCTGCTCTACGGCGACCTGCCCGAGGAGCGGGGCAAGACGGCCGCCATCCCGATCCACACCTCGCACCCGCTCTTCGTCGAGGACAAGGTGCGGATGTTCGTCGACCCGTGGACCTGGATGGACTACCTGTCCGGGTTCGACTTCAACTTCGGCACCCGCATCCACGGCACCATCACCGCGCTGGTCGCCGGCACCCCGGGCTACCTGTTCGCGCACGACTCGCGAACGCTGGAGCTGGCCCGGTACTTCGACATCCCGCACCGGATCATGAAGGACGTGCCGGCCGACGTGGACGCCGTCGCGCTCTACGACGAGGCGGACTACACCGCGCTGAACAACGGGCACAAGGCCCGGTTCGACACGATGATGTCGTTCCTGGCCCGGCACGACCTCGGCCACTCCTTCGCCGACGGCGACAGCGCGGCTCGCTTCGACCGGCAGGTCGCCGCGACGAGCTATCCCCCGGCGGTCCGCGCCCAGACGGCCACCGACCCGGGCGAGCTGATCGCCCGGATCCAGTGGCTGCGCGACCGCAACCAGGAGCTCGGGGAGAGCATCGAGGAGCTGAACGCCCAGCGGCTGCGGGCCCGGGTGCGGGCGGCGGTGGGCGGGCGGATGCGCAGGATGCTCAACCGCTGACCCTCCCGTCAGGGGGCTGTCCAGCGACCCACGCCCCGTCGACAGGTGGGCGTCAGGGCCGTTCCCGGCACGGCCGGCGACGGACACGTGCGCCGCAGGTGACAGGACACCGCACTCGTACGGGTGTACGAACACGCCGCTAGGATGGGCGCATGTCCGGTGCCGCCTACCAGCCGTCGATGCTCGACCTCACCGCCGACGGGCCCACCCTCGGCCGGCTCGCCGGGCGGCTGCGCCGGCACCGGCTCGACCGGGGCGCATGGGTGGACCACCTGCCCGGCTGGGTCCTCGGCTCCGACCGGGTGCTGGACACCCTGCTCGCCGAGGTGCCGTGGCGGGCCGAGCGCCGCACGATGTACGACGCCGAGGTCGCCGTGCCCCGGCTGCTCTGCTGGTACGCCGCCCACCGGCCGCTCCCCCACCCGGTGCTCACCGCCGCACGGGCCGCCCTGACCGCGCACTACGCGCCCGAGCTGGGCGAGCCGTTCGCGACGGCCGGGATGTGCCTCTACCGCGACGGGCGGGACAGCGTCGCCTGGCACGGCGACACCCGGGGCCGCTCCGCGCACACCGACACGATGGTGGCCATCGTCTCGTTCGGCTCGCCCCGGCCGCTGCTGCTGCGCCCGCGCGGCGGCGGCGCGAGCCTGCGCTTCCCGCTCGGGCACGGCGACCTGGTGGTGATGGGCGGGTCCTGCCAGCGCACCTGGGAACACGCGATCCCGAAGACCAGCCGGCCCGTCGGGTCCCGGGTCAGCGTCCAGTTCCGTCCCGCCGGCGTCGCCTGACCCACCGGCGGGCCCGGTGCCCACGCCGCCCGGCCGGCCGAACGGGGAGCGGAGACGACCGGCTCGGTTCCACCGCGACGGCCGTTCGGGCCAGGGCCCGCAGGACCGCGCGCCCCGGGGCGGCCCTGCGGGCGCACGAATCGGCGGGTCGGCGCGGAAACGTAACGTGATCGTCCACTTTCGGGTAACCATGGACTTCTCGGACCGTGTTAACTTGGCCGCGACCGTCACTCTCCGCATTGCTCTGGAGCTTTACGTGCTCGTCGGACGCCCGACCGCACGGCGGGAGGGAGCCGCACGCGCCCTCGCCGCCCTGCTGCGCCGCCACGTCGCGCTGGTCCTCCTGCTTGCCGCAGGGATCGCACTGCGCGTCACGGCCATGGTCGCCTACGCGCCGGCGCTGTGGTTCCAGGGGGACTCGGGCAGCTACATCAGGATGTCCCGGGAGTGGCCCGCAGTGCCGCCGCGCTGGACGTTCCCGTGGCTGCTCAAGGGCTTCGAGTGGACGGGCACCTTCGCCTCGGTGGTGGCGCTCCAGCACGTCGCCGGGGTCGCCCTGGGCGTCGCGGCATACCTGCTGCTGCGCCGCCGCCTCGGGGTGCGGCGGTGGGTCGCCGCGCTGGCCACCGCGCCGGTACTGCTCGACGCCACCCAGCTGACGCTGGAGCAGTACCTGCTCACCGAGACCCTCTTCACCACCACGCTGGCCTTCGCGGCGCTGCTGCTGGTCCGGCGGGAGCGGCCCGGGCCGCTCGCCGCGCTGGGCGCCGGGGTGGCGGTCGCCCTGGGCATGGCCACCCGCCCGACCGGCGTGGTCGCCGTCGGCGCGCTGCTGCTGTTCCTCCTGCTGCCCTGGCGCGGCTGGAAGGCCCCGACCGCCTACCTGTTGGGCATCGTCGCCGTCTTCGGGGCGGCCTTCGTCGCCACCGGCACGGTCAAGGAGGCCCTCGGCGCGGAGGGCGGGAAGTTCCTGTACGGACGCACGGCGCAGGTCGCCGACTGCGACCGGTTGGAGTTGCGCGCCGGGCTGCGCAAGCTCTGCCCGACGCAGCCGCTGGGCCAACGACCCGACCGACCGGACTGGTTCATCTGGAACCGGGCCAGCCCGATCCGCGCCGCCGAGCGGCCGGCGGACCTCGACGAGTTCGCCCGCGAGGTGCTCCGGCAGCAGCCGGGCGACTACCTGGCCGCCGTGGCGTCCGACACGGTCCGCTACTTCTGGCCGAGCCGGCTCGGCCCGACCGAGGCCTGCCTGGCCAACTGGTGGCGCCCGCAGCCCGCCCCGACCAACTGGGCGGCCGACTACGACTGCACGCCACGCACCGCCGGTGCCGACTACCAGCAGCGACCCGCGCCTTCGCAGGACGTCGAGCCGAACGCGGCCAGCCGGTTCCTGCACGCCTACGGCCGGTACGCCGTCACCCCACCGCCCGCCCTCGCCGCGATGGTCCTGCTCGCGCTGGTCGGGGCGGGGTGGCCACGCCGGGGCGGCCTGCGGCTGAGCATGGTGGCGCTGCTGTACGCGGGGATCGGCGTCGGGGTCATGGTCTTCTCGGTCGCCACCTCGATGTTCGACCTCCGCTACGGGCTGCCGGCCCTGGCGTTCCTGCCGATCGCCGCAGCCGCCGGCTGGCAGCGACTGCGATCGACGCCCACCCGAACAAGCCGGCGTAGGCCGGCCGACCGCGAGCCGGACCGGCTCACACCCACCACGGCAGAGAGCAACGGGGAGCATGACGAACGAACGGGAGATCGAGGTCACGGTGCTGCTGCCGTGCCTCAACGAGGCTGAGACCCTGGAGACCTGCGTCCGCAAGGCGCTGCGTTCGCTGGACGAATGCGGCGTCGTCGGCGAGGTACTGGTCTCCGACAACGGCTCCACCGACGGCTCGCAGGAACTCGCCGAGCGGGCCGGCGCCCGGGTGGTGCACGCCCCCGTCAGGGGCTACGGGGGCGCCCTGCTCAACGGCATCGACCAGGCCCGCGGGCGCTACATCATCATGGCCGACGGCGACGACTCGTACGCGCTGTCGGACCTCGGCCCCTTCATCGAGAAGCTGCGCGCCGGGCACGACGTGGTGATGGGCAACCGGTTCCGGGGCGGGATCGCCCCTGGCGCCATGCCGCCCCTGCATCGCTGGCTGGGCAACCCGGTGCTGAGCTGGCTCGGTCGGATGCTGTTCGGGCTGTCCGGCGTGCGGGACTTCCACTGCGGCATGCGCGGCTTCAACGCCGAGCGGATCCGCGCCCTCGGCCTCTGCATGCCGGGCATGGAGTTCGCCTCCGAACTGGTGGTCCGCGCCTCGCTGGCCGGCTACGACATCGTCGAGGTGCCGACCACCCTGTCCCCCGACGGCCGGTCCCGCCCGCCGCACCTGCGCACCTGGCGGGACGGGTGGCGGCACCTGCGCTTCCTGCTGGTGTTCGCCCCGCGCAAGACCCTGGTCCGGCCGGGTGGTGCGCTGGCCCTGCTCGGGCTGGTCGGGGTGGGTGCGCTCACCCCCGGCCCGCTGGCCCTCGGCCCGGTCCGGCTCGACGTCGCCTCTCTGGTCTACGCGTGCCTGATGGTGCTGGTCGGGGCGCAGCTCGTGCTCTTCGGCGGCCTCGCCGAGATCTACGGACGGCAGGAGGCGCTGGTCCCGCCGCGCGCCTCGGACCGGTGGATCCGCCTGCTGCGGTTGGAGACCAGCGCCACCGTCGGCCTGCTGCTGCTCGCTGCGGGCGGGGCCGGCACCGGCGCGGCCGTCTGGTACTGGGGGCTGGACGGGTTCGGCGACCTGAACCCGCTCGCGACCCTCCGGGTGGTGCTGCCGTCGGCCACCGCCATCGCGCTCGGCGTGGTGGTGCTCTTCTCCGGGCTGGTCGGCAGCCTGCTCACGCTCCGCCCGACGCATCCGACGCCGACCGTGGTGCGGCAGCCCCGCCGGGAGCCGAGACTTCCCGCCACCGGCAGCCCCGACCAGCACGACGCCGCGACGGACTCGGTGCTCGCCGGTTAGCCGACCCGGGCCGGCCCCGGCGGCGGGGGCAGCGCGTCGCCGCCGAGGGTCGGCCTGCTAGAAACAACTCCCAGGGTCGTCCACGCCCCCGTCAGCACCTCGACGCGAAGGGCGCGCCATGACCCAGACCCCCACCGAGCCACGCTCCCGCTGGTCCCCGTGGTCCCTGCACGGCGACGGCCGGTCCGTCCGCCCCGGCGACGTGGTCCACCCCGGCGAGCGGCTCTCCTGGCCACGCACCCTCGGGGTGGGCGTGCAGCACGTGGTGGCGATGTTCGGCGCCACCTTCACCGTGCCGCTGATCACCGGTTTCCCGCCGGCCACCACGATCTTCTTCTCCGGCATCGGCACCCTGCTCTTCCTGCTGCTCACCGGAAACCGGCTGCCGTCGTACCTGGGGTCGTCGTTCGCGTTCATCGCCCCGGTGCTGGCCGCGAAGGCCGGCGGGGACATCGGCCCCGCGCTCGGCGGGATCGTGGTGGCCGGCGTCGCGCTGGCCGTGGTCGGTCTTGTCGTGCAGCTCGCCGGGTCGCGCTGGATCGACGCGCTGATGCCGCCGGTGGTCACCGGCGCGATCGTCGCCCTGATCGGGCTGAACCTCGCCCCGGTCGCCTGGGACGGCGGCGGCAGCGGCACCGGCTTCCGGGCGCAGCCGATGATCGCGGTGATCACCCTGGCGGTGGTCCTGCTCACCACGGTCGCGTTCCGGGGCTTCCTGGCCCGGCTGTCCATCCTGGTCGGGGTGGCGGTCGGCTGGCTGCTCGCCGCCGTCCTCGGCGACCTCGACCCGAAGGCCGTCGACGGGCTGCGCGAGGCGGCCTGGGTCGGCCTGCCCGAGTTCCACGCGCCGCAGTTCAGCCTGCGCGCGGTCGTGCTGGTGATCCCGGTGATCCTGGTGCTGATCGCCGAGAACGCCGGCCACGTCAAGGCGGTCGCCGCGATGACCGGCCGCAACCTGGACCGGGACATGGGCCGGGCGTTCCTCGGCGACGGCCTGGCCACCGTGCTCGCCGGCTCCGGCGGCGGCTCCGGCACCACCACATACGCGGAGAACATCGGCGTGATGGCGGCGACCCGGGTGTACTCGACCGCCGCGTACTGGGTGGCCGGGGTGGCGGCGGTGCTGCTCGGGCTCAGCCCCAAGTTCGGCGCGCTGATCCTCACCGTGCCGGCCGGGGTGCTCGGCGGCGCGACCACCGCCCTGTACGGCCTGATCGCCGTGCTCGGCGCGCGGATCTGGATCGAGAGCCGGGTCGACTTCCACGACCCGGTCAACCTGATGACCGCCGCCGTGGCCCTCATCGTCGGCGCGGCGAACTACACCCTCACCGCCGGCGACCTCTCGTTCAACGGCATCGCCCTCGGCACCGCCGCCGCCCTGGTCATCTACCACGGCATGCGCCTGATCGCCCGCCTCCGCGGCACCACCCCGGAACCCCGCCAAGCCCCCGAACCCGAACTCTGACCACCCCACCCCCGCAGAGTTGATCAAGAGGTTTGCGTCAGCCCGCGCCGGGCGACGCAAACCTCTTGATCAACGCGGAGGGCGGTGGGTGGGGTGGGTCAGTTGCGTTCGATCTGGTGGCCGACCGCTGAGGGGCCGAGCATCACGGCGAAGCCGCTGCCGTCGCGGCGAGGGTCGGCCGGGGGCAGCTCCACCGGGTCGCCGGTCGCCGTCGCGCCGACCGGGCGCGGGCCGATCCAGGCCACCACCAGGTCCGTCTCGCCCCTGAGGAACCGCTGCGCGCGCACCCCGCCGGTCGCCCGCCCCTTGGCCGGGTACGCCCCGAACGGCGTCACCTTCACCGTCGCGCCCGTGGACGTGACCACCATCGGCTCGCCGTGCCCCGGGTCGTCGGTGCGGATCGCCCCGAAGAAGACCACCCTGGCTTCCGCCGGCAGGTTGATCCCGGCCATTCCGCCGCCCTTGGGCCCCTGCGGGCGTACCAGCGACGCGGCGAAGCGCAGCAGCGACGCCTCGGAGGAGACGAAGGCGAGGGTCTCGCTGCCGTCGACGAGCCAGCTCGCCCCGACCACCTCGTCGCCCTCGCGCAGGCCGATCACCTCGAACTCGTCCGAACGGACCGGCCAGTCCGGCGCGCACACCTTCACCACGCCCTGCCGGGTGCCCAGCGCCAGCCCCGGCGACCCCTCGGCCGTCGCCCCGAGCGGGGCCAGGCCGACCACCGTCTCGCCGGGCTCCAACGGCACCAGCTCGGCGGCGGACATGCCGCCGCGCAGCGACACCGTGCCCGCCTGTTCGGGGAGCACCGGCAGCGGCAGCACGTCGACCTTGAACGCCCGGCCCGCGCTGGTAACCAGCAGCACCCGGCCCCGGGCCGTGGAGTGCACGACCGCCCGTACCGCGTCGTGCTTGACCCGGCCGCTGCGCCGGCGCCCCTCGGACGCCTCCTCCGACTCGGCCGCCGTGCGGGCGACCAGCCCGGCGGCGGAGAGGATCACCTGGCACGGGTCGTCGGCCACCTCGAGAGGACCGGCCGGCGCGGACGCGGCCAGCACCTCCTTGAGGTCGCCGTCGACCAGGGTGGTGCGCCGCTCGGTGCCGAACTGCTTCACCACGGCGGCCAGCTCGTCGGAGACGACCTTCCGCAGCACCTTCTCGTCGTCGAGGATGGTGGAGAGCTGGGCGATCTCCTTGCGGAGCTGATCCTGCTCGGCCTCCAGCTCGATCCGGTCGAACTTTGTCAGCCGGCGCAGCGGGGTGTCCAGGATGTAGCCGGCCTGGATCTCGGAGAGCTTGAACTGGCGCATCAGGCCGTCCTTGGCGGCCTGGGCGTCGTCGCTGCCCCGGATCAGCCGGACCACCTTGTCGATGTCCAGCAGCGCGATGAGCAGGCCGTCGACCAGGTGCAGCCGCTCCTCGCGCTTGCGCCTGCGGTACGCGCTGCGCCGCGTCACCACCTCGTAGCGGTGCCGCAGGAAGACCTCCAGCAGCGCCTTCAGCCCGAGGGTCCGCGGCTGGCCGTCCACCAGCACCAGGTTGTTGACGCCGAAGGACTGCTCCAGCGGGGTGAGCCGGTAGAGATCGGCCAGCAGCGCCTGCGGGTTGACGCCGACCTTGCACTCGATCACGAGCCGGGTGCCGTTCTCCCGGTCGGTCAGGTCCTTGACGTCGGCGATGCCGGTCAGCCGCTTGGTCTTGTTGACCTCGTTGGTGATCGCCGCGATGACCTTCTCCGCGCCCACGCCGTAGGGCAGCTCGACAACGGTGATCGCCTGCCGGCCCCGGCTGCCCTCCAGGTGGCCGATCTCCACCCGGCCGCGCATCCGGACCACGCCGCGCCCGGTCTCGTACGCCCGGCGCACCTCGTCCAGGCCGAGCAGCACGCCGCCGGTCGGCAGGTCCGGCCCGGGGATGAACTCCATCAGCCTGTCGAGGTCGGCGTCCGGGTGGTTGATCAGCCACCGGGCGGCGGAGACGACCTCGCCCAGGTTGTGCGGGATCATGTTGGTGGCCATCCCGACCGCGATCCCGGACGCCCCGTTGACCAGCAGGTTCGGGAACGCGGCCGGCAGGACGGTCGGCTGGGTGAGCGAGCCGTCGTAGTTCGGCTCGACGTCGACCGTGTCCTCGCCCAGCTCGCCGACGAGCAGCATCGCCTCCCGGGACATCCGCGCCTCGGTGTAGCGCGCGGCGGCCGGGCCGTCGTCGGGGCTGCCGAAGTTGCCGTGCCCGTCGATGAGCGGGACGTTGAGCGAGAAGTCCTGGGCCAGCCGGACCATCGCGTCGTAGATCGCGGTGTCGCCGTGCGGGTGGTACCGGCCCATCACGTCGCCGACCACCCGGGCCGACTTCACGTGCGCCCGGTCGGGGCGGTGGCCCGCCTCGTGCATCGAGTAGAGGATGCGCCGGTGCACGGGCTTGAGGCCGTCCCGGGCGTCCGGCAGCGCGCGGGAGTGGATCACCGAGAAGGCGTACTCCAGGTAGGAGTCGGAGACCTCGGTGACCAGCGGGTTGTCGAAGACCCGCGCGCCGGCCTGATCGAAGGCGGCAAGGTCCGCCCGGGGACCGGTGTTCTTACGGCGTGCCATGGTTCAGCTCTCTCCTCGGCGGGCCACGGTCGGCCGGCGCTGTCCCCGGGGGGCCACGGTCTGGCGGCGGGCGGTCCTCATGCGTCGATCGCGTCGCGGTCGACCCGGTCGGCGGACTCGATCAGCCAGTTGCGGCGCGGCTCGACCTTCTCCCCCATCAGCAGCTCCAGGATCCGCTCGGCGGCGTCGACGTCGTCGAGGGTGATCCGGCGGACCGCCCGGGTGGCCGGGTTCATCGTGGTGTCCCACAGTTCGTCGGCGTTCATCTCGCCGAGGCCCTTGAACCGGGGGATCGGGGTGACGATCTGCTTGCCGGACTTCTCCAGCTTGCGGACCAACGCCTCCATCTCCGCCTGGGTGTAGGTGTAGGTGGTCTGCGGGTTGCGCCCCTTCGTGGTGATCTTGTGCAGGGGCGGCATCGCGGCGTAGAGCCGGCCGGCCTCGATCAACGGGCGCATGTACCGGGCGAAGAGCGTGATCAGCAGGGTGCGGATGTGCGCGCCGTCCACATCGGCGTCGGCCATGATCAGCACCCGGCCGTACCGCAGCGCCGACAGGTCGAAGGTGCGGCCGGAGCCGGCGCCGAGCACCTGGACGATGGCGGCGCACTCGGCGTTGTCGAGGACCTGCTGGAGGTTGGCCTTCTGCACGTTGAGGATCTTGCCGCGAATCGGGAGGAGCGCCTGGTACTCGGCGGATCGGGCGAGCCGGCCTGTTCCGAGGGCGCTGTCCCCCTCCACGATGAACAATTCGCTTCTGTCGATGCCGGTCGCGCGGCAGTCGACCAGCTTCGGAGGCATGGACGCGCCCTCCAGGGCGGTCTTGCGGCGGGCGGCGTCCTTCTGCTGCTTCTGGGTCAGCCGGACCCGGGCCGCGTCCACGATCTTCTGGAGCACCGTGCGGGCCTCGACCTTGGTGCGGCGGTCCTCCAGCCACGCCTTCAGGTGCGCCTCGATCAGTCCCTGGAGCACCTTGGTGATGCCGGCGGTGGACAACTCGTCCTTGGTCTGTGAGGTGAACTGCGGCTCGGGGATCCGCACGTGCACCACGGCCGTCATCCCCTCCAGGACGTCGTCCAGGGTGGGCGCGTCCTCCTTGGGCCTGAGCAGCCCTCGGGCGTTGCGGGCCGCGTCGGCGAGGGTGCGGGCCATGGCGCGCTCGAAGCCCTTGCGGTGGGTGCCGCCGTGGGCGTTGCGGATGGTGTTGGTGAAGCACTCGACGGTGCGTTCGTAGCCGGTGCCCCAGCGGAACGCCACCTCGACCTCGGCACGTCGCTGCACGTTGGACTGCATGACGCCGTTGGCGTCGGCCGCGTTCTCCCGGTAGGTGCCCTCGCCGACGACCAGCAGGGTGCCGGAGACCGGCCGGTCGCCGCTCGGGGCGAGGAACTCCACCATGTCGGTCAGGCCGGCGGGGAAGTGGAAGGTCTCCTCGACCGGCTCCTCGCCGGTGAGGTCGCGCAGCAGGTAGCTCACGCCGGGGACGAGGAACGCGGTGTTGCGCAGCTTGAGCCGGACGGCATCGACGTCCAGTGCGGCGCCGGTCTCGAAGTAGCGGGCGTCGTGCCAGTAGCGGATCGAGGTGCCGGTGCCCGCGCCGCGCTTCATCGCGCCGGCGACCTGGAGACCCGGGCCGGCGGTGAACGGGGCGTCGGGGCCGGGACCGTCGAAGACCCCCGGCACGCCGTGCCGGAACGACATGGTGTGCACCTTGCCGCTGCGGCGCACCGTGACGTCGAAGCGGCGGGACAGGGCGTTGACGGCGGAGGCGCCGACGCCGTGCAGGCCGCCGGAGGTCTTGTAGCCGGAGCCGCCGAACTTGCCGCCGGCGTGCAGCCGGGTGAGCACCAGCTCGACGCCCGAGATGCCGGACTTGGCGTGCACGTCGGTGGGGATGCCCCGGCCGTCGTCGTCGACCTGCACCGAGCCGTCGGCGTGCAGGATCACCTCGACCCGGGTGGCATGACCCCCCACACCCTCGTCGGTGGAGTTGTCGAGGATCTCGTTGACGAGGTGACCCACGCCACGGCTGTCGGTGGAGCCGATGTACATGCCGGGGCGTTTGCGAACGGCGTCCAGGCCCTCCAGGTGCGTAAGGTCGTCGGCCCCGTAGAGCATCTCAGGCTGTGCGGTCAACTGGTCGTACTCCCAGGTCTCGGCGGTGTGGTGCCGCTCACCGGCTCGATCACATCGCGCGGCGCGCCGCAGCGAGCCTAACCGGGAGGTGGGACAGGACGTAGGCACCCCGCAGTGTGCGGGTCGCCCCGCCGCCGGCGGCGGCCCTGCCGATGGGCGGCCCGGAGGACGTCCACCTCCCCGACAACGCCACCGGACCCGGGATTCATCCCGCCCGGCCACCGCTGGGCGACATACCCGCGCCACGGCCGGGCCCTCCCCGGCGGTCCCGGGACGCCCCTGCCCGAACCCGTGCGGGGATGGCCGGACGTTGACGCCCGTCACTCGCCCGTGATGTGATCATCGCCTCATAGAAACTTTCATATTTCCATGGACTGATGGAGGACGCGTATGTCCGTGTTCCGTCGTACCGCGCTCGCGGCGGCGCTGACCGTCGCCGCGGCGGCGCTGTCGACCGCCGTCGCACCGCCCGCCCCGGCGGTTGCCGCCCTCCCCACCGCCGCCGTGGCGCTCGGCGACAGCTTCATCAGCGGCGAGGGGGCCGGGGCCTACTCCCCGGTCGTCGACAGCAACGGCATCAGCCAGGGCTTCCCCGGCTGGACCGCGCCGAACAGCAACGCCTACTTCTGCCACCGGTCCCCCAACGCCTCGCTGTTCCAGGCCAACCTGCCGGGCATCCAGGACCGGTTCAACCTGGCCTGCTCGGGCGGGCAGCCGTACGACATCGGCAACGCGTCGGTCAGCCGGACCAAGGGGCGCGCGGTCGCCTCCCAGCTCGACCAGCTCCGCGCGGTGGGCCAGACCCACGACATCGACCTGGTGCTGGTGGGACTGGGCTCGAACAACAGCTCGTTCACCTTCGGCAGCGTGGCGGAGAAGTGCGCCAACCGGTTCATCGCCGACGCGTGGACCGGCTGGTGGGAGTTCTGGGCGTACCTCGGCGGGCCGGTGGAGCAGAAGCCGTGCAGCGACGCCGACCTGGCCACCGCGGCGCAGCTGAGCGCCGCGACCGCGGAGACCACGGCGGCCGTACGGCAGATCCTCACCACCCTCGACCAAATTGACGCCGACGGCCAGCACCGGATCGTGTTCCAGGACTACACCAACCCGCTGCCGTTCGACCTGGCCTCGAACTACTGGGAGGAGGACGGGCGGCAGGACGACCGGGACAAGTTCCGGGACCTCGGCGCCGAGCGGTACGCGGCCGGCTGCCCGATCCACCGGGCCAGCCTGCGCCCCGGGCACAACTTCTCCTCCGGGCTGGGCACCCTGGTCCGCTCGACGCGCGACAGTCTGGCCAGCCAGTTCCCCGCCGCCGACCTGGTCTACCTCAACGTGCAGCGGGCGTTCGACGGCGCCCGGCTCTGCGAGCAGCCGACCAGCCCGTCCGGGGCGCTCGCCACGCCGATCCGGCTCCAGGACGGCGCGACCGGCACCTTCGTCACCAGCCTCGCCGGCAAGGACAAGATCGCCATCCAGCGGATCGCCAACACCTGCGTGAGCTACTTCCAGACGTGCCAGGAGTCGTGGCACCCCAACGTGGCCGGGCACCAGGTGCTGGGCCGCTGCCTGGCCGGGGCCTCCGCCACGACCGCTCGCGCGGTGGCCTGCGTCCGCTCGGGGGACGGGACGATCAGCGTCGGCTGACCGCCCTCCGCAGGTGAGAAGGGGCCCCTGTTGTCGGGGGGCCCCTTCGTCATCTCCGGCCGAGGGAGAGCAGGAGGGGGCCGGTCGGGCCGTCGACCAGGTCGCCGAGCCGCGTCCCGTCGAGGACGGCGAGGAACGCCTCCTGCGCGCGGCGCAGCTGACCGCGCAGCCGGCAGTCGGCGGCCAGGGGGCAGGCCGGCTGTTCGCAGGAGACCACCTCGTCGTCGCCCTCGAAGGCCCGCACGACCGCGCCGACGGTGAGCTCGCCGGCCCCCTCGGCGATGGCCACCCCGCCGGAGCGGCCCCGGATGGTGACCAGCACCCCGATCCGCTGCAGCCGCTGCACCACCTTGGCGACGTGGCTGCGCGGCAGCGCGAGCTGTTCGGCCAGTTCGTCCACCGTCGTACGGGCCTGGGAGGCGGCGGTCAGCATGGCGATCCGCAGGGCCATGTCCGTGGACCGGTTGAGCTTCACGTACCGACCCTAGCCACCGCGAACGCGCGGTGACCCGGGCCGGCCGACCCGTTCCCGATGTGATCCGGGCGACTCCGCAACCGGGACCTTCGACCCTGAAGAGGAATCCGGGATTCCTGTTTATTGGGCACGTCGTCGACGCAAGCGGACGACAACGGACGACCGCAGGAGGACATGTCATGCTCACGGAGTCATCAGCGGCGGTGGTGCGGGCGACCCTGCCCGCCGTGCAGGCGCACGGCGAGGCGATCACCGGCCGCTTCTACCGGCGGATGTTCGACGCCCATCCGGAGCTGTTGGACCTGTTCAACCGGGGCAACCAGGCCACCGGGCAGCAGAAGGCCGCGCTGGCCGCCGCCGTCGTCGCGTACGCGGAGCACCTGATCGGCGCCAGTGACGCGCCGTGGGGGCCGATCCTGGACCGGATCGCGCACAAGCACGTTTCGCTCGGCATCACCCCGGCGCAGTACACCGTCGTGGGCCGACACCTGCTCGCCGCCGTCGGCGAGGTGCTCGGCGACGCGGTCACCCCGCAGGTCGCTGCGGCCTGGGACGAGACGTACTGGCTGCTGGCCTGCGAACTGATCGCCCGGGAGGCCCGGCTCTACCAGGGCGCCGGGGTGGCCGAGGGGCAGTCGGTCTGGCGGGCCTGGCGGGTGGCCGAGCGGGTCCGGGAGACCGCCGACGTCGTGTCGTTCGGCCTGGAGCCGGCCGACGGCGGCCCGGTGCCGGAGTTCGTCCCCGGCCAGTACGTCTCCGTCGCGGTCGACCTCGACGGCGGCCGGGGGCAGCAGATCAGGCAGTACAGCCTCTCCGGCCGGCCCGGCACGGCCCGGTGGCGGATCACCGTGAAGCGGGTGCGCGGCGTCGCCGGCGCGCCTGACGGCATGGTCTCCACATTCCTGCACGAGCGGGTGGCCGTCGGCGACACGCTGCGACTCAGCCCACCGTTCGGCGAGGTGAGCGCCGTAGCCGGGGAGGGGCCGCTGGTGCTGGTCAGCGCCGGCATCGGGCTCACCCCCGCGATGGCCGCGCTGGAGCACCTCGCGGCCACCGCGCCGCAGCGGCCGGTGACGCTGGTGCACGCCGACCGGGCCGGCACCGCGCACGTGCTCCGCGACGAACTGCCCCGGCTGCACCACGCTCTGCCCAACCTGCGCACCGCGCTCTGGTACGAGGAAGTCGACGCCACCGACGGGCCGCTCGCCGAACTGCCGGTGCGGGTCAGCCCGGGGCGCGTGGATCCGGAGCTGATCCCGCTCACCCCCGACGCCCACGTCCACCTGTGCGGCCCGCTGCCCTTCATGAACCAGGTCCGCAGCACCCTGCTGCGCCGCGGCCTCCCCAGCGACCGGATCGCCTACGAGGTCTTCGGCCCCGGCATGCTCCGCGACGGGGCCTGACCCCAGGAGGTTAGGAGACGAGGGCGGGGGTAGGGACCTGTCGTGCGCGTTCCAGGGACCCCGCCGGCTCGACGGGTCCCCGCCGGCCGGGACGGGCGGATGGAGGAGGAAGAATGCGGATCGCGATGATCTCGGAGCACGCCAGCCCGCTCGCCGTCCTCAGCGGGAGGAGCACCGGCGGCCAGGACACGCACGTGGCGGAGTTGGCGGCGGCCCTGGTCGACCGGGGCCACGAGGTACGCGTCTACACCCGCCGCGACTCTCCCGCCCTGCCCGAGGCGGTGGCCACCCCGGACGGCTACGAGGTGCTGCACGTGCCGGCCGGCCCGCCGCGCCTGCTGCCCGGCGACGAGCTGCTGCCGCACACCGGCGAGTTCGGCCGGTGGCTGGCCGGGCACTGGCGCGACGCCTGGCTGCCCGCCGTCGCGCACGCCCACTTCTGGCGGAGCGGGCTCGCCGCCGTGCACGCCGGGCGGCGCACCGGGGTGCCGGTGGTGCTGACCTACCACGCCCTCGGCACGGCGCAGCGGGGCGCACGGGACACCGGCCCACCGGGCCGGACCGGCTACGAGCGCGCGCTCGGCCGGGCTGCCGACCGGGTGGTCGTGCAGTCTCAGGACGAGATCGGTGAGCTGGTCCGCCTCGGGGTGCCCCGGTCCCGGATGTCCCTGGTGCCCGCCGGGGTCAACGAGCGGATCTTCCGCCCGGACGGCCCGGTCGCCCCGCGTGACCCGGTCCGCCCCCGGGTGCTGACCGTGGGCCGGCTGACGGAGAGCATGGGCTTCGAGGAGGTCGTCCGGGCCATGCCCGCGGCGCCGGAGGCCGAGTGCGTGATCGTCGGCGGCCCGCCAGCCGAGAAACTGCCCACCGACGGCTCCGCCCGGCGCCTGACCGCGCTCGCCCGGTCCTGCGGGGTGGCCGACCGGGTGAAGCTGATCGGCGGGGTGCCGCGCGAGGAGCTGGCCAGCTGGTACCGCTCCGCCGACCTGCTGGTCGCCGCCCCGTGGCACGCGCCGTTCGGCCTGACCGCCCTGGAGGGCATGGCCTGCGGCGTCCCGGTGATCGGCACCGACGTGGGCGGCATCGCCGACACCGTCATCGACGGGCTCACCGGCGACCTGGTGCCGCCGCGCGACCCCCGGGCACTGGGCACCGCGATCCGCCGGCTGCTCGGCGACAACGTGCGGCGCTTCGCGTACGCCACGGCGGCGCTGGACCGGATCCGTAGCCGGTACTCGTGGAGGCGCTGCGCCGAGCAGCTCAACGTCGTGTACGAGGCGGTGGCCACCGTCGCCCGCCCGGTGCCGGCTCCGGCCGCGGCCTGACGGCCGGCCACCCACACCCCCTTGCTACCCGCCGGTAGCTTACGGCCGTACGCTGGGCAGATGAGCGCGACCGGGGAGTACACGCAGGAGTTCGTCGACGTCGAGGGCGCCCGGCTCGGGGTGCAGGTGTATCCCGAGCCCGACGGGGCCGCCGGCGCCCCGGTGGTGGTGATCTGGCCCGCGATGGGGGTGCGGGCCCGCTACTACCGGCCGTTCGCCGCCGCGCTGCGGGCCGCCGGCCTCGCCGTGGTCGTCGCCGACCTGCGCGGCACCGGCGCGAGCACCCCCGCGCCGAGCCGGGCCTGCCGGTACGGCTACGTGGAGCTCGCCTCGGACGTGGGCGCGGTGCTGGCGGCGCTGAAGCCGCTGCTGGACGGCCGGCCGACGATCCTGCTCGGGCACTCCCTCGGCGGCCAGGCCACGCTGCTGCACCTGGCCCTGCACGGCACGGACGCGGTGGACGGGCTGGCCCTGGTCGCCGTCGGCGTGCCGTACTGGCGCGGCTACCCGGCCCCGCGGAGGTACGGGGTCCTGCCGTACACCCAGGGGATCGCCGCGACCGCCCGGCTGCTCGGCGTCTGGCCGGGCTGGGGCTTCGGCGGCCGGCAGGCGCGCGGGGTGATCCGGGACTGGGCGTACACGGCCCGCACCGGCCGCTTCCCCACCCTCGACGGGGTGGATGTCGAGGCGGCGCTGCGCACGCTCGACGTCCCCGTCCTCGCGGTGAGCGTGGACGACGACCAGTACACCCCGCACGCCATCCTGGACCAGCTCTGCGGCAAGCTCGCCGCGGCCACCGTCGCGCGCGAGCGCTACACGACCGCGCAGGCCGGCGGCCCGCTCGACCACTTCGTCTGGGTACGCGCCGGCGCGCCGGTGGCCGCGCGGGTGGCCGCCTTCGCCGCCGGCTTGCCAGGCACCCGCCACTCGGGTTAATTTATATTCACAACAATCAAACTCTACCTGGTGGCCAGTGCCGGGCGGGTCACCGGGCCCCAGGCGGAGGACGAGCCATGACACTGTCCCGAACAGGCGCCCGGCTGGTGACGGCCGTCGTTGCCGCCCTCGTCACCGCGGCCGGCGCGGGCCTCGCGGTCACCGGCGCCCAGGCCGCGGCCAGCGGCTGCCGCGTCGACTACCAGGTCACCAATCAGTGGTCCGGCGGCTTCGGCGCGAACGTCACCGTGACCAACCTCGGCGATCCCCTCACCGGCTGGACGCTGACCTGGTCCTTCACCGCCGGGCAGACCGTCACCCAGGCATGGAACGCGACCGCTTCCCAGAGCGGCGCCCGGGTCACGGCGACGAACGTCGGCTACAACGGCAACCTGCCCACCGGGGGCGGCGCCACGTTCGGCTTCAACGGCACCTGGAACGCGGCGAGCAACCCGGCCCCCGCGTCCTTCGCCGTCAACGGCGTGACGTGCGCCGGCACCCCGACGCCCGGCCCCACCACTCCGGCGCCGACCACTGCGCCGCCCAGCTCCGGGTGGAGCCCGCCGGCGCACCTGGTGACCCCGCTCAACGAGGTGTGGGCCCACCAGGAGAGCACCTACACCAACCTGTACGGCTTCCGTAACTACGGCTGGGACCAGGTCTCCGCCAACCGCGGCTACCTCAACTTCTGCGTGCGCTGGGACTCCGGCGCCACGGTCACCGCCGCCCAGCGCGACCAGATCCACGCCGCGCTCTCCCGGCAGTACAAGAAGTGGACGGACGTCATGGTCGGCCACAACGGCTGGCCGTACGGCGACGTGCCGGTCAGGGTCGTCGGCTGGGCGGTCCGCGACCGCAGCCAGTTGCAGTGGTCGGACAACTCCGTCGACGTCTACGTCAACGACATCCGCGAGAACGCCCCGCAGTGCGCCGAGCCCTGCGGCCGGTTCTTCAACCAGGGCGGCCAGTACCCGAACTGCCCCGGCGGGGCCGGCCACCACTACGACCAGTCCCTGTGGCTGGCCGACGGGTTCGGCGGCGGCGCGGGCGGCGACTGGGGCCAGCGGGTGGGCCGCGAGTACTTCATGGCCAACCTGGGCACCGACTCGATGCACGTCCTGCTGCACGAGATCGGCCATACCTTCGGGCTCGACGACTTCTACGACTGGACGCCCACCGGCGTCGGCGGCTTCCTGATGAAGGCCGGCAGCGCGGCGACCGTCACCGAGTTCGACAAGTGGATGTTCCGCGACTGGTGGCGCCACCTGAAGAGCCGCTACGGCCTCTGACCGGTCACGGTGCGTACTTGCCCGATCGGCGGGTATGCCGCACCGCCAGTACCGTGGAAGGGGATCAGATGTCCGAACGGCACACCGCACTGCGCTCGATGCACGACCTGGGCCTGGCTGCCTGGTTCGGCGGCTCCCTGATGGGAGCGCTCGGCGTCAACGGCGCGGCGGCACAGATCAACGACTCGACCCAGCGACTGCCGGTGGCCTCGGCCGGGTGGGCCCGGTGGACCCCGGTCAACGCGGCGGCGATCGGCGCGCACCTGGCCGGCGCGGTCGGCGAGCTGACGACCGAGAGCCCCCGGGTGCTCGCCCAGGCGGGGGTGGCCCGGATCAGCACGGTGAAGACGGCCCTCACGGTCGCCGCGCTCGCGGTAACCGGGTACAGCCGGCTGCTCGGCATGCGGCTGGAGAAGGCGGGCGGCCCGTCCGTCGAGGGGACGACCGAGCCGAACCCGCAGACGCCGACCAACGTGGCCTCCTGCCAGCGACAGCTGAAGCTGCTCCAGTGGGCCGTCCCGGCGCTCACCGGCGCGCTGGTGGTGGTCAGCGCGTACATGGGTGAGCAGCAGAAGCCGGGGCAGGTCTTTCGGGGCCTGCTCGGGCGCGCGGGTGGGCTGGCCGGCGCGCCCAGGGCGATGGGAAAGGTGGCCGCCATGGGCGCCGCCAGGCGGCACATGGCGATGTCCGGCCGCTGACCACCGCGCCGCCCGTGCCCGGCCGGACCGGTGGGCACGGGCGGCGCGCAGGCGGGCAGTCAGCGCCCGCAGCACCGACCCGACCAGCGAGGTGGCCATGACGAGCAGGGACGGATCGACGAACGGCGGGGACGAACGCGGACCTGGGTCCGCCGCCCCCTTCGGCACCAGCGACGGGTTCGACGCCGGCCCGCCGTGGGGGGCCGGCGAGGACTCCCCGATGGACGAGGGCAGCGAGGAGACCGCCGTACCGCAGGGGAGCCTCGGCGACCGGCGGGCCGGCGCGCCCGCCGAGCCCACCGGGCCCGCGGGGCGGCACGGGTTCGGCAACGTCGAGGACAGGCCGGTCGCCGAGGCGGGTCCGGGGGCGCCGCCCGACCCGGCGCCGTCGCGGCGCGCGTTCCCGAACGACAGTGCCGGCGGGGACCTGCCGGACAACGCGCTGGAGGAGGCGACCGGGATGCACCCGGAGGGGATCAACCGGCGCGGCTGACCGGCGTCCCACCGGCCGGCACGCCCGCCTCCGCCAGGACCTCCACCAGGCGGGCGGCGTCGCGCTGGGCCTGGTCGCCGCAGCAGTTGTTGAACAGGACGTGCAGCTCGTCGCCGGCGTCGGCCAGCTCGACCAGCAGCCGCGACCAGTTCCGCAGCTCGCGCTCGCCGTAGGCGTACCGGTACTTGTCCTGTTTGTCGCCGCCTTCCCAGGCGGCGCTGTGGCCGTGGAAGCGGACCACGGCCGGTGCGGCGGTGGCGACCAGGATCGGCGGTACCGACGAGACGAACCCCTGCGGCATGTCCACGCAGACGTAGGAGAGGTCGTGCTCACGCAGCAGGGCAAGCGTGCCCAGGACGGCGTCCTCGGTGAACCACGAGCCGTGCCGCAGCTCCACGCTCACCCGCCACGGCCGCAGCCGCTCGGCGGTGGCGACGATCCGCCGCTCCGCCGCGGCACTGCGGGCCAGCCACGGCGGGAACTGGAGCAGCACCGCGCCGAGCCGGTCGGCCGCCGCGATCGGCTCCAGCGCCGCGCGGAACCGGCTCCACAGCTCGTCGTACGCCCCGGCGGGCAGGTCCCGCCACCGGATCCGGAACGGGCCGCCGGCCGGTCGCAGGTCCCGGGGCAGCGCCGCGACCGGGGTGGGGTGGCCGGTGAAGAGGCTGAACGCCTTGACGTCGAAGGTGAACCCGGGCGGGGTGGCGGCAACCCAGCCTGCGGTGGTCTCCGGCGTCGGCACCGCGTAGTAGGACGTGTCCACCTCGACCAGTGCGAACCGCTCGGCGTAGTGGCGCAGGCGGCCGGCGGGGGTGTTGACCGAGCGGGGGTACCAGCCGGAGCCCAGCAGCATCCGGTCGGCCCATGACGACGTGCCCACCTTGATCTCGCCCATGTGGATCAGTGGACCGCGCCCCGCCCGGATCGGCAACCGGAGCGGCGCCGTCGCGCCGGCCGACCGCCCGCAGCTCACCGGGACCGGTCGACGACGTAGTCGGCGAGGGCGAGCAGGAACCGGCCGTCCTCGGAGTCCGCCCGCTCGCCCAGCGCCGCCGCGGCCTCCGTGCGCGCGGCGTCGGCCAGGTCCCGGGCCTGGCCCTGGGCCGCCGCCACGCTGTCGTACGCGAGCAGCCGGCGGTGCAGCCAGCGCACCTCCGCGACGGTCCGCGCGGCGCGGGCGGCACCGAGGAAGCGCACCGTCCGCTCCCGCTCGGCCGGGGTGCACCGGTCGAGGTAGTCGATCAGGATCAGCGTCCGCTTGCCCTCCCACAGGTCGCCGGAGATCTCCTTGCCGTATCGGGCGTAGTCACCGACGAGGTTGAGCACGTCGTCCTGGATCTGGAAGGCCGCGCCGAGGAACCAGCCGTACCGGTCGAGCCGGTCCATCCCGGGCCGGCCGTCGCCGACGGCCAGGATGCCGGTGCGGCACGGATACACGCACGTGTACCAGGAGGTCTTCTTCAGGCACATCCGGTAGTAGTCGTCCGGGGTGAGGTCGCAGACGTTGTCCCGGATCCAGCCGACCTCGATGGCCTGCCCCTCCAGGGAGTGGCGCAGCATCAACCGGGTCTGCTCGACCAGCTCCCAGGTCGTGCCGGAGCCGAGGAGGTCCCGGTTGGCCAGCAGCCGCTCCAGGGCGAGCAGGTTCGTCATGTTGCCGACGTTCAGCGCCACCGGAACCCCGTAGCGGGCCGACAGGGTGGGGGCGCCACGACGCTGCTCGCTGCCGTCCTGGATGTCGTCGTGGATGAGGAACCCGTTGTGGAACAGCTCGACGGTGGCGGCGACGTTCACCACGGTGTCGTCGTCGGTGCCGCCGAACGCGCGGCAGGTCGCCACGCACAGCGCCGCCCGCAACCCCTTGCCCGACCGGCCGGGGTAGTCGGCCACCAGGTCGTACAGATACCGGGGCCCGCCGGTGGGCAGTTCAGCCAGCAGGGTGGCCATGGTGCGGGCCCGGTAGCGCGCGAGCAGCGTGTCGACCGGGCCGTCGGTCACGGTGGCGGTCACCGGCTCAGCGGCCGTCGGTGGGCGCGCCCGGCTCGGCGCCGGGGGCGGCCACCGGGTCTTTCCCGTCCCGGCGGGTGCCGGCGGAGACCCGGTCGAGCAGCCCGTTGGCGAACTCGGGGGTGAGCCGGGCGAGGTCGAGGAGGCTGTCCAGCGCGTCGTGGGCGTCCGCCGCGTACCGGCGGGTGAGGTCGTCGCCGGAGGCCGGGGCGGGAAGCTGGCCGACCACCATGTCGATCAGGGCGTGGGTGTCCTTGCGGACCCGCCCCACCACCTCGTCGAACGCCGCCGGGTCGACCCGGCGGTCCGCGGTGAGCCGCTCGGTGAGCCGCCGGGCGCTGTCGACGCCCCCGGCCAGCTCCTCCTCCAGCACGGACGCCGCCCGCGTCACCGCCTCCGAGAGGGTCTCACCGACCCGGTCGAACCGGTCGTCGGAGCCTCTGGTCTGCGCGTTCGGGTCTGACATGGCTTCTCCTTCACCGACGTTGCCTGAGGCGGAGTCTCGCACCGAAGGGGAGGCGAGGCGGCGGACTGTAAGGATGCCGACCCGGCCGGACGGGCGGCGGCTCTCGTGGCCGCCGCCCGTTTGTTCGGGCGCTGAAAGGGCAGGTCACCGGGCAGATGCCCGACGCGGAGAACGGGAGACACGGATGCGCGCGCTGCGGTTGCCGAGATGGAAGTCCGAACCCGAACTGGTCGAGGTGCCCGAGCCCACGCCGGGCCCGGGCCAGGTGGTGGTGAAGATCGGCGGTGCCGGTGCCTGCCACTCCGACCTGCACCTGATGCACGATTTCGAGGCCGGCGCGGTCCCCTGGAACCCGCCGTTCACCCTCGGCCACGAGAACGCGGGCTGGGTGCACGCCCTCGGCGCCGGGGTGACCGGCCTGGAGGTCGGCCAGCCGGTGGCCGTCTACGGCCCGTGGGGCTGCGGCGCCTGTGCCCGCTGCCGGGTCGGCGTGGACCCGTACTGCGAGAACCCGGCCGGGGCGCCCGTGCCGGGCGGGGGCGGCGGGCTCGGCCTGGACGGCGGCATGGCCGAGTACGAGCTGGTCCCGGACGCCCGGCACATCGTGCCGCTGCCCGCCGGCCTCGACCCGGTGGAGGCGGCGCCGCTGACCGACGCCGGCCTCACCCCGTACCACGCCGTCCGGCGGTCGTGGCACAAACTGCCGCCGGACAGCACCGCCGTGGTGATCGGCGTCGGTGGGCTCGGGCACGTCGGCGTGCAGATCCTCAAGGCCACCACGGCGGCCCGGGTGATCGCGGTGGACACCCGCGCCGACGCGCTGAAGCTCGCCGAGGAGTACGGGGCCGACCTGACGCTGCGCTCCGGCGACCGGACCGCCGAGGAGATCCGTCAGGCCACCCCGGGCGGCCGGGGCGCGGACGTCGTCCTGGACTTCGTCGGCGTGGACGCCACGATGGCGCTCGGCGCCGCCGCCGCCCGCACCGTCGGGGACCTCACCGTCGTCGGCATCGGCGGCGGCACGCTGCCGGTCTCGTTCTTCTCCGTGCCGTACGAGCTCAGCATCCAGAGCACGTACTGGGGCAGCCGGCCCGAGCTGATCGAGGTGCTCGACCTCGGCGCGCGCGGGCTGATCCGGCCGAAGGTCACCACGTTCGGGCTGGACGACGCGGTCGACGCGTACCGGCAGATGCGGGACGGGTCCCTGGAGGGCCGCGCCGTCATCGTGCCGTGACCGCGGGTGGGGCCGCGCACGGCGGGCGGCCCCACCCGGCGGTCAGTCCGCCCCGAGCAGGCCGCGCACGTATGCGGCCTGACCGACGTGCTGGAGGTCGTCCTCGACGACGCTGACCAGCCGGACCCCGAGGGTCACCGGCGGGTCCCACGCCTCGTCGACCACCCGGTCCAGGTCCGCCGGCCGCAGCCCGGCGAGGAGCCCCCGGGTCCGTCGGGCGACCGCGTCGAAGTAGTCGAGCAGCGCCTGGGCGTTCTCCGGCCGGACGGTGGCGACCTGCTCCGGGGTGTGCCCGAAGCCGACGTCGTCCGGGTCGGCGGGCAGCCCGAACCGGCCCGCCCAGCCCCCGGTGACCCACACCTGCTCCGCGTCGAGCAGGTCGGCGACGTGGTGGTCCTGGATCCGGGTCAGGTGCCACACCAGCCAGCCCACCGGGTTCGCGCCGGTTGCCGGCGCCCGGCGCAACTGCTCCGGCGACAGGCCGTCGACGGCACCGCGGACCAGCCCGGGAAGCCGGCCGTAGGTCTCGGTCAGCACATCACTCACGTCCACCCGGTCCTCCTCGACACTGGACTTTCCCGAAGCAGTACCGCGTCAGCGGGTCGGCAAACCTCGGGCCCTAGGGTGATCGGCGTGGTCGCGGCACTGGAGCTGTATCTGGACACCGACGCCACCCGGCGCATCCGGGTGCTGTGGGACGCGCTGGAGTCCGAGGGGGTGCAGAGCATGCGTTCCCTGCTGGAGCGGCGGCACCGGCCGCACGTGTCGCTGGCGGTGGCCCCGCGGCTGGACCCGGAGCAGGTCGCCGCGGCCCTCGCCGGCACGGTGGTGGCGGCGCCGCTGCGGCTGACGTTCCAGCACGCCGGGCAGTTCGTCGGGCGGGTGCTGTGGCTCGGGCCGGCCCCCCACGCCGAGCTGCTGGCCCACCACGCGCTCGTGCACGGCCGGCTCGCCGCCGCCGGCGTCGGACTGGCCGAACACTACCGGCCGGGGCACTGGGTGCCGCACTGCACGCTGTCCATGCGGGTGCCCAACGCGCTGATGGCCGCCGCGGTGCGGCGCTGCCTGGAGGTGCTGCCGCTGGAGGCGACCGTGGTCGGCGCGGCGGTCACCGACCACGCCCGGGGCGTCTGCCGGCCGCTGCCCTGACCGGCGCGGTCGCCCGCAGGCGCGGCGCACCGTCCCGATCGCCCGCTGCCGGCCGCAGACCCGCCCCGGACGGGCCGGCGGGCCACCACGGCACCCCGGACGGGAGGTCTGCCATCATCGTCACGATGTCCGCCGACCCGTCCGCGCCGACCGCCGACACCGCGGCCGCCCCGGTGCGGGGCAGCGTGCTCGAGGCGGTGCTGGAGCGCATCACCTACACCAACGAGGAGACCGGGTACACCATCGCCCGGGTCGCCACCGACCGCTCCGGCGACGACCTGCTCACCGTCGTCGGCCCACTGCCCGGCGCGCAGCCCGGGGAGCGGCTGCGGCTGGTCGGCCGGTGGGGTTCGCACCCGCGCTACGGGCGGCAGTTCGAGGTGCAGCACTGCACCACCGTGCTGCCCGCGACGGTGCAGGGCATCGAGCGCTACCTGGGCTCGGGGTTGATCAAGGGAATCGGCCCGAAGATGGCGGCCCGGATCGTGGCCGCGTTCGGCGTGGACACCCTGCGGGTCATCGAGGAGGAACCCGGCCGGCTGGTCGAGGTGCACGGCCTGGGCCGCAAGCGCACCGCGGCGATCGGCGCGGCGTGGCAGGAGCAGAAGGCCATCAAGGAGGTGATGATCTTCCTCCAGGGCGTCGGCGTCTCCACCTCGCACGCCGTGCGCATCTTCAAGCAGTACGGCGACTCGTCGATCACGGTGGTGCGCGACGACCCGTACCGGCTGGCCGCCGACGTGTGGGGCATCGGGTTCCGGACGGCCGACAGCATCGCCAAGGCCGTGGGCATCCCGCACGACAGCCCCCAGCGGGTGCGCGCCGGCATCCGCTACACCCTCTCCGAGGCCGCCGACGGCGGGCACTGCTACCTGCCCGAGCCGAACCTGGTCGCCGACGCCGCCGCGATCCTGGAGGTGCCGGCGACACTGGTCGCCGCCGGCCTGGCCGACCTGGTGGCCACCGAGGACGGCGTGGTCCGCGAGGCGGTGCCGAACCGGCGCAACGAGGGCGCCGTCATCCCGGCGGTCTACCTGGTGCCCTTCCACCGGGCCGAGTCGGCCCTCGCGGCGAGCCTGGTCCGGCTGCTGCGCGACCCGGTGGACCGGATGCCGGCCTTCGCCGACGTGGACTGGCCCAGGGCGCTGGCCTGGCTGCGGGCCCGCACGGGGGCCGAGCTGGCGACGGAGCAGGAGCAGGCCGTACGGCTGGCGCTGACCTCCCGGGTGGCCGTGCTGACCGGCGGTCCCGGCTGCGGCAAGTCGTTCACCGTGCGGTCGATCATCGAGCTGGCCGCGGCGAAGAGGGCGAAGATCGTGCTGGCCGCGCCCACCGGCCGGGCGGCGAAGCGGCTCACCGAGCTGACCGGCCACCCGGCCACCACCGTGCACCGGCTGCTCCAGCTCCGCCCCGGCGGGGACGCCACCTTCGACCGGGACAACCCGCTCGACGCCGACCTGATGGTGGTCGACGAGGCGTCCATGCTCGACCTGATCCTCGCCAACAAGCTGGTCAAGGCGATCCCGCCCGGCGCGCACCTGCTGCTCGTCGGCGACGTCGACCAGTTGCCCTCGGTCGGCGCCGGCGAGGTGCTGCGCGACGTACTGGCCGCCGACACCGTGCCCCGGGTCCGCCTCACCCGCATCTTCCGGCAGGCGCAGGAGTCCGGGGTGGTGGTCAACGCGCACCGGATCAACGCCGGCCAGGCCCCGGTGTTCGGTGAGCACCCCGACTTCTTCCTGTTCCCCAGCGACGAACCGGAGATCACCGCCGAGCAGGTGGTCGACATCGTGGCCCGGCGGATCCCGCGCCGGTTCGGCCTGCGCCCCCGCGACGTGCAGGTGCTCACCCCGATGCTGCGCGGCCCGGCCGGCGCCGGCAACCTGAACACCCTGTTGCAACAGGCGATCGCCCCGCACCGCGACGGCGCCCCGGAGCGGCGGCACGGCGGCCGGGTGTTCCGGATCGGCGACAAGGTGATCCAGGTCCGCAACAACTACGACAAGGGCGCGGCCGGGGTGTTCAACGGCACGGTGGGGGTGGTCACCGCCCTGGACCTGGACGACCAGACGCTGACCGTACGCACCGACGAGGACGAGGACGTGGGCTACGAGTTCCACGAGCTCGACGAGTTGCAGCACGCGTACGCCATCACAGTGCACCGGTCGCAGGGCAGCGAGTATCCCGCGGTGGTGGTGCCGGTGACCATGAGCGCGTACACGATGCTGCAACGGAATCTGCTCTACACCGCGGTCACCCGGGCCCGGAAGCTGGTGGTGCTGGCCGGGTCGCGCAAGGCGCTCGCCATCGCGGTGCGTACCGCGGGCACCGGCCGGCGGCACACCGCGCTCACCCACCGGCTCTCCCCCGACCGGGCCTGAGCCCGGGGCGGCGGCCGGACCGCGCCGGGCCGCCCGGCGCACCCGGTTCCGCGGGTCACCGACGACCGCCCGGCGCTGCCCTCGCGCTACTCGGCGATCCTGGTGCGGCCGGTCCAGCGGAAGACCACGGGCAGTTCGTCGGCGATCCTGACCGAGTCCCGTTCGAAGTGCTCGTACCCGCCGTAGTGGCTTACCTTGATCTTGTCCTCTGCCAGGGAGATCCGGTGGTTGCGCTGCTCGGCGGGGAGATCGGTCGGGCCGCCCTCCAGCACCACGTCGATGATGCTGGCGGCGTCCCCGCCGATCGGCACCCGCGCCGACCAGGCACTCCGGTCGTCATCGTTGACGATCCGGTCCGCCGTCCGGACAACGGTGGCGGAATCGGAAGAATCTGTCATCGCACGACCTCCGTCGTTCGTCGCGCCGCCCCGGACGCGTGAGTCGTCGGCGCGGCGCGGGTCACCGGCGGGGGCGACACCCCGTTCCGCGGACACGGAACGGGTGACGGGAGAACGCCCTCCCGCGCCCTTGGTGACCGGCTCGTTGAGGTAGAAAGTAATCCAGGTCACAATCCCCGGACACCCTTAACGACCCCTAGCCGGAGCGGGGCGGCGCAGACGGGACGGGCCCTGCCCGCCACCCGGGCGGGAAGGGCCCGTCGCTCAACGCCCGGCAGGCCCGCCGGGCGCTCTCGTCACTCCCAGCGGAAGAAGCGGGTGGCCAGCACGGATCCGAGCACCGCGGTGGCCGCCAGGACGAGGAGCTGCGACAGCGCCGGGCTGTCGCCGGCCCACGAGGCGGCGAGAGTGTCCACCGTGGCCCCCAGCGGCGAGTAGTCGCCGATGCGGGCCAGCACGGTCGGCATCTGGTCGCGGGGCAGCCAGGCCCCGGCGAGGAAGAGCAGCGGGAAGAACAGCGCCGGACCGATGGACTGCGCCGCCCGGGCCGACGGCGCGAGCGCCGCGATGAGCAGGCCGATGGCGAACAGGCTCGCCACGCCGAGCAGGAAGGCCAGCACGAAGCCGGGCATGTTCGCCGGGGACGACTGGTCCAGCAGGAACCGCACGCCGATCGCGGTCACCACCGCGCCGGCCACCCCCATCACCAGGTTCACCACGACCTGCGCGACCAGCAGCATTCCCGGGTGGACCGGGGTGGTGGCGAGCCGGCGCAGCACCCGCCGCTCGCGGTAGACGCCCAGCGCCATCGGCAGGGTGAACAGCGCCAGCATGCCGATGGTGAGGGCCAGGGCGAGCGCCGGCAGGAAGGTCAGCTCGCCGTGCTGCCCGGCGGCCTGGGTGGACGATCCCCGCTGGGGCAGCCCGAAGACGAGCATCAGGCCGATCGGCAGGACGAAGACGAAGAACAGCGACACCGGTTCGCGTACGAACAGCTTCATCTCGACGGCGATGAGCTTGGTCAGGGCGTTCACGAGGGCCTCTTGTCGGTCGGCGGCTGGGTGGCGGCGTCCCGGCCGGCGCGGCGACCGGTGAGCGAGACGAAGGCGTCGTCCAGGGTGGGCTGCTCGACCCGGAGGGCGGCGTACCGGACCTTGTGCTCCGTCAGCGCCGCGAGCACCGACTGGAGCACCTCCTCCGGGCCGGTCACGGTCACCTCGTCGCCGCTGCGGCTGACCCCGGTCACCTCGGGCAGGGCGGCGAGCAGCGAGTCGTCCAGCCCGTCGAGCGGGCGGAAGTGCACCCGGTGCTCGGTGCCGACGCGGGTGAGCAGGCCGGAGGGGGTGTCGATGGCTACGATGCGGCCGGTGTCGATGATGGCCAGCCGGTCGCAGAGCCGCTCCGCCTCCTCCATGAAGTGGGTGACCAGCACGACGGTGACGCCCCGGTCACGGATCCGCTCGACCAGGTCCCAGGTGTCCCGCCGGCCCTGCGGGTCCAGGCCGGTGGTCAGCTCGTCGAGGATGGCCACCTCGGGGCGCCCGACCAGCGCCAGGGCCACCGAGAGCCGCTGCTTCTGCCCACCGGAGAGCTTGTGGAAGGCGGTGTTGCGCTGTTCGGTCAGGCCCAGGTCGGCGAGCAGCTCGTCGATGTCGGCCTTCTGGCGGTAGAAGGAGCGGTAGAGATCCAGCGCCTCGCGGACCCGCAGCTTGTCGGGGAGCTGACTCTCCTGCAACTGGGCGCCGACGCGCTGGCGCACCTCGGTGCGGTCCCGGATCGGATCCAGTCCGAGCACCCGCACGGAGCCGCCGTCGGCGCGGCGCAGCCCCTGCACACACTCGACGGTGGTCGTCTTGCCCGCCCCGTTCGGCCCGAGCACGCCGAAGATCTCACCCTGCTCGACGGTGAAGGACACGTCGTCGACGGCCACCTTCTCCCCGTACCGCTTGTGCAGGTGCTCCACCTCGATGACCGGCATTGGCGTCGTCCTCCGTCACGTGCGGGTTGCCGTCGGGAGGGCGGGACCCTCTGGGATCGCGGCGTGTTGCGGTACGCGGAATCGGTCCACGCGGCGGCGACCGACGCCGGACATCATCCGGGGATCTGAATCACGAATCAACCCATCGGCTGACGAACCGGGGTGTCATCCGGGGCCGACCGGCCCGACAGGGGTGCCCGGCGGTCACCGCGCGTGCCCGTCGCCGAGCCGGGCCGGGCGGTGGACGACCCGGGACCGGGTGACGGGCAGAGCGGCAGCAGATCCGTCGGGCGGCCCAGCACGGCGTCGGGGCCGGCGGCGAGCAGGACCTCCCGGTCCGACTCACCCCACAACGCGGCGACCGCCACCACCCCCGCGGCCCGCGCGCTGACCAGGTCGGCGGGCGCGTCGCCGAGCAGCACCGCCTCGCCGGGGCCCACCCCGAGGAGCTCCAGCGCCCGCCGCACGATGTCCGGGGCCGGCTTCGGCCGGGGCACCTCGTCCGCGCCGACGACGTGATCGACCAGCGGCAGCATGCCGAGCCCGTCGAGCAGGTCCCGGGCCCGCTTCCCGCTGCGGCCGGTGGCCACGGCCAGGCCCAGCCCCCGCCCGCGCAGGACGCCGAGCAGCTCGACCACCCCGTCGACCGGCGTCACCCGGTGCGCCAGCCGGCTGCTCTCCCGGACGAACGGGCCGGCCATCGCCGCCGGCAGGCCCAGCAGCTCCAGCACCTCCGGCAGGTACCGGCCCGGGTGCCGGCAGTACTCCTCGACCGGCGCCGCCCCGTCGCCGACCACCTCGGCGTACGCGAGGGCGAACGCCTCCCGGGCCACGGCCAGGCTGTCCACCAGCACGCCGTCGAGGTCGAACACGACCGCCCGGACCGGGCCGGACGCGTCCCGCCGGTCTCCCGCCTCACCGGTCACCGGCGGCACCTCCTGAGGAATGTCGACGACACGGCCGGCGGCGGCCGGTAGGGGTGGCCGGGCCGGGGGCGCCCCGACTACGGTCGGTTCGTCCCGGGACCCGCCGTGCCGGGCCTCCGGCGACGACGCGCACCCCGCCGACGCCCACGCGAACCCTACCGGCGATCCGGTCGGGCCGGCGGGCCGGCGACGGTCCGGCGTGGCGTCGGCTCCCGGCGCGCCGGGCGGCGCCGGATCCGAGCCGCTGGAGAGGGGCGCAGGGCATGACGTTGCTGCGTTGGTTGGCAGAGTCCGACGACGAACGCCCGGGCGCGGTCCGGGTCGACGAACGGGCGTTGTCCTGGGTGGAGCTGCGCCGCCGGGCCGCAGCGGTCGCCGACGAGCTGCGCGGCGTCGACCGGGTGGCCGTCGAGGCCACCGCCACCCTGGAGACGGTGGTCGCGGTGGTGGGCGCGTTGACCGCCGGCGCGGCGATCGTACCGGTGCCGCCGGACGCCGGGCCGATGGAGCGCGAGCACATCCTGCGCGACTCGGGCGCGGCGGCGCAGCTCGTCCCGGCGAACGGCCCGCAGCCGGCCGACGACTCCGGCCCGCCGGTGGTCCCGGTCGACCCGACCCGCGGGTCGGACACCGTCCACCCGGAGCCGGACCCGGCCGGCACCGCGCTGATCCTCTACACCAGCGGCACGACCGGGGCCCCGAAGGGCGCGGTGATCTCCCGGGCGGCGGTCGCCGCCTGCCTGGACGGCCTCGCCGACGCCTGGTCCTGGACCCCGGACGACCTGCTGGTGCACGGCCTGCCACTGTTCCACGTGCACGGGCTCGTGCTCGGCGTGCTCGGGCCGCTGAGGCTGGGCAGCCGGCTGCACCACGTAGGCCGCCCCCGCCCCGACCGGTACGCGGCGGCGGCCGGCTCCGTCTACTTCGGCGTGCCCACCGTGTGGTCCCGGATCGCCGCCGACCCCGACGCGGCGCGGGCGCTGCGCCCGGCACGGCTGCTCGTCTCGGGCAGCGCGGCCCTGCCGGCGACGGTCTTCGCCGACCTCGCCACGCTCACCGGCCACCGGGTGGTCGAGCGGTACGGGATGACCGAGACGCTGATCACGGTCAGCGCCCGCGCCGACGGGCCCCGCCGGCCGGGAACGGTCGGGGTGCCGCTGCCCGGCGTGCGTACCCGGGTGGTCGACGAGCACGGCGCGGCGCTGCCCGCCGACGGCGCGGCGATGGGCGAGCTCCAGGTGTGCGGGCCCACCCTCTTCGACGGGTACCTGAACCGGCCGGACGCCGACGCGGCGACCCGCACCCCGGACGGCTGGTTCCGCACCGGGGACGTGGCCACCGTCGACCCGGACGGCTGGCACCGGATCGTCGGCCGGGCCGCCACCGACCTGATCAAGAGCGGCGGCTACCGGATCGGCGCCGGCGAGGTGGAGGACGCCCTGCTGGCGCACCCCGGCGTCCGGGAGGCCGCCGTGGTCGGCACCCCGCACCCGGACCTGGGCCAACAGGTCACGGCGTACGTGGTGGGCGACGGGGTGGACGGGCCCGAGCTGATCGACTTCGTGGCCCGCCAACTGTCCGCGCACAAGCGCCCCCGCGAGGTGCGGCTCGTCGACGCGCTGCCCCGCAACGCCCTGGGCAAGGTGCAGAAGACGAGGCTGACGGCCGACTGACCGGGCAGCTCCGCTCAGGCGGTGGGTGTCGGGATGCTGATCGCGGTGAGCACCAGGCCCCGGCCCACCAGGAACCGGCCGGTGAAGGCGGTCACCGGCACGCCGCCCAGCACCGGGCCGGGCACCAGCAGCTCGGCCACGAAGGTCCCGCCCGGGTCGACGACGATGTCCGCCTCGGCGAAGTCCAGCCACCGGCCGGTGAGCGGGAACCACGCCTTGTACACCGACTCCTTGGCGCTGAACAGCAGGCGGTCCCAGCAGACCGTGGGACGGGCGGCGGCCAGTGCGGCCGTGCGGGTCCGCTCGGCCGGCAGGGCGATCGCGTCGAGCACCCCCTCGGGCAGCGGCGCGTGCGGCTCCGCGTCCACCCCGAGGGTGGCGAACGCCGCCGCCCGGCCGAGGACGGCCGCCCGGTAGCCGTCGCAGTGGGTCATGCTGCCGACGATCCCGGCCGGCCAGATCGGGGCGCCGCGCGCGCCGGAGACGATCGGCACCGGCTCGACGCCCAGCTCACCGAGCGCCCGGCGGGCGCAGTGCCGCACGGTGGTGAACTCCCGGCGCCGCTTCTGCACCGAGTTCGCGACGAGCGCCTCCTCCTCGGGGAACAGGGTCAGCCCGGCGGGATCGTCGAAGGACTCGGCCACGGCCACGGAGGGGGGCAGGATCTGCTCGATCACCCGCCGATGGTAGGTGCGCCGGGCCGCCGTGCCGCCCTCCGGGTGGTCGATAGGGGTAAGGTACGGGTGCCCGCCGCCCGGGGTGCCTGCCAGTCTGTGGCATGCCGGCCCGGGTGGCCGGAGCGTGCGGAGTGGTCGGACGGATGCGGGAAAGCGATGCTCAGAGGCAAAGTGGTGCGGTTCGACGAGGTGCGGGGTTATGGGTTCATCGCCCCGGACGACGGCGGTGACGACGTGTTCGTCCACGCGAACACCGTCGATGGTGACAAGTGGACGATGGTGCCCGGCGTGCCGGTGGAGTACGAGGCGGTGGAGAGCGACCGCGGCCCGAAGGCGCTCACGGTGCGGGTGATCGGCCCCGCCCCCGCCCCCGGCGCCGATCGGAGCGCCACGGCCGGTGCCGTGCGCGCCCGGGAGGTCCCGGCGGGCGCGGAGGACGAGGAGGGCCTGTGCGACGTGCTCTCCGAGCGGGCCTTCTTCGCGGAGACCACGGAGGCCCTGCTGACCGCCGTGCCGGACCTGACGGGCGCGCAGATCGTGGCGGTACGCGCCCGGATGCTGGCGCTGTCCCGGCGGCACGGCTGGGTGGAGGGCTGACGCTCCGGCACACCGGCCGGGGCGCGGGCGCGTTCAGCCGGCGGCGATCAGCAGCGACTTCCTGATCCGGCCCTGCACGCTGCGCGGCAGCTCGTCGACGAAGTGCACCCGGCGGGGCCGCTGGCAGGCCGACAGGTACCGCCCGACGTGGTCGATGAGCACCTGGGCGGTGAGCCCTTCGGCGGCGACGACGTACGCGGTGACCTGCTCGCCCAGGACCGGGTGCGGGATGCCGACCACGGCTGCGTCGTGGACCCCCGGATGGCTCAGCAGCACCTCCTCGACCTGGCCGGCGTACACGCGGACGGGACCGTGCACCACGTCCGTGCGGCGCTGTCCGATGATCCGGTGTGACCCGTCCGCCGCCACGGTCGCGAGGTCGCCGGTGGCGTGCCACCCGTCGGCGCCAACGCGCTGCCCACGCCGGTCGACGTACCCGCTGAACAGCGTCGGCCCCCGGATGCTGAGCTCGCCGACCGACTCGCCGTCGGTGGGCACCGGCAGGTTGTCCCGGCCCAGGACCCGGGCCTGGACCCCGGGCAGGGGCGCGCCGACGGCGCCGACGGCCGGCGGGGCGTCCACCCGCCCGGCCAGCGCGATGAGGGTCTCGGTGGTGCCGTAGCCCTGCAGGAGCGAGTGCGAGGTGAGCAGCCGGAGGCGTTCGGTCACGGCGGGTACGAGCGGGGCGTCCCCGGAGACCAGGAGTCGGGCGCCGGCGAGGGTGTGCGCCCAGTGACGGTTCCGGGCGATCCTCGCCCACTGCCCGGGCACCGCCAGGTACAGGGTGCCGGCCGGGCCGGCGACGGCCTCCCGGTCGAGGTGGACGAAGCGGCTGCCCACCCTCAGCGCGCCGAGCAGTCCGACCACCAGGCCGTACGCCCGGAACAGCGGGGCGCCCTGGACCAGGACGTCGTCCCCGGTCCAGCGCCACGCGTCGGCCAGCAGGTCCAGGCCGACGGCGATGGCCCGGCGGGAGATGCGCACGCCGCGCGGCGGCCCGCTGGTGCCTCCGGTGTAGAGGATCACCGCGTCGGCGTCCGGCTCCGGCTCGGGCTGCCGGGTCCAGGATCGCTGCCGCAGGTCGATCGGGACGGCCGGCAGGCCGAGGGTGCCGGGGCGGTCCCGGCCGAGGACCACGGTCACCCCGGCCTCGCGCAGGATGCGACTGCGCTCCCGTTCGTCGGCGCCCGGCGGCACGGGCACCAGCGGCACGCCCGCGTGTACGGCGCCGACCATCCCGACCACCGCCTCCAGGCTGGGGGTCGCATCGACGGCGACCGCGCCGGCGCCCCGGATCCGGTCGGCGACCGCGTTCACGCAGCCGAGCAGCGCTTCGCTGGAGAGGGTCCGCCCGGCGACCCTGACCGCGTCGGCCCGGTCGGTACCGTGACCGCACAGTGCCGGCAGCAGTGTCATCTCCGTTAACCCCTGTCGGGGACGTGGTGGAGTCTCGGCAGTGGCTGGGACATCACGGCCACAGAACCCTTCGCGTCATGGGTGCGTGCAGCCCCATATCCGGCCTTCCCCGCCGTCCGCGCGGGTGCTCCGAAATTAGGCTGCCCATTCGCTTGGCACAACCCCTAGCCGCGCGGGCCCGCGACGCTGCCGGCGGGCGGGCTACCGGGGCGTGACGGGCCGACGGGCCAGGTAGGACGCGATCCGCGCCGGTTCGGGGGGCGACACTGGGACAGGGGCAGGGCAGGCGTGGGGCGACGGCGGAGCGGCAGTGTGGCGAGGGCGCCGCGGCGACACATTCCGTCGGGACGCACATTCGAGAAAGATCGGTCCGGACCAGGTCGGAGATAATTGGCGACGATCATTGCTGTAGGATTGCCGGCAGATTCAGGCCGGCCTTCATAATATTGGGGCGTGGGCACCGATGAAATACACCGGACGCCACTGCGGCAACCGCGTAAACGCGGCGGACGGACAACCATTGAGGCCACATAGTTCTTAATTGACGTCTATCTCGCTTTCCGCTGTTAAAGGTTCGAATCGGGCAAGAGTGCGGCGATGTCACCGATGCGGATCCTCCCGTTTCATCCACCGTTAGCGGCGTCCTCGAACGCGGGCCGGCCGCGACCGGCGCACACCCACAGGCCGGGCGCGACAGCAGCGAAAGGCGAATTCTTTTAACTTTTTGCCGACGGGGCACCGACCGCACGGCAACCGGGAGGCGCACCGGTAGCCCCGGGCCCGGGGTGTGCTGCCGGTCCGCCGCCGGCCCCACCCACCCGGGGGCCGGGGCCCGAGTCCGCCGGCGGCACACCCCCGCCCGGCGTGCACCAGCCTGCAACCCGACCCCTCGGTGCCGAGCCACACGACCGGGGCCCTGAGCTGTGAGTTCTTCCCGCACGGCGACGACCCGGCGCCGGACGGGCCAACCGGGCCCGGGCCGCCAACCGCCACCCCGGGCACGAAACGCGGACTCCGGGGCCGCCGCTCGCGGGGCCGCCCGCGCCCGCCGCGACGCCCCGACGGGCGGGACGCCGGGCGCGCCGCCCGAGGACCCGCGACGGCGACGCGGGCACCGACGCCGAACGCCGCGACACCTCGCGCACCAATTCGGCAAGTGCCGAAAACGCCCGCGAGCGGCCCGCTCCGCGAAACCACATCACGTTACGAATTCGGCCGACGACTTTCCGTTGCACGGGGTGCGGCAGGGCGGGCGCCGCCCGGTCGGCACCGAACCGATGTTTGCCTATCCTTTACAACTTTCGGCTTGCCGCCCAATTCCGAGACTGACATACTCCACCATGCACGGCGGTCGATAGCGGGGGGCGAGCCCCGAGGGGGCGGGAATTGTCGATGACACTGGTGGGGCCACGATTCAGAGGCACCATGCAGTCAAGTTGATCGATGGCATGCCTCCCCAATGAGACGGCCGTCTATATTCGCCTATACGGGAATGGGTCGAAAATTGCCGGTCTCCGATTTCGTCAGGCCCCTCGGCAGCCCTGGGAAGATGGCGCACCCGCCGTCGGCGGACCCCGCGCTCCCTCCGAGGCCACGGCCATGGAGTTGACCGAACGGAGCAGCCAGCTCGCCTTCCTGGAGCACCGGCTCGCCGACCGGCTCCGGCCGGCCGGCCGGCTCGCCGACGACCGGCCGTTGACCGTCCTGACAGGCCCCGTCGGCGCGGGCAAGACCACGCTGCTGCAGGCGTTCGCCCGGCAGGTCGCCGGGTCCGGCGTCCGCTTCCTCGCCGCCGGCGCGTCCCGCGCCGAGCGCACCGTCCCGCTGGAGATCATCCGTCAGCTCGTCCGGGCCGCGCCGCTGGGCGACGGCGACCGCGACCGCCTCGGCCGGCTGATCGACCGGGGCGCCCTCGCCTGGGGCGACGCCGACGACCGGGACCTGGAGGGCCCCGCCCCGACCACTGCCGCGCTCGGCAGCGCGCTGGTGGAGCTGGCCGGCCGGGCACCCCTGGTCATCGCGGTCGACGACGCCCACCACGCCGACATACCCTCACTGCGCTGTCTGGACTACGCGGCGAGGCGGATCGCCGGCCTCCCCGTGCTGATCGTGCTCACCGAGTCGCCCCGCACCCGGCCGTGGCACCCCGAGGTGTACGCCGAGCTGCTGCAACCCGCGCGGCTGCACCGCATCCGGCTGCCCCTGCTCACCGCCGACGGGACGTACCGACTCCTCGCCGCCAGGATCGGCGCGCCCGCCGCCCGCCGCATCGCCGGCGAGTGCCACGAGATCACCGGCGGCAACCCGCTGCTGGTGCGGGCGCTCAGCGACGACCACCTGGCCGCCACCGGGCAACGCCCGGACCGGCCAGTCGTGGGCGAGGCGTTCCGGGAGGCCGTGCTGAGCTGCCTCTACCGCTGCGAGCACCTGGTGCTCAAGGCCGCCCGGGCGCTCGCGGTGACCGGGGAGCCGCTGCACGGGAGCCTGCTGTCCCACCTCGTCGACGTCCGCGCCGAGTCGGCGCTGCGGGCGATCGACGGGTCGACCAGCGGCGGCCTGGTCACCGCGGACGGGCTGCGACATCCGGCGGTGGTCCAGGCCGTGCTCGACGGGATGACGGCCGAGGAACGGGCCCGGCTGCACCGGGAGGCCGCCTGCCTGCTGCACGAGGACGGCACCGCGCCGGAGCGCATCGCGCGCCATCTGGTCAGGACCGAGGAGCTGGGCGAGCCGTGGATGGCCCAGACCCTGCTGGACGCCGGCGAGCAGGCGCTGCTCGACGGCGAAGCCGGCACCGCCCTGCGCTACCTGCGGCGGGCCAACCGCGACTGCGCCGACGCCTGCCTGCGGGCCCGCATCCGCTCGGCCCTCGCCCGGGCCGAGTGGATGCTGGACCCGCAGGCCGCGGTACCCCACCTGCTCGGCGTCGCCACCGCAGTTCGGGCGGGACACCTGAGCA
Source organism: Micromonospora sp. NPDC002296 (assembly GCF_040296145.1). NCBI lineage: Bacteria > Bacillati > Actinomycetota > Actinomycetes > Micromonosporales > Micromonosporaceae > Micromonospora > Micromonospora sp. NPDC002296. The sequence goes on from NZ_JBEOWQ010000031.1 coordinate 39,033, forward strand.
GCCGGCAGGCCGCCGGCCCCATCCAGTTCCTGCTCTGGCACGGCCAGATCGACAAGGCCGTCGAGCTCGTCCACCACCTCGGCGAACGGGCCGACAGCGCCGACCCGAGCTCCGCCGCGGCACTGGTGATCACCAAGGGGTGGCTGGCCACCCTCTACCCCGGGGTGGCGGCCAGCCGGCCGATGCCCTCGCCGGCCGTCCGGGACCCGCTGACCCTGGCCAAGGTCAAGCGGCGGCTCCACGGCGTGACCATGCTGACCACCGTGCTCGAGCGGGGTGACGTCGGCGTGGTCGACGACGCCGAACGGGTGCTGTCCACCATCGGCCTCGACGACGAGCGCAACATGTGGACCGCCGTCTGTGCGCTCGTCGCGACGGTCTACGCCGACCGGCTGGAGCTGGCCGGCGACTGGTCCGAGAAGCTGGGCGACACCCGGGCGGCGCACCGGCAGCCCACCCCGGCGGCGATGATCGCCGCCGTGAAGGCGGTGGTCGCCGAGCGCCTCGGTGACCTGAGCCGGGCCCGGGACCTCGCCGACACCGCGCTGACCCAGCTCTCCAACAAGGGCTGGGGCGTGGTGATCGGGGTACCGCTCGCCGTCCGGCTGCGGGTCCTCACCCTCATGGAGGAGCTCGACGCCGCAGCCGGCTGCCTCCAGGTCCCGGTGCCGCAGACGATGTTCGAGACACCGTTCGGGCTGCACTACCTGCACGCGCGCGGCCTGTACGCCCTGGCCACGGGGAGCCCGGAGGCCGCCCTCGCCGACTTCCAGCTCTGCGGTCAGCTGATGACGTCCTGGCGGCTGGACCTGCCCGCCCTCGTCCCCTGGCGGACCGAGTCGGCCCGGGCGCTGCTGCGGATGGGCCGCCGCGAACGGGCCGAGAAGCTGGTCCGCGAGGAGCTGACCCGGCTGCGGCCCACGCACGTGCGGTACCGGGGATTCGCGTTGCGCGTCCTGGCCGCGACGGGGGAAGGGCCGGACCGGATCCAGCACCTGCGCGCCGCCGTCCGGCTGCTGCGCCAGTGCGGGGACCGGGCGGAACTCGCCCACAGCCTCATCGACCTCGGCCACGTCTACCAGGAGGTCGGCGACCTGCGGCAGGCGCGCAACGCCATCCGCGCGGCCCACACCCTGGCTCAGGAGTGTGGCATCCCGCTGCTGCGGCCCAGCGTCGCCACCAGGGCCGCCGGGGCCGGCGAGGTCGCCTCCGACGTGGCGGTGGTGGTCGACGGCCTCAGCGACGCGGAGTCGCGGGTGGCCACGCTGGCCGCGCGGGGCCACACCAACCGGGAGATCGCCGAGAGGCTCTTCCTCACGGTCAGCACCATCGAGCAGCGACTGACCCGGATCTACCGCAAGCTCGACGTCAACTCCCGCGGCGACCTCGCCGTCCGGCTGCGCCTGGGCCGCCCCGGACCGGCCCCGACGGGGCACGACGACGCGCCGTCGGCCCCGGGCGACCCGGAGCGCTAGCCCGCCGCCCGTCTCTCCTTCTCCCCTCGCCCCGCTGCCCCCTGCCGCTCGCCCGTGGACGCGCTGGACAGGTGTCGGCGACGGCGTTGTGGCAACATCGAGACACGGTGTCGTCACGGACCGTCCATCGTGCTCCCGTCCGATTCCGTTCCCGGCCTGGCGCTCCCCTCCTCCCCCTTCCGCAACCCCTATCGGCGAATGAGATCCGTAGGTTTCAGGCGGGAACGGTGGGGTCTCAAGGCCGTTGTAGCGCACCCGACCCGGTGCCAGACTCGCCTGAGAATTCCGGACCGCCCGCTGGGGAGCCCGGTCCGGCAGGGAGATCACAGGTCCACCCGGCACGACGGCCCGGCGTGCCTCACCCCTACCCGGCACTCCGGGTGGGCGCGGTGAGAGGGCTGCCGTTCGGCTCGGGAGGGGTGGTGTCGGTCAGCACCGGTAACCCGGTTCGGCACCACAGATGAGAGAGGCTGACACGAGTGGTGCTGGTGCAGCGGGACGAACAGATCGCATTGCTCCGAAGGGCGTTCCGCGCCTGCGAGGAGCAGCAACGTGGACACGTGGCGCTGGTGACGGGCGCAGTGGGAAGCGGCAAGACGAGTCTGCTGGAGACGCTTGACGAGTGGGTGGTGGCCGCCGGTGGGCGGGTGCTCAACGCGGCCGGTTCGCGGGCGGAACGCGGACTCCGCCTAGGGGTGCTGGGGCAGCTGTTCCACAGCGCGCGGCTGGACCAGGAGTCGGCCGACCGGGTCGAGAAGCTGATGCGGGACGCCGCCTTCGCCGTACCGCAGCCGGAGCCCGGCGGTGAGGCGGCCGAGGGGGTCGCCTCCGGTGAACAGGCCTGGGCACCGCTGCTGCACGGCCTGTTCACCGCGCTGCTCGACCTGACCCGGTCCGGGCCGCTGGTCCTCACCGTCGACGACGTGCACCACGCGGACCCGGCCTCGCTGCACTGTCTGCTCTACGTCACCCGCCGCCTGCGCCACGCACGGATCATGATCGTGCTCACCGAGGCGTCGACGCTGCGCCCGTCGCACCCGCTGTTCCGGGCGGAGCTGCTCAGCCAGCCGTACTTCTCCCGGATCAGCCTGCCGCCGCTGACCGTCGACGCCATCGCCCGGATGATCGGCGACGACGCCGAGGCCGCGCAGGCCCGGGAGGCGGCCGAGAGCCTGCTCAGCATGACCGGCGGCAATCCGCTGCTCACCCGGGCCCTGCTCGACGAGCGGGGCCGGGCCGAATCGGCCGACGACGCCACCCCCGACCCGGGCGACGGCGACGGGTTCGGCCAGGCCGTGCTCGGCTGCCTCTACCGGCACGAACCGGGGGTGCGGCGGGTCGCCCAGGCGTTGGCGGTGCTGAACCGCCCGGCCCCGACGGAGCTGCTCGGTCACCTCCTCGACGTGGTGCCCGAGTCCGCCGTTCCGGCGGTGCGGGTGCTGCGCACGTCCGGGCTGATGGATACCGACCAGCTACGCCACCCGCGTATCCTGCGCTCGATCCTGGCCGACATGTCCCCCGAGGAGCGTCGGGCACTGCACCAGCGTGCCGCCGAGGTGCTGCACGAGCACGGCGCCGAGCCGGGGGTGGTCGCCGAGCACCTGGTCGCCGCCGGTGGGGCGGACGGCGCCTGGTCGGTGCCGGTGCTCTCCGACGCCGCCGGGCAGGCGCTGGCCTCGGGCCGCCCCGACCTCGCCGCCGCCTGCCTGCGCCTGCTCGGCCGCGCAGAGGTGGACGAGCAGCAGCGCAGCACCACCACCGCGATGCTGGTCAACGCCCGCTGGCAGGTCAACCCGCTGACCGTCAACGGGCACCTGACCGAGCTGGTGCAGGCCGCCCGGGCTGCCGGGTGGTCCACCACCGCGGCCCTGTCCACCGTGCCGTACCTGCTCTGGCAGGGCCGGGTGGACGAGGCCACCGAGGCGGTGAGCGGCTTCTCCCCCGACGACGACCACGGCGCCGCCACCGGCACCGCCGGCCGGCTGCGGGCGATGCAGCTGCTGGTCTCCCTCTCCCACCCCGACCACCTGGCCACCGTCCGGGAGACCCCGAGCACCTGGAGCCGGGCGGCGACCGCGCCGACGACGATCAGCCCGCAGTTGCAGGCGGTGACCGTGCTCGGCACGGCGCTGATGCCGACCGCCGAGAACGACACCGTGGCCACCGCCGAGCAGCTGCTGCAACGGCACCACACCGACGACGGGTCGCTGGGCCTGCTCACCGCACCGCTGCTGGCGCTGCTCTGGGCGGGCCGGGCCGACCGGGTGGCGGTCTGGGGCGACGTGCTGCTCAACCGGCCGGCGGCCCGGCACGCCCCGGTGTGGCGGGCGATCGTGCGAGCGGTGCGGGCCGAGGCGGCGCTGCGCCTGGGTGACCTGCCGGGCGCGGAGCACCAGGCCCGGACGGCGCTGGTGGACCTGCCCGCCCCGGCGTGGGGGGTGGCGATCGCCGGCCCGCTGGCCACGCTGATCGGCTGCGCGACCGAGGCGGGCCGGTTCGCCGAGGCCGACCGGTGGCTGGCCCACCCCATGCCGGCCGGCATGCTCCGTACCCCGCTGGGGGTGCACTACCTGGCCGCCCGGGGCCGGCACCACCTGGCCATGGGCCGGCCGCACGCGGCGATCACCGACCTGCGCCGGTGCGGCGAGCTGGTACGCACCTGGGGCGTCGACGTCGCCGGGCTGGCGCCGTGGCGGCTGGAGCTGGCCCGGGTACAGCTCAGCGTCGGCAACAAGACGCAGGCCACCCAACTGTTGCAGGAGCAGCTGCGGGTCGCCCACGGGGTCGACGACCGGACCCGGGGGCGGTCGCTTCGGCTGCTCGCCACGACCGCCGCCCCGGACCACCGGCGCAAGCTGCTCTCCGAGGCGGTGAACCTGCTGCAGTCCTGCGGGGACCGGCTGGAGCTCGTCCGTGCCCTCGGCGACACCGGTCAGACGCTGCAACGGGCCGGCGACTCCGCCCGGGCCCGGCTGCTGGTCCGCCGGGCGTACCAGCTGGCCCAGGACTGCGGGGCGTCGGTGCTGGCCCAACGGCTGATCCGGCGGGAGCCGGGCGGCGGGCTGCCGGCGTACCAGGCGAGCACCGAGCCGCAGGAACCGGACGACGGCCTGAGCGAGGCCGAGCGGCGGGTCGCCGCGCTGGCCGCCCAGGGGCACACCAACCGGCAGATCTCCAGCAAGTTGTTCATCACGGTGAGCACCGTCGAGCAGCACCTGACCCGGGTCTACCGGAAGCTGGACGTCAAACGGCGCACCGACCTGCCGGCCCGGCTCATCGCGTTCGCGGAGCCGCTGGCCGAGGAGGCGCAGGGCGCGGCGTCCTGACCGGGACGCGAGAAGGGCGCCGGGTGGTCTCCCACCACGGCGCCCTTCTCGCGTAACGCGGTCAGTCCATGGATCGGCGCAGGAAGCCGCGGGTCCCGATCGCGGTGGCGACGACGAACACGCCGGCGAGGACGATCAGGTCCAGCCAGAGCGGCACCGACTCGACGCCGGGCGGGGCGACCAGCGACCGGGTGGCCTCGCTGACGTAGGTCAGCGGGTTGAGCGCGCAGATCACCTGGAACCAGGGCAGGGAGTCCAGGGCCCGAAGCGGGAACTGGGTGGCGCCGGTGAACATCAGCGGCGTCATGATCACGGTGAACATGATCTGGATCCGGTGCGGCGGGACCAGGGTGCCGAACGTGAGACCGAGCGCCGCGCCGACCAGCGCGCCGGCCGCCAGCACCACGATCACCTTGAGCGCCGTCAGCACGGGCCAGGTGACCCCCAGCATGAGCATGCCGATCGGGATCAGCACGAGGCCGGCGATCGTGCCGCGGATGGCCCCGAAGATGATCTTCTCGAAGGCGACCAGGGGGATCGACAGCGGAGAGAGCAGCCGGTCCTCGATCTCCCTGGTGAAGGAGAAGTCCATCACCAGCGGCAGCGCGGTGTTCTCCAGGCCGATCAGGAAGGCGTTCAGCGCGATGACGCCGGGCAGCAGGACGTTGGCGAAGTCGTTGCTGGCGTACCCCAGCTCGCCGAGCACCTTGCCGAAGATCAGCAACATGAACAGCGGCTGGATGAAGACCTGGGCCAGGAACGCGCCCAGCTCGCGGCCGGTGACGAACAGGTCACGCGTGAGCACCGCGCGGAACGTGGCGAGCTGGTCCAGCCAGCGCACGGAACGAGGCGCCGTGAACGCCTGCGTCGGCGCGGACGGGGCGGCGGGTGCGGTGACGCTCACCGAAGTTCCCTTCCGGTCAGGTGGATGAAGACGTCTTCCAGGCTGGGCTGGCCGATGCTGAGGTCGCGGACCTCGCAACTCAGGTCGCCGAGGATCTTCAGCGCCATCGGCACGGCGTGGGCCGGCTGGGTGCCGGTGTAGACCCGGAAGGACAGGGTGGCGTCCGGGTCGGCCGGCGCGGCGGGCATGGGCATGGGCATGGGCGGCATCCCGGGGAACGCCGGCATGCCGGCGCCCGCGCCGCCGCGCAGCTGTTCCACCCGCTCCACGTCCGCGATGTTGCCGAGCGCGGCCTGCACCTCCTCGGCCGGCGCGCCGGCGCCGACCACCAGGGTCAGCGTGCTGCTGCCGGGCAGGGTGCGGGTCAGCGCGGCGGGGGTGTCCAGGGTGAGCAGCTTGCCGTGGTCGATGATGCCGACCCGGTCGCAGAGCTTCTCCGCCTCGTCCATGTCGTGGGTGGTGACCACCACGGTCACCCCCTGCTGCTTCAGCTCGGCGATCCGGTCGTGCACGAAAAGCCGCGACTGCGGGTCGAGGCCGCTGGAGGGCTCGTCGAGGAAGAGCACCCGGGGCGAGTGCATCAGCGCCCGCGCGATCATCGTGCGCTGCGCCAGGCCGCCGGAGAGGAAGTCGGTGCGAAGCTTGGCCATCTCCGTGAGGCCCATCTGCTCCAGCAGCTCGTCCGCCCGCCGGTTGCGCTCGGCCCGCGGCACGCGGTGGTACGCCGCGTGGAACACCAGGTTCTGCCGGACGGTCAACGCCCGGTCCAGGTTCACCCGCTGCGGCACGACCGCCAGCAACTGCCGGGCCACGGCCGGCGCGCCGATCACGTCCGCGCCGCAGACGGTGGCCCGACCCGAGGTGGCTCGCACCCGCGTGGTCAGCACCCCGATCGTCGTCGTCTTGCCCGCGCCGTTCGGCCCGAGCAGACCGAAGACCTCACCAGCGGCGACGGTGAAACTCAGTCCGTCCACCGCCGGTGGCATGTTGGGCTGGTACTGCTTGACCAGCTCCGTGACCACCACTGCCTCGTCCACGTCGTCATGCTCCCGTCCAGGTCATCTATGGGACAGATACCGATCTTCGAATAGGGGGCGCTAAGGGGGACCGCAGGGGCGTGGGCCCTCACAGGCCATGCCCGGCCAGCCACCCCTGCAGGCTCACGGCCAGCTCCGGGCCCCGGTCGGCGACCATGCTGAAGTGGTCGCCGGCCGCGTCCACCGCCTCGTGCGGGTACGGCCACCGGGACCGCCAGCCGTCGGCCTCCCCCGTCCACTGCCCCAGCGGCTCGCTGGCCCGCACCAGCAGGGTCGCCGACGTCATCGGGGCGGGTTGCCAGTCCAGGAACAACGGCAGGTACCCGGCCCACGCGGTGGTCCGCCAGTCGTCCATCGGGGTGTACGCGCTGTCCCGCTCGGTCATCCCGTCGAGCAGCTCCGGCACCCAGCCGCCGAGCACCTCGCTGTCGGCCGGGTAGGTGTCCATCAGCACCACGGCGGCCGGCGGCCGGCCCTGGCGGTCCAGCTCGCGGGCGAGCACGTTGGCGACCATCGCGCCGCCGGAGTGCCCGCCCAACACGTACGGGCCGTCGCCGACGGCGCGCAGCACCGTGTCGGCGTGCACCCGCAGCAGGGCGTCCAGGTCGGCGGGCAGCTCCTCGCCCGCCCCGAAGCCGGGGTTGGGCAGCGCCCAGACGTCGCGCAGGCCGCGGAAGCCGGACGCGAGCCGGGCGTACTCGTGCGCGCCGGAGAGCAGCGACATGGTGCAGCAGAAGACCAACGGCGCCCCGGCGCCGCCCTCGGCCAGCCGGAGGATCCCGGCCGGCCGGGAGAGCTGCCCGGGATCGGTGAAGGACGGCCGGAACTGGGCGAGCTTGACCAGCAGCTCGGCGTACCCGGCGGAGTCCTCCCGGGCCTTGGGCTGGTTGAACAGCCCGCCGAGCAGCCCGCCGCCGCCCGCCCCGCCGCCGCCGTCGTCGCCCGCTCCGGTCGCCGCGTCGCCGGCCGCGCCCGCGCCGAGGAGCTGGCCGAGCAGGTGCCGGGCCAGCGCCGTCGGGGTGGGGTGGTCGAACAGCAGGGTCGCGGACAGCTCCGCGCCGGTCTCCTGACGCAGCGCGTCGCGCAGCTCCAGGGCGGTCAGCGAGTCGAAGCCGAGTTCCAGGAAGTCCCGGTCGGCCTCGATCGCCCCGGGCGACGCGTGCCCGAGCACCGTGGCCACCCGCGCCCGGACCAGGTCCAGCAGGATCCGCTGCCGGTCCGCGGCGGTGCTGCCGGTGAGCCGGGTCAGCAGCGCCCGGGCCGGGTCGCCGGCGTCGCCCCCGGCCGACCCGTCCGCCGCGGCGGCGGCCGTCGCCTCGGGAACGCCGCGCAGCAGCGGGCTGGGCCGTACCGCGGTGAAAGCCGGCACGAACGCGGGCCAGTCGATGTCGGCGACGGCGAGCTGGTCGTCGCCCCGGCCCACGGCCTGCTGCAACGCGGCGACGGCCAGCTCGGCGTCGAGCGGCCGGACGCCCCGGCGACGCAGCTGCTCCGGCTCGGCGACCTCGTCGGCCCACGGCACCCAGGCCAGCACGGTGGCCGGCCGGCCGGCGGCCCGGCGGCGGGCGGCCAGCGCCTCCAGGCCCGCGCCGGCGGCGGCCGTGACCGCCGCGCCACCGCCGCCCCAGGTGGCGGCGGTGGAGGTGAAGACCACGAACTCGTCGACGGGCCGGTCGGCGCAGGCGGAGTCGAGCAGCTCCACGGCGGCGACGCGGGCGGAGACGGCGGCGGCCAGCTCCGCCGGGTCCAGGCCGGCGACCGGCTCGCCCGCCCCGCCGGCGTCGGCGACGTGGACGACCGTGCGGACCGGGTGGCCGTCGGCGGCGAGCCGGTCCAGCAGTCCGGGCAGCGCCGCGGGATCGCCGACCGGGGTGACCTCGACGCCCCGCCCGGTCAGCTCGGCCGCCGTCTCGGCGGGCAGGGCCGCCCCGGTGAGGACCAGGTGCGGCGCGCCCCGGTCGGCGAGCCAACGCAGCACGTGCGGCCCCCGCACGCCGGCCGCGCCGTCGACCAGCACCGCTCCCCTGGGATGCCAGTCCTCGTCGGCGACGCCCGTCGGGGCGGGTTCCAGCCGCCGCGCGTACACCCCGGCGGGCCGGACCGCCAGCTGGTCCTCGTCGCCCCCGCCCGCGACGAGCCGGGCCAGCGCCGCGAGGGCGGCGTCGTCCGGCTCCGCCGGCAGGTCGACCAGGCCGCCCCACAGCCGCGGCATCTCCAGCGCGAGCACCCGGCCCAGGCCCCAGACGTACGCCCCGGCGACGCCCGGCGCAGGATCGTCCGGGTCGACGGCGACGGCTCCCCGGGTCACGCACCACACCGGCGCGCCGCCGTCGGCCGCGCCCAGGGCCCGGACCAGCGCGGCGGTGCCGGCCAGCGCGTCGGTGCCGATGGAGTCGCCCGCCGCCAGCAGCGACACCACGACCGACGGGGCGTCCCCGGCCGGCAGTACGAGGTCGCCGGGGTGGTCGCCAACGGGCACCAGCACCGGCGACAGGCCCTCGGCGCGCAGCGCGGCCAGCACCGGGCCCGCGTCCGCGCCGGTCGGGGTGACCACCAGGCAGGGGCCGGTCGGCGGGACGACGGCGGTCGGCGGGGCGACCCGCGCCCAGCCGGCCCGGTACCGCAGGCCGTCCAGCTCCGTACGTCGGCGCTGCCGGCCCCGGTACGCCCCGAGGACGGGCAGCAGCTCGGCCAAAGCGTCCCGCCGGTCGCCGTCGAGACCGAGGACGGCGGCCAGCGCGGCAGGCTCGTCGGCCTCGACGGCGGCCCAGAAGTCCCCGTCCACGGCGTCCGCAGCCGGGGGCGGGACGAGGTGGAACCCGGGCGGCTCCGGCCAGTACCGCTCGTGGTGGAAGGCGTAGGTGGGCAGGTCGACGCGGGCGGCGTCGGCGCCGGTGAACAGGGCGGGCCAGTCCACCGCGGCGCCCCTCAGGTCCACGGCGGCGAGGGCGGCGAGCAGCCCGGCCGACTCCGGCTGGTCCCGGCGAGCCACCGGCACGAAGGCCGCCGGGTCGGCGTCGGGCAGGCACTCCCGGCCCAGCGCGGTGAGCGCGCCGTCCGGGCCCAGCTCCAGGAAGGTGCCCACCCCGGCGGCGGCCAGGGTGGCGATGCCGGCGTGGAAGCGCACCGTGTCCCGCACGTGGTCGACCCAGTAGCCGGGGTCGGTGGCCTGCTCGGCGGTGAGCACGTCGCCGGTGCGGTCGGAGACGACCGGCAGCCTCGGCGGGTGCCAGGTGACCTTCTCGGCGACCACCCGGAAGTCGGCGAGCATGGCGTCCATCCGGGCTGAGTGGAACGCGTGGCTGACCCGCAGCCGGCGGGTCCGCCTGCCCTGCGCGGCGAGGCTCTCGCCGGCCGCGAGCACGGCGTCGGCGTCGCCGGAGAGCACCACCGACGCGGGGCCGTTCACGGCGGCCAGGGCGACCCGGTCGCCGAGCTGCGGCGCCACCTCCGCCTCGGACGCCCGGACCGCCAGCATCGCCCCGCCGTCGGGCAGGGCCTGCATCAGCCGGCCCCGGGCGGCCACCAGGGCCGCCGCGTCGGCCAGCGACAGCACCCCGGCGACGTGCGCCGCGGCCAGCTCGCCGACGGAGTGCCCGAGCAGTTGCTGCGGGCGCAGCCCCCACGCGGTGACCAGCCGATACGCGGCCACCTCGTACGCGAACAGCGCCGGCTGGGTGAACTCGGTGCGGTCCAGCAGGGCCGCCTCGGGCGAGCCGGGGTCGGCGAAGACGACCTCGCGCAGCGGGCGGGCCAGGTGCCGGTCGAGTTCGGCGGCCACCTCGTCGAAGGCGGCGGCGAACACCGGGAAACAGCGGTGCAGCTCGGCGCCCATCCCGGGGCGCTGCGCGCCCTGGCCGGTGAAGAGGAAGGCGAGCTTGCCGGCCGGACGGGCCACCCCACGGGTCACGCCCGCGGCGGGCCGGTCCTCGGCGACGGCCCGCAGGCCGGCCCGCAGCGCGTCGCCGTCCGCGCCGGTCACGGCCGCCCGGTGCGGCAGCGCCGCCCGGGTGGTGACCAGCGAGTACGCCACGTCGGCCGGGGTCAGGTCGGGGTGGGCGGCCAGGTGGTCCAGCAGCCGGCGGGCCTGCCCCGCGAGGGCCGGCGCGGAGCGGGCGGAGACGATCCACGGCGCCGGCGGGGCGGGCACCCCGGCGGGACGGGGCGGCGGCACGTCGGCGGGGTCGGGCTGTTCGATGATGGTGTGCGCGTTCGTGCCGCTGACCCCGAACGCGGACACCCCGGCGCGGCGCGGCTGCCCGGTCTCCGGCCACGGGACCGCCTCGGTGAGCAGGGACACCGCCCCGGCGGACCAGTCGACGTGCGGGGTGGGACGGTCGACGTGCAGGGTGGACGGCAGCGTCCCGTGCCGCATGGCGTGGACCATCTTGATGATGCCGGCGACCCCGGCGGCGGCCTGGGTGTGGCCGATGTTCGACTTCACCGAGCCGAGCAGCAGCGGCCGGTCCGCCGGCCGGTCCCGGCCGTACGTGGCGAGCAGCGCCTGCGCCTCGATCGGGTCGCCGAGGGTGGTGCCGGTGCCGTGCGCCTCCACCACGTCGACCTGGTCGGCGGTCAGCCCGGCGTTGGCCAGCGCCTGCTTGATCACCCGGCGCTGGGAGGGGCCGTTGGGGGCGGTGAGCCCGCTGCTGGCCCCGTCCTGGTTGACCGCGCTGCCGCGCACCACGGCGAGGACCCGGTGGCCGTTTCGGCGGGCGTCGGAGAGCCGCTCGACGAGCAGCATGCCGACCCCCTCGGACCAGCCGGTGCCGTCGGCGGCGGCGGCGAACGACTTGCACCGCCCGTCGGTGGACAGGCCACGCTGGCGGGAGAACTCCACGAAGACCGTCGGGGTGGCCATCACCGACACGCCGCCGGCCAGCGCCAGGGTGCACTCGCCCAGCCGCAGCGCCTGGCAGGCCAGGTGCAGCGCGACGAGCGACGACGAGCAGGCGGTGTCCACGGTGACCGCCGGGCCCTCCAGCCCGAGGGCGTACGAGATCCGGCCGCTGGCCACGGCGGCGGCGCTGCCGGTGCCGAGGTACCCCTCGACACCGCCGCCGACCCCGGACAGCAGGGCCGCGTAGTCGCCCTGGCTGCTCGTCGCCGCGTACACGCCGGTGGGCGCGCCGCGCAGCGTGGTCGGGTCGATCCCGGCCCGCTCGAACGCCTCCCACGCGGCCTCCAGCAGCAGCCGCTGCTGCGGGTCCATGGCCAGCGCCTCGCGGGGGCTGATGCCGAAGAACGCGGGGTCGAAGTCGCCGGCGGAGTAGAGGAACCCGCCTTCCCGCACGTACGAGGTGCCCCGGCTGTCCGGGTCGGTGTCGTACAGGGCTTCGAGGTTCCACCCCCGGTCGTCGGGGAACGGCGCCATCGCGTCGGCCCCGGCGGCGACCAGGTCCCAGAGCTGCTCCGGCGAACGCACACCGCCGGGGAACCGGCAGCTCATCCCGATGATCGCCACCGGTTCGGTGAGCGTGGCGGCGAGCTGCTGGTTCTGCTGCTTGAGCTTCTGGTTGTCGAGCAGGGACGCGCGCAACGCGCTGACGACCTCGTCCAGTGAGACGCTCATCGGGGGCTCCTTGCGGCCAGCCGGGTCACGAGTCGGAGCCTTCCAGGGCCATCCGGACCAGACCGGCGACGTCCAGTTCGCGGATCTCGGCCTCCGGCGCGGCCGGTACGGCCACCGGCGCGCCCGCGACCGGTCCGGCCGCGCGGGCCAGCTGGAGCAGCTGGTCGAGCAGCCCGGCCTGGCGTAGCTGGTCCAGCGGGATCGCGGCCAGCACCCGGCGGACGGACTCCTCGTCGCCGTCGTCGCCGGCCGACGCGGCCGCGTCGGGGAAGAGCTCCTCGTAGAGGTGGTCGGCCAGGCCGGCCGGGGTCGGGTAGTCGAAGACGACCGTGGTGGGCAGCTCGTGCCCGGTCGCCGCGGTGAGCAGGTTGCGCAGTTCCACGGCGGTCAGCGAGTCGAAGCCGAGGTCGAGGAAGCCCCGGTCGGTCTCGATCACGTCGGCGGAGGAGTGGCCGAGCACCTTCGCCGCGTCCACCCGCACCATCTCCAGCAGTGCCGCCCGCCGTTCCTCGCCGGGCAGCGCGCGCATCCCGGCGAGCAGGTCCCGGGTGGCCGGCGCGGCCGGGGCGGGGCCGTCGGCGACGGTCTCCGTCAGGGCACGCACGGCCGGCAGGTCGGCCAGCAACGGGCTGGGCCGCAGCGCGGTGAACAACGGCTGGAAGGTGGCCCAGTCGACGTCGGCGACGGTGACGCAGACGTCCCCGGCGGCGAGGGCGTGCCGCAGGCCGGCCATCGCGACGCCCGGCGGCATCACCCGCAGGCCGCGGCGGCGCAGCTGTTCCGGCGCATCGTGGGCGAACATGCCCGACTCGGTCCACGGCCCCCACGCCACCGAGGTGGCCGGCAGGCCCCGGCCGTGCCGCTGCTCGGCCAGCGCGTCCAGGTACGCGTTGCCGGCGGCGTACGCGCCCTGCCCGCCGCTGCCCCACACCGCCGCGATCGACGAGAAGAGCACGAACGCGTCCAGCTCGACGCCGTCGAGCAACTCGTCGAGCAGCTCGGCACCGACCAGCTTCGGGGCGATGACGTACGCGAGGTCCTCCAGGGTGGTGTCGGCCAGCGGCACCACCTCGCTGACCCCGGCGGCGTGCACCACCGCGCGCAGCGGCGGGCCCTCCCGCCGCAGCTCGGCGACGAGGTCGGTCATGGCGGCCCGGTCGGCGGCGTCGCACCGCGCCACCCGGGCGGAGACGCCGAGGGCGTCCAGCTCGGCGAGCAGCTCGGCCGTGCCGGGGGTGTCGGCGCCGCGCCGGCTGGTCAGCACCACCCGCTCCGCGCCGGCGCCGGCCGCCCAGCGGGCCACGTGCCCGCCGAGCGCCCCGGTACCTCCGGTGATCAGCACGGTGCCCCGGGGTTGCCACGGCGCGGGCTCCCCGGCGGTGACGGCCGGGGCGAGCCGGCGGACCAGCACCCCGGAGTCGCGGACGGCGAGCTGGTCCTCCCCCACACCGCCGGTGAGGATGCCGCCGAACCGCATCGCCGTCCAGCTCTCCAGAGTGGCGGGCAGGTCGACCAGCCCGGCCCAGCGGGCGGGCTGCTCCAGCGCGGCCACCCGGCCCAGCCCCCACAGCATCGCCTGGCGGGGGTTGACCGGCACGTCGCCGTCGCCGACGCCGACCGCGCCCTGGGTGACGCACCACAGCCGGGCCGCCGCGGCGGTGTCGGTGAGCTCCTGGAGGAGCTGCACGGTCGCGGCGAGGCCGCGGGACACCACCGGGTGCTCGGCGTGCGGGGCGTCGTCCAGGCCGAGGAAGGACAGGATCGACAGCGTCCCGTCGGCCGCGGCGAGCGCCTCGCCGAGCACGTCGGCGAGCTGGCCGCCCAGCTCGTCGGGATCGGCGGCGGTGTCGACGGGCACGATGGTCACGTCGCCGCCGAGGGTCCAGGTGCAGGCGTTCAGGTCCGGGTCGTCGGCCCGGTCGGCGGGCAGCAGCACCAGCCAGGAGCCGGCGTCCTGCTCCGTCGGCGTGCCGGCCAGCGGCTCCCAGACCGCCCGGTACCGGGCACCGTCCACGAGGGAGCGTTCCCGGCCACGCCGCCGCCACGCGGACAGGGCCGGCAGCACCGCCCCGAACGGCTGGTCGCGGTCCACGTCCAGCTCCCGGGTCAGCGAATCGAAGTCCTCGGCCTCAACCGCCGCCCAGAACCGGCGCTCGACCTCGGTGCTGTCGTCCTCGGCGGGGACGAGGGCGGCCCAGTCCGGTGGCTCCGGCCAGTAGCGCTGCCGGTCGAACACGTACGTGGGCAGGTCCATCGGCTGGGCGCCGGTGCCCTCGTACAGGGCGGACCAGTCCGGGGAGACGCCGTGGGTGTGCAGCGCGGCGACGGCCCGCAGCAGGGCGGTCGGCTCCGGCCGGTCCCGGCGCAGCGTCGGCACGACCAGCGGGGCCCGGCCGCCGGCCGGGGCACCCTCGGCGAGGACCGCCTGGGTGAGGGCGGTGAGCACCCCGTCCGGGCCGATCTCGACGTACCCGGTGCAGCCCTGTGCGCGCAGGGCCGTGACGGCGTCGGCGAAGCGCACGGCGTCGCGGGCGTGTCGCACCCAGTACTCCGGGCTGGCCAGCTCCGCCGGGTCGACCACCGCGCCGGTGACCGTGGAGACCATCGGCACGGTCGGGGTCCGCTGTTCCAGCCGGGCGGCGGCGGCGGCGAGGTCGTCGAGCACCGGGTCCATCAGCGGGCTGTGGAAGGCGTGGCTGACGGTCAGCCGCCGGATACGCACGCCCCGGGCCGACCACTCGGCGGCCAGTTCCTCGACGGCGTCGCCGGCCCCGGACAGCACCACGGCGGCGGGGCCGTTGACGGCGGCGACGGAGACCCGGTCGGCGCGGTCGCCGAGCGAGGCCAGCACGTCGGCCTCGGCGGCGGCGACCGCGAGCATCGCTCCGCCGTCCGGCAGCGCCTGCATGAGCCGGCCCCGGGCGGCGACCAGCTCGGCGGCCTCGGTCAGGCTGAGCATCCCGGCGGCGTGGGCGGCGGCGAACTCGCCGATGGAGTGCCCGGCGACCGCGTCGGGGCGCACGCCCCACGCCCGCAGCAGCCGGAACAGCGCCACCTCGACGGCGAACAGCGCCGGCTGGGTGTACTCGGTGCGGTCCAGCAGCTCCGCGTCGGCGGTGCCGGGCGAGGCGTTCAGCACCGGCCGCAGCGGTCCCGGCAGGTGCGGGTCGAGGGCGGCGCAGACCTCGTCCAGGGCGGCGGCGAAGGCCGGGAACGCGGCGGCCAGCTCGCGGCCCATCCCGGCCCGCTGCGCGCCCTGCCCGGAGAACAGGTACGCCACCTTCGGCCGGGGCGCTACCGCGCCGGTGACCACCAGCGGCGACTCCTCGCCGGAGCCGAGGGCACGCAGCCCCGTGCGCAGCGCGATCCGGTCGGTGGCGAGGACGACGGCCCGGTGCTCCAGGGCGGCCCGGGACACCACGGACGACCAGCCGACGTCGACCATCGGCGGCGCCTCCGGCCCGGTGACCTGGTCGGCCCACGGACCGGCCTGCGCGGCCAGCGCGGACGCGGTACGCGCCGACAGCAGCACCGGCACCACCGGCAGCCGGTCCGGGTCCCCGGCCGGCTCGGCCGGTACGGGCAGCTCGGGGGCCTGCTCCAGGATGGTGTGCGCGTTGGTGCCGCTGATCCCGAAGGAGGAGACGGCGGCCCGCCGGGGGCGGCCGGTGACCGGCCAGGTCCGGCCCTCGTCGAGCAGCTCGACCGCGCCGACGCTCCAGTCCACCTGGTCGGTCGGCTCGTCGACGTGCAGGGTCTGCGGCAGGTAGCCGTACCGCAGGGCCAGGACCATCTTGATGATGCCGGCGACCCCGGCGGCGGCCTGGGTGTGCCCGATGTTGGACTTGATCGAGCCGAGCCAGAGCGGCTGGTCGGCCGGCCGGTCCCGCCCGTACGTGGCGAGCAGGGCCTGCGCCTCGATCGGGTCGCCGAGCTTGGTGCCGGTGCCGTGCGCCTCGACGGCGTCCACCTCGGCCGGGGTGAGGCCGGCGTTGGCCAGGGCCTGCCGGATCACCCGCTGCTGCGAGGGCCCGTTCGGGGCGGTGAGGCCGTTGGACGCGCCGTCCTGGTTGACGGCGCTGCCCCGGATCACCGCGAGCACGGGGTGGCCGTTGCGCTGGGCGTCGGAGAGCCGCTCGACCAGCAGCACGCCGAGGCCCTCGCCCCAGCTCGTGCCGTCGGCGGCGGAGGCGAACGCCTTGACCCGGCTGTCCGGGGCCAGGCCCCGCTGCCGGCTGAAGCCGACGAACACCCCGGGGGTGGACATCACGGTGACGCCGCTGACGAGGGCGAGGGAGCACTCCGCCTGGCGCAGCGCCTGGCAGGCCCAGTGCAGCGCGACCAGCGACGACGAGCAGGCGGTGTCCACCGAGACGGCGGGCCCCTCCAGCCCGAGGGTGTACGACACCCGGCCGGAGAGCACGCTGCCGGCGTTGCCGGTCATCAGGTGTCCCTCGGCGCCCTCGGCGCTGTACATCAGGTTCCGGTAGTCCTGGTAGTTGGTGCCGACGAAGACGCCGGTGGGGCTGCCGCGCAGCGCCTGCGGGTCGATCCCGGCCCGCTCGATCGCCTCCCAGGACGCCTCCAGCAGCAGCCGCTGCTGCGGGTCCATGGCCAGGGCCTCGCGGGGGCTGATGCCGAAGAAGCCGGCGTCGAAGTCGGCGACCCCGGCGACGAACCCGCCCTCCCGGGCGTAGCTGGTGCCCTCGTTCTCCGGGTCGGAGTCGAACAGCCGGTCGAGGTCCCAGCCCCGGTCGGTGGGGAACTCGCCGATCGCGTCGCCGCCGGCGGCGAGGAGCTGCCACAGCCGCTCCGGGTCGTCCGCCCCGCCGGGGAGGCGGCAGCTCATGGCGACGATGGCGATCGGGTCGTCGTCGACGGCCACGGCGGGTGCGGCGGGGGCGGTCACGGCCGGGACGACCCCGGTGAGCAGCTCGTCCAGGTGCGCGGCGAGCACCGTCGGGTTCGGGTAGTCGAAGGCGAGCGTCGCCGGCAGCCGCAGGTCGGTGGCGGAGGCCAGGAAGTTACGCATGTCCACCGCGGTCAGCGAGTCCAGGCCCAGGTCCCGGAAGGGCCGGGTGGCCGGGATGTCGTCGGCCGCGCCGTAGCCCAGCGCCGTCGCCGCGCACTGGCGGACCAGTTCCAGCAGCGCCTCGACGCGCTCCGCCGGGGTGAGCACGGCGAGCCGGCGGGCCAGCGCCCCGGACGGGGCGGCCGACTCCTCCTCCGTGGCCTGCGCCGTGGTCTCCCGGGCCGCCTCGCGCACCTCGGCGAGGTCGCCGATCAGCGGGCTGGGCCGGACCAGGGTGAAGGCGGGGGCGAACCGGCCCCAGTCGATGTCGGCGATCAGCGTGCTGGTCTCGCCCCGGCGCAGCGCCCGGGCCAGGGCCTCGACGGCCAGGTCCGGGTCCATGCCGACCATGCCGCCCCGGCGCAGCCGCTGCTGGGCGCGCTCGTTGTCGGCGGGCAGGCCGGCACCGCTCCACGCCCCCCAGGCCACCGAGAGGGCGGGAAGGCCCTCGGCCCGGCGCCGCTCGGCGAGGGCGTCGAGGAAGGCGTTCGCGGCCCCGTACGCGCCCTGCCCGGCGTTGCCGGTGGTGCCGGCGACCGAGGAGAACAGCACGAAGGCGTCCAGATCAAGGTCGCGGGTCAACTCGTCCAGGTGGACGGCGGCGGCGCACTTGGGGGCGGCGACGGTGTGCAGGCGCTGCGGAGTGGCGGTGTCCACGATGCCGTCGTCGAGGACCGCGGCGGTGTGCAGCACGGCGCTCACCGGGGCGTCCCCGTCGACGGTGGCCAGCAGGTCGGCGAGCTGCGCCCGATCGGTCACGTCGCAGGCCGCGACGGTGACCCGTACGCCGAGGTCGGTCAGCTCCGCCTCCAACTCGGCGGCACCCGGGGCGTCCGGGCCGCGCCGGCTGGCCAGCAGGACGTGCGCGGCGCCGGAGCGGGCCGCCCAGCGGGCCAGATGCCCACCCAGGCCGCCGGTGCCACCGGTGATCAGCACGGTGCCGCGCATCCGCCAGCCGTCGTGTGCCGGCTCGCCGGACGCGGTCGGCTCGGGCTCGGTGATCCGGGTGAGCCGGCGGGCGAAGACCCCGGAGTCGCGGACGGCGAGTTGGTCCTCGCCGCCGTTGTCGCCGAGCGCCGCGCAGAGCCGCACCCCGGTCCAGGGGTCGAGGACGTCCGGCAGGTCGACCAGGCCGGCCCAGCGGCCGGGGTGTTCGAGGGCGACCGCGCGGCCGAGGCCCCAGACGGCGGCGGCGGCCGGGCTCGGCGCGGGGTCCCCGGCGTCGACGGCGACGGCCCGCCGGGTGGCGCACCACAGCGGCGCCTCGACGTCGAGCGACCCGAGCGCCTGCACGAGCAGGACCGTCCCGGTGACGCCCAGCGTGGTGGCGGGGTGTTCGGGGTGCGCCCGCTCGTCGAGCCCGAGCAGCGACAGCACCGAGGCGGGGCCCTCGTCGGGCAGCGCGTCGCGCAGCAGGTCGGCCAGCGCCGCCGCGTCGGCGGCGGTGTCCACCTCGACGGGTACGGCGTCCACGCCGACGCTGCCGAGCGCGGAGAGCACGTCCTGGACCAGTTGGTCCTCGCCCAGACCGTCGGGAACCGGGATCAGCCAGGTGCCGGCGAGCCGGTCCAGCGGCAGGTCGGGCAGGGCGTCCCAGGTGACCCGGTAGCGCCACCGGTCGATGTCCGGCTCGTCGTCGGCGCGGGCGAGGAAGAGCGACGGCGCGGGCCAGTACCGGTGGTGGTCGAACGCGTAGGTGGGCAGGTCGACGGTGGCCGTGGTGGCGAGCACGTTCGTGAGGTCGACGGGCAGGCCGACGGCGTGCGCGGTGGCCAGGTTCGTCAGCAGCCGGGTCGGGTCGTCGTCGCCCCGGCGCAGGCTGCCCAGGGTGTGCCCGGCGACCCCGGCGTCGTCCAGGATCGCCGTCACCGGCATGGTCAACACGGGGTGCGGGCTGATCTCCACGAACGTGCTGTGGCCGGCGGCGATCGCGGCGCGCACGGCGGCGTCGAACTGCACGGTCTGCCGCAGGTTGTCGTACCAGTACTGGGCGCCCATGGAAGTCGGGTCGACCCAGTCCCCGGTCAACGTCGACACCAACCGCACGTCGCCGGCCTGCGGGGACACGCCGGCCAGGTCCGCCCGCAACTGCTCCGCGACGTCCTGCACCGACGCCGAGTGCGACGCGTAGTCCACCGGAATCAACCGGGCGCGAATGCCGTCGTCGGCGCACGCCTGGACGAGGTCCGCCACCGGCTGCGGCGGACCCGACACGACCACCGTGCCCGGACCGTTCACCGCCGCGACACCCACACCGGGGAACGCGCCCAGCCGTTCGGTCACCGCCTCGGCGGACAGGTCCACCGACGCCATCGCCCCCGTACCCCGCAACACCGCCAGGGCACGCGAACGCAGGGCCACCGTCCTCGCCGCATCGTCCAGCGACAGGATCCCCGCCACACACGCCGCACCGATCTCACCCTGCGAATGCCCGATCACCGCCTGCGGGGAGACGCCCGCGTGCCGCCACACCGCCGCCAGGGCGATCCCGACGGCCCACAGCACCGGCTGGACCACCTCGACCCGCTCCAACCACGACTCGTCCTCGCCCGTCAACACCGCGACGAGATCCACGTCCAGGTACGGGGCCAGGGCACGCTGACACTCCGCCAGCCGCGCGTCGAACACCGGCGTCCGACCGACCAGGCCGGCCGCCATCCGCGCCGACTGCGCACCCTGACCCGGGAACACGAACACCGGACCCGCGCCCGGAGCCGCCGCCGCGCCGGAGACCACGTTGCCGGCCGGCGCACCCGTGCCCAGGGCGTCCAGGCCGGCCAGCAGCTCGTCGACGGTGGAACCGACCACGGCGGCCCGGTGGTCGAACGTCGACCGGGTCGCCGTCAGGGACCAGCCCACCGCCGCCGGGTCGAGACCGTCACGCTCCCGCACGTACGACGCCAACCGGGCGGCCTGGCCGGCGAGGGCGACCCTGGACCGGGCCGACACCGGCCACACCGTCACGTCCGCGTCGACCAGGCCCGGCGCACTCGTGGGGACGGCGAGAAGCTCGACCGGCTCGTCGTCGGCCTGCTCGATGATCACGTGCGCGTTGGTGCCGGAGATGCCGAAGGAGGAGACGGCGGCCCGCCGGGCCCGGCCCGTCTCGGGCCACGGTCGCGCCTCGGTGGTCAGCTCCACCGCGCCGGCCGTCCAGTCGATGTGCGAGGACGGCTCGTCGACGTGCAGGGTGGCGGGCACGATCCCGTGCCGGATGGCCAGCACCATCTTGATCACACCGGCGACGCCGGCCGCGGCCTGCGCGTGGCCGATGTTCGACTTCACCGAGCCGAGCAGCAACGGACCGGCGTCGCCCCGGTCCTGCCCGTACGTGGCCAGCAGCGCCTGCGCCTCGATCGGGTCACCCAGCTTGGTGCCCGTGCCGTGCGCCTCCACCACGTCCACGTCCGCCGTGGACAGCCGGGCCGAGGCGAGGGCCTGGCTGATCACCCGCTGCTGCGCCGGCCCGTTCGGTGCGGTCAGCCCGTTGGACGCGCCGTCCTGGTTGACGGCGGAGCCCCGGACCACCGCGAGGACGGGGTGGCCGTTGCGGCGGGCGTCCGACAGCCGCTCGACCATCAGCCAGCCGACGCCCTCGGAGAACCCGGCACCGTCGGCGGCGGCGGCGAAGGACCGGCACCGCCCGTCCGGGGAGAGGGCGCGCTGCCGGCTGGAGCCGATGAACAGGCCGGGGGTGGCCATCACGGTCACCCCGCCGGCCAGGGCGAGGTCGCACTCCCCCGCCCGGAGCGCCTGCACCGCGAGGTGCAGCGCCACCAGCGACGACGAGCAGGCCGTGTCGATGGAGACCGCCGGACCCTCCAGCCCGAGGGTGTACGACACCCGGCCGGACGCGACGGCCGCCGCGCCCCCGGTCATCGAGTGCCCCTCGTCGCCGTCGGGCGACATCATCAGCAGGGTGCCGTAGTCCTGCCCGTTGGTGCCGACGAACACCCCGGTCCGGCTGCCGCGCAGGGTGGCCGGGTCGATCCCGGCGGCCTCGACCGCCTCCCAGGACGTCTCCAGCAGCAGCCGCTGCTGCGGGTCCATGGTGAGCGCCTCGCGGGGCGAGATGCCGAAGAAGGCGGAGTCGAAGTCCCCGGCCCCGTCGATGAACCCGCCCTCCCGGGCGTACGAGGTGCCCGGGTGGTCGGGGTCGGGGTGGTACAGCCGTTCCAGGTCCCACCCCCGGTCGGCGGGGAAGGGGGCGACCGCGTCCCGGCCCTCCCGCAGCAGCTCCCACAGCTCGTCGGGATTGCGCACCCCGCCGGGCAGCCGGCAGCTCATCGCCACGATCGCCACCGGCTCCAGTTCCTGGGACTGGACCTCGCTGAGTCGGCGGCGGGTGTCGTGGAGATCAGCCATGACCCGCTTGAGGTAGTCGCGGAGCTTGTCTTCATTGGCCATCGGGGTGCCGCTTCCTCGGGAGGGACGGGAGAGAGCCGGAGTGAGGTCAGGAAATGCCGAGGTCCTTGTCCACCATCGCGAACAGTTCGTCGTCGGTGGCGTCGTCGAGGTGTCGGCCGATGTTGTCGCCGCCGCCGGCCTGGCCGAGCCGGGACAACATCGCCTGGAGCCGTACGGTGGCCCGCACCCGCGCCGCCTCGTCGCGCGCCACCACGTCGAGGCTGTCGGCGATCCGGTCGAGGTCGTCGAGGAGGGCGGTCGGGGTGACCACGTCGGCGTGGGCGACCTCGGCGAAGAGGTACTCCGCCAGCGTCGTCGGGGTCGGGTAGTCGAAGACCAGGGTGACCGGCAGGGCCACCCCGGTGGCCGAGCCGAGGCGGTTGCGCAGTTCGACGGCGGTGACGGAGTCGAAGCCCAGCTCCCGGAACGCCCGGTGCTCGTCCACCGACTCGGCGGACGCGTAGTTGAGCACGGCGGCGACCTGGCTGCGCACCAGGCCGAGCAGCACGGCGAGCCGCTCGGCGGCGGGCAGCCCGGCGAGCCGGTCCTGCAACGTCTCCGGGCCGTCCCCGGCCTCCACGCCGGCAACCGTCTCGGCCGTGGCGAGCCGGCGGACGTCCGGCAGGTCGCCGATCAGCGGGCCGGGCCGGGTGGCGGTGAACGCGACTGCGAACCGCTCCCAGGCGATGTCGGCGATGGTGAGGAACCCCTCGCTGTGGTCCACGGCCTGGTGCAGCGCGGCGATGGCCGCCTCGGGGGTCATCTCGGGTACGCCGTGCCGGTGCAGCAGCTCGCCGAGCGGCCCGTCGGCCATGCCGCCGCCGGCCCAGGCGCCCCAGGCGATGGAGGTGGCGGGCAGGCCGAGGCCGCGCCGGTGCTGGGCGAGCGCGTCGAGGAACGCGTTGCTCGGGGCGTAGTTGCCGACGCCGGAGCTGGCCACGCTGCCCGCGAACGACGAGAACATGATGAACGCGGACAGGTCCAGGTCGAGGGTCAGCTCGTGCAGGTTGTACGCGACGTCGACCTTGGCCTGGAGCACCCGCTCGATCTGCTCCGGCCGGATGTCGTTGATCATCGCGTCGTCGAGCACGGCGGAGGCGTGCACGACCGTGGTGAGCGGGTACTCGGCGGGGATCGCGTCGATCAGGTCGGCCAGCGCGTCCCGGTCGGAGGCGTCGCACTCGACCACGGCGGCCTGGGCGCCCAGCTCGGTGAGGTCGTCCACGAGTTGCTGCGCGCCCGGCGCGGCCATGCCCCGCCGGCTGACGACGAGGATGTTCTCCACGCCGCTGCGGGCCAGCCAGCGGGCGGCGTGCCCGCCGAGCGCGCCGGTGCCGCCGGTGACCAGCGCCGTGCCGAACGGCTGCCACGGGTTCGTGGGCTGGCTGTCGCCGAGCGGAACCCGGGTGAGCCGGCGGGCGAGGACACTGCCGGGGCGTACCGCGATCTGGTCCTCCTCCCCGGCGGTGGTGAGGGCCGCGACCAGCAGGCCGGCGGAGCGCTCGTCGACGGCCTCGGGAAGGTCCACGAGGCCACCCCAGCGCTGCGGGTGCTCCAGCGCGGCGACCCGGCCGAATCCCCAGACCAGCGACTGCACCGGGGAGCGCAGCAGGTCGGCTCGGCCGACGGACGCGGCGCCGGAGGTGATGCTCCACATCGGGGCGCGCAGGCCGATGTCGCCGAGGGCCTGGAACAGCGCGACGGTGGCGGCGAAGCCGCCCGGCACGGACGGGTACAGCGGGTGGACCAGTTCGTCGAAGGCGAGCAGCGACACCACGCCGGCCACCTCGACGGCGTCGCCGTCGCCGCCCGGCGCGGCGGTGAGCGCCTCCCGCAGCAGCTTGCCGAGCAGGTCGCGGTCGACGTCGGGGGTGGAGACGGGCACCGGTACGAGGGTCGCGCCGGCCCCGGTGAGCGCCTCGACGCAGGCGTCCTGCCAGGGCTCGACGATGTCGCCGGTCGGCATGACGACGACCCAGGTGCCGGTCATGCCCCGGTTGGCCACGCCGGGCAGCGGCTTCCAGGTGTCCTGGTAGCGCCAGCTGTCGATGTCGGACTGCCGACGCCGCTGCCGGCGCCACGAGGTGAGCAGCGGCAGGGCCGGGAGCAGCGCGTCGAAGGCCTGGTCCACCGGGGTGTCCTCGGTGGCGATGGTCTCGGCGAGGGCGGTGAGGTCGCCGCGTTCCACGGCGGCCCAGAAACTGGCGTCGCTCGGGTCGGCCGCCGCCTGGAGCAGGCTCTCCAGGTCGGGGCCGCCGCTGCCGTCCAGCCAGAACCGTTGGTGGTCGAAGGCGTACGTGGGCAGCGGTGCCGTGTCGGTCCCGGGCAGGACGTTCGTGAGGTCGACGGGCAGGCCGATGGCGTGCGCGGTGGCCAGGTTCGTCAGCAACCGGGTCGGGTCGTCGTCACCCCGGCGCAGGCTGCCCAGGGTGTGCCCGGTGGTGCCGGTGTCGTCGAGGATCGCCGTCACCGGCATGGTCAACACCGGATGCGGACTGATCTCCACGAACGTGCTGTGGCCGGCCGCGATCGCCACCCGGACGGCGGCGTCGAACTGCACCGTCCGCCGCAGGTTGTCGTACCAGTAGTCGGCGGTCATGCCCGCCGGGTCCACCCAGTCCCCGGTCAGCGTGGACACGAGACGGGTGTGACCGGCCTGCGGGGCCACGTCGGCCAGGTCCGCCCGCAACTGCTCGGCGACGTCCTGCACCGACGCCGAGTGCGACGCGTAGTCCACCGGAATCAGCCTTGCCCGCAGCCCCTCGTCGGTGCACGCCTGCACAAGGTCCGCCACCGGCTGCGGCGGACCCGACACGACCACCGTGGCCGGGCCGTTCACCGCCGCCACCCCGACACCCGGGAACTGCGCGAGGCGGGCGGTCACCGCGTCGGCGGACAGGTCCACCGACGCCATCGCCCCCGTACCCCGCAGCACGGCAAGAGCACGCGAACGCAGGGCAACCGTCCTCGCCGCGTCCTCCAGCGACAGGATCCCCGCCACACACGCCGCGCCGATCTCACCCTGCGAGTGGCCGACCACGGCGTCCGGGACGACGCCGGCCGCGCGCCAGACGGCGGCGAGGGCGATCCCGACGGCCCACAGCACCGGCTGGACGACCTCGACCCGGTCCAGCCACGACTCGTCCTCGCCCGTCAGCACCGCGACGAGATCCACGTCCAGGTACGGGGCGAGGGCCCGCTGGCACTCGGCGAGCCTCGCGTCGAACGCGGGGGCCCGGCCGACGAGGCCGGCGGCCATCCGCGCCGACTGGGCGCCCTGGCCGGGGAAGACGAACACGGGACCGGCGCCGGAGCCGGTGACCGTGCCGGTCACGAGGTTGCCGGCCGGCTGGCCGGCGGCCAGGGCGTCCAGCCCGGCCAGCAGTTCCTCGGCACCCGCGCCGACCACGGCGGCCCGGTGGTCGAACGTGGACCGGGTGGTGGCCAGGGCCCAGCCGACCGCCGCCGGGGCGAGGTCGCCGTGGTCGCGCACGTGCCGCGCGAGCCGGGCGGCCTGGCCGGCGAGGGCTGCCTTCGACCGGGCCGACACCGGCCAGATCGTCACGTCGGAGTCGATCAGGCCGGGCCGGTACGCGGACTCGACGGCGGTGGCCTCGGCGGCCTCCTCCCCGTCGACGGTGTCCGGGCCGGCGACGCGGGGCCGGTACTCCTCCAGGATCACGTGCGCGTTGGTGCCGCTCACCCCGAACGAGGAGACGCCGCCGCGACGGGGGCGGTCCAGCTCCGGCCACGGCTTCGACTCGGTGAGCAGCGACACCGCACCGGCGGTCCAGTCCACGTGCTGGGACGGCTCGTCGACGTGCAGGGTCTCCGGCATGACGCCGTTGCGCAGCGCCATCACCATCTTGACCAGCCCGGCGACGCCGGCGGCGCTCTGGGTGTGGCCGATGTTCGACTTCACCGAGCCGAGCCACAGTGGCCGGTCGGCGGGGCGGTCCTGCCCGTACGTGGCGATGAGCGCCTGCGCCTCGATCGGGTCGCCGAGGGTGGTGCCGGTGCCGTGCGCCTCCACCATGTCGACGTCGGCGGTGCCGAGCCGGGCGTTGGCCAGGGCCTGCCGGATGACCCGCTGCTGGGAGGGGCCGTTCGGGGCGGTGAGCCCGTTGGACGCGCCGTCCTGGTTGAGGGCGCTGCCCCGGATCACCGCGAGGACCGGGTGGCCGTTGCGCTCGGCGTCGGCGAGCCGCTCCACGACGAGCACCCCGCCGCCCTCGCCCCAGCCGGTGCCGTCGGCGCCCGCCGCGAACGCCTTGCACCGGCCGTCGACGGACATGCCGCGCTGCCGGGAGAAGACGACGAAGACGCCGGGGGTGGCCATCACGGTGACGCCACCGGCGATGGCGAGGTCGCACTCGCCCCGGCGCAGCGCGTTCACGGCGAGGTGCAGGGCGACGAGGGACGACGAGCAGGCGGTGTCCACCGTGACGGCCGGGCCGTTGAGTCCGAGGGTGAACGAGATCCGGCCGGACGCGACGCTGGTGGTGTTGCCGGTGCCGAGGTACATGTCGACGCCCTCGGGCACGTTCGGCAGCCCGATGCCGTAGTTGGAGGTGCTCAGCCCGACGAAGACGCCGGTGGAGCTGCCACGCAGCGACAGCGGGTCGATGCCGGCCCGCTCGACGGCCTCCCAGGACGTCTCCAGCAGCAGCCGCTGCTGTGGGTCCATGGCCAGGGCCTCGCGCGGCGAGATGCCGAACAGGGTCGGGTCGAAGTCACCGGCGCCGTCGAGGAACCCGCCGACCCGGGTGTAGCTCTTGCCCGGCTTGTTCGGGTCGGGGTCGTAGAGCGACTCCAGGTCCCAGCCCCGGTCGCCCGGGAACTCGGTGAGGGCGTCCCGGCCGTCGGCGACGAGGTCCCACAGGTCCTCCGGCGTCCGGACGCCACCGGGGAAGCGGCAGCTCATCGAGACGATGGCCAGGGGCTCCTGGTCGCGCGCCTCGACGGTCTGCAGCTTGCGCCTGGTGTCGTGCAGGTCGGCGGTGACCCGCTTGAGGAAGTACCGCAGCTTGTCGTCGCTCATCGGGTCACACCTGCCTCGATCCGGAAGTCGGTCATCTCAGGAGATTCCAAACTCTTTGCTGATGAAGTCGAAGATCTCGTCGTCGCTGGCCGAGTCGAGATCGGGCCGGTCCTCGGCGGCGGGCCCGGCGGCCAGGTCGGACGCCTTGGCGAGCAGGTCCTGCATCCGGGCGGTGAACCGGTCCCGGGCCACCGGGTCGAGCGGGATGGAGTTGAGCAGGCTCTCCACGGTGTCGATGCCCTGGAAGATGGGCTGGGTGGAGGGCGCGGAGTCGGCGGCGATCTCGCTGGTCAGCTTCTCGGCCAGCGCGGTCGGCGTCGGGTAGTCGAAGACCAGCGTCGCCGGCAGCCGCAGCCCGGACAGGGCGTTGAGCCGGTTGCGCAGGTCCACGGCGGTGAGCGAGTCGAAGCCCAGGTCGGTGAAGAGCCGGCCGGGGTCGACAGCGTCGGCGCCGGCGTGGCCGAGGACGGCGGCGATGTTCGCCCGGACCACGTCGAGCACCACCTTCAGCCGCTCCGGTCCGGCCAGTCCGGCGAGCCGCTGACCGAGCGACACCCCGCCGGCACGGGCGCCGGTGGCGTCGACGGAACGGCGCAGCGGCACCCGGACCAGGGCGCGGAGCATCGGCGCGAGGGCACCGGACTCCGCCTGACCCCGCAGCGTCCCGACGTCCAGCCGCATCGGTACGACCGCCGCCGCGTCCAGCCGCCAGGCGGCGTCGAACAGGTCCAGCGCCTGCGCGGTGGCCAGGCCGGCGGCGCCCTGCTCGGTGATGCGCCGCACGTCGGCGTCGGCGAGGTGGCCGGTCATGCCGCTGGCCTGCTCCCACAGGCCCCAGGCGAGGGAGATGCCGGCGAGCCCCCGGGCCCGGCGGTGCGCGGCGAGGGCGTCGAGGAAGGCGTTGGCCGCCGCGTAGTTGGACTGGCCGGCGCTGCCCAGCGTGGCCGCCGCCGAGGAGAACAGCACGAACGCCGCGAGGCCCAGCCCTTCGGTGAGCCGGTGCAGGTGCCAGGCCGCGTCGATCTTCGGCACGGCCACCGCGTCGACGCGGTCGGGGGTCATCGACTCCAGCACCCCGTCGTCGAGGACGCCGGCGGCGTGCACCACGGCGGTCAGCGGGTGCGCGGCGGGGACCCCGGCGAGCAGCGCCGCCAGGGCGTCCGGGTCGGCGGCGTCGCAGGCGGCGACGGTCACCTCCGTACCGGCGTCGGCGAGTTCGGCGACCAGGTCGGCGATCCCCTCGGCCGCCGCGCCGCGCCGGCCGGCGAGCAGCAGGTGCCGCACGCCGTGGGTGGTGGCGAGGTGCCGGGCCAGGATCCGGCCGAGCACGCCGGTGCCGCCGGTGATCAGCACGGTGCCGTCGGGGTCGATGCCGCCGGGCAGCGGCTCCGTCCCGGCCGGGACCCGCCCGAGGCGCGGGGTGCGGACCTGTCCGGCCCGCACGGCGAGCTGCGGCTCACCGGAGGCGATCGCGGCGGCCAGGGCGGCCCGGCTGTCCGGTTCGTCGTCGAGGTCGACGAGCTGCAACCGGTCGGGGTGTTCGAGCTGGGCGGTGCGCAGCAGGCCCCACACGGGGGCCTGGCGCAGGTTGACCGCCGGCTCCTCCCCCGCCGCGACCGCGTCACGGGTGACCAGGACGAGCCGGGACCCGGCGAACCGGTCGTCGGCGAGCCAGGTCCGCAGCGCCGCGAGGGTACGGTGCGTCGTGGCCCGCGCCTGCGCGGCGAGGGCCGGGTCCGCGTCGTCGTCGGCGGGGCCGCCGACCGGAACGACGACCGCCTCCGGCGCGGGCTCGCCCCCGGCGAGCAGGTCGCCGAGGGAGTCCAGGTCGATGTCGGCGCGCACCCGCGCGCCCGCCGACTCGCAGGCGGCGCTGAGCGCGAGGTCGTCGCCGCCGAGCACCACCCAGCGGGTGGCCGCCGGGACCGGGCCGGTGGGCACCGGCAGCGCCGGCCAGTCCACCTGGAACAGCGACTCGTGCCGGCCGGAGCGGGCCGCGCCGAGGGAGTCGCCGGAGACCCGCCGCATGATCAGCGAGTCGACGTGCAGCACCGGCGCGCCGGTGGCGTCGGCCACCTGGAAGGCCACCCCGACCTCGCCGGCCGCGGCGACCCGGACCCGCAGGGCGGTGGCCCCGGCGGCGAGCAGGGAGACCCCGGTCCAGGCGAACGGCAGCCGGGGCGCGGTGGCGTCGGCGCCGTCGCCCATCCGGCCGAGGAAGCCGCCGATCGACATGGCCTGCAACGCGCCGTCGAGCAGCGCCGGGTGCACGCCGAACCGGCCCGCCTCGGCGTGGTGGTCGGCGGGCAGTTCCACCTCGGCGAAGACCTCGTCGCCGCGGGTCCACGCGGCGCGCAGGCCGCGGAACGCCGGGCCGTACCCGAAGACGGTCGCCTCGATGCCGGAGTAGAAGTCGGCGGACTCGACGCGGGTCGCGCCGGGCGGCGGCCACACCCCCAGGTCGAAGGCGGGCGCGTCGGCCGACTGCGGGGCGAGCAGGCCGGTGGCGTGGCAGGTCCAGGCCACGTCGGCGAGGATCTCGTCCGAGCCGTCCCGGTAGGGCCGGGAGTAGAGCTGCACGCCGCGCCGGCCGTCGTCGTCGCGCTCGCCGACCGAGAGCTGCACCTGGAGGGAGCCCAGCTCGGGCAGGACCAGCGGGGCGAGCAGGGTCAGCTCCTCCACCGTCGGGCAGCCGGCCTGCTCGCCGGCGTACGTCGCCAGCTCCACGAACGCGGTGCCGGGCAGCAGGATGTTGTTCATCACCCGGTGCTCGCCGAGCCACGGATGGGTACGCACCGACAGCCGGCCGGTGAACACCATCCGCTCGCTGTCGGGGAAGGTGAGGGTGGCGCTGAGCAGCGGGTGGCCGGCGTCCTGGAGGCCGGCGGAGGCGACGTCCTGCGCCCGGTGCACGGGCGGGTCCACCCAGAACCGCTGGTGCTCGAAGGCGTACGTGGGCAGCGGCACCACGTCGGTCCCGGCGAGCACATTCGTCAGATCGACGGGCAGGCCGACGGCGTGCGCGGTGGCCAGGTTCGTCAACAGCCGGGTCGGGTCGTCGTCACCCCGGCGCAGGCTGCCCAGGGTGTGCCCGGCCGTGCCGGTGTCGTCGAGGATCGCCGTCACCGGCATCGTCAGCACCGGATGCGGGCTGATCTCCACGAACGTGCTGTGGCCGGCCGCGATCGCCACCCGGACGGCGGCGTCGAACTGCACCGTCCGGCGCAGGTTGTCGTACCAGTACTGCGCGCCCATGGAGGTCGGGTCGACCCAGTCCCCGGTCAACGTCGACACCAACCGCACATCGCCGGCCTGCGGGGCCACGCCGGCCAGATCCGCCCGCAACTGCTCCGCGACCTCCTGCACCGACGCCGAGTGCGACGCGTAGTCCACCGGAATCAACCGGGCGCGAATGCCGTCGTCGGTGCACGCCTGCACCAGGTCCGCCACCGGCTGCGGCGGTCCCGACACCACCACCGTCCCGGGACCGTTGATTGCCGCGACGCCCACACCCGGGAATCCCGGCAGCCGCTCGGCGACCGCCTGCGCGGACAGGTCCACCGACGCCATCGCCCCCGTGCCCCGCAGCACCGCTAGGGCGCGGGAGCGCAGGGCGACGGTCCGCGCCGCGTCCTCCAGCGACAGGATCCCCGCCACACACGCCGCACCGATCTCACCCTGCGAATGACCGATCACCGCCTGCGGGGAGACGCCCGCGTGCCGCCACACCGCCGCCAACGCGATGCCGACGGCCCACAGCACCGGCTGCACCACCTCGAC